>NZ_QYRR01000008.1:0-182748 GCF_003591215.1 Actinomyces sp. 2119
GGCTTCACCGGCCACACCGTCCTGACCCCCGGCATCACCCCCACCCAGATAGACCACCAGTGGGTCGACCACCGCGACCACGACCCCGAGCAGGAGTACCCCCACTACTTCCACTAGACACCCACACCCGCCGGCCCACCTCCTCCGCCAGCCCGACGTCTAGGACACCACCAGCAGACCAGCACAGAGAGCGAGGACCACCATGGGAGTTGACCACATGGTCATTACCGTCACGTCCCAGCAGCAGATGATCGACGCCGACGCCTTCCTGCGCGAGGCCCAGCACAGGTGGCCCGGGTGCAGGACACGCCGCTACGACCCCACCACCGACATCATCGACGCCGAGGCCAACATCCCCCGCCCGGACAGCCCCTCCTTCAACGTGACCCACTTCCCGGGCAACGGGATGATCTCCACCAACGCCCAGCCCTGGGTGGCCGCCGAGATCGCCGCCTGGATACGCTCCCTGCACCCCGACCCCAGCCTCGTCCTGTGGTACACCGACGAGGGCTTCACCGGCCACACCGTCCTGACCCCCGGCATCACCCCCACCCAGATAGACCACCAGTGGGTCGACCACCGCGACCACGACCCCGAGCAGGAGTACCCCCACTACTTCCACTAGACACCCGCACCCGCCGGCCCGGGCAACCCGCAAGCCAGGCCAGCCCCGCTACCCGGACCAGCCCACCACCCTGTCACAGACCCCGACTCATGAGTCCCCCTGACCTGGGACAACGGCGGCAACCAGCCCTTCACCACCCACGTCCACCCCGAGGAGGTCTTCACCGGCCACCAGGCCGCCAACAGCGCCAGCAGCAGCCACGCCAGGCAGCCTGAAGATGTGCAACAGGTGATCCACGCCCCCAGCACCCATGAGGAGGACACGCCTGGGCAGCGCCACCCCATCTAGGCTGGGCACATGCCTGACACCCGGAGCAACGGCCCCTCCTACCCACCCCCCACCCGGGTCTCCGCCATCTTCGACCCCACCCGGTGGCGTGACGTACCGGAGGTCACCGGCACCACCAGCCCCACCGGGGGCGGCGCCACAGGCCCAGGCAGCGCACCACCCCTGAGCGACGTCACCTACCACCGCGGCTGCGTGCGCGACACCGAGGGCACCTGGCTGCGGGACCTGCCCGTGGTCCGGGTGGCGATCAACCGCCCGGAGGTGCGCAACGCCTTCCGCCCCCGCACCGTTGACGAGTTGTACCGGGTCCTCGACCACGCCCGCACCAGCGGCGACGTGGGCGCGGTGATCCTCACCGGCAACGGGCCGAGCCCGGGCGACGGGGGCTGGGCCTTCTCCTCCGGCGGCGACCAGCGAGTCCGCGGACGCGACGGCTACCTCTACGAGCGCCAGGATGACGAGGACTCCCCCACCAGTGCCGTCGGCCACGACCATGATGCCGACGTCGCCGCAGCACGCCAGCGCGTGGACACTGCTCGCGCCGGGCGCCTTCACATCCTGGAGGTCCAGCGCCTCATCCGCACCATGCCCAAGGTGGTCATCGCCGCCGTCCCCGGCTGGGCTGCCGGCGGCGGCCACAGCCTCAACGTGGTGTGCGACCTGTCCCTGGCCTCCCTTGAGCACGCCCGCTTCAAGCAGACCGACGCCGACGTGGGCTCCTTTGACGCCGGCTACGGCTCCGCGCTGCTGGCACGGCAGGTGGGTGACAAGCGCGCCCGGGAGATCTTCTTCCTTGCCCGGACATACGACGCGGTGACAGCGCAGCGCTGGGGCGTGGTCAACGAGGCTGTCCCTCACGCCGAACTGGAGGAGCGGGCGCTGGAGGTGGCCGCGACGGTGGTGAGCAAGTCCCCCCAGGCGGTGCGGATGCTCAAGCTCGCCTTCAACCTGGCCGACGACGGCATGGCGGGCCAACAGGTCTTCGCCGGGGAGGCCACTCGCCTGGCCTACATGACGCAGGAGGCTGCCGAGGGCCGCGACGCCTTCCTCCAGCGGCGCGCCCCGGACTGGTCACCCTTCCCGTACTACTTCTAACTACCTCCAAGCCTCCTCCGACTATCTTCTGCACGTCACCGCCCCTGCCACCACCCAGGCAGACACCCGCACGCACGCGCCAACTTGGACGCCTGGCGCAGCCGTGGCATCGTTGCGCCGACCACATGGAGGGCCCCGCAGGCACTGTACCCACGACCGCTGCGGTGCCCTCGCCACACCACCCCGGAGGTTCCCATGCCCACCTGGATCACTCGCCTGCTCGGCTCGACCGAGCCCTCCCGCCGTCGTCTCGGCGTGGCCGCGCTGGTCGGCCTCATCGGCGGCACCTTCTCCGCCCTGGTCAAGTTCGGCTGGGAGGTGCCCTTCCCCCCGCGCACCCCCGGCATCCGCTCGGACACGAACCCGCCTCAGGCCATGCTGGAGTGGTTCGGCATGTCACCGGAGACCTCGCACCTGACGGTGACCTTCTCCAACAACGAGCTGCCGATCATGTCCTTCATCGTGCACTTCGGCTTCGCGATCGTCTTCGGCCTGATCTACTGCATCGCGGCCGAGTACTTCCCCAGGATCAAGCTGTGGCAGGGCGCCGTCTTCGGGGTCTTCGTGTACGTGGGTGCGCACGTGGTCGTCATGCCGCTGCTGGGGTGGGCACCCAACCCCTTCCCCTGGATCAGCGGCGCCCAGACCTGGTCGGAACACTTCTCAGAGTTCTTTGGCCACATCGTGTGGATGTGGTCCATCGAGATCGTGCGCCGCGACCTGCGTAACCGCATCACCGACGAGCCCGACGCGGAGGTCGCCCTGGAGGCCGCCACCCGCTGAGTGAGCCCGCGTGCTTACCGACGAGGGCGCCCGTCCCGACTCCTGCCGGGGCGGGCGCCGTCTGTGGTCCCGGTCAGCGGCCCAGGAGGGAGAGAATATGGCGGCGCAGCCGCTGGAACTCGGGGGCGGACTCGTCGCTCCCCAGCCCCTCGGGCACGCGAATGTCCTCCACCACGTGCGCCGGCCGCTCGGAGAGCACGATGACGCGGTTGGACAGGCGCAGTGCCTCCTCCACGTCGTGGGTGACCAGCACCGCGGTGAAGCCCTGCGAGGCCCACAGGGAGGCGATCTCATCCTGCAGGGTCAGCCGGGTGAGGGCGTCGAGCTTGCCGAAGGGCTCATCCAGCAGGAACAGGCGGGGCCGGTTGACCAGTGCCCGGGCCAGGGCCGCGCGCTGCGCCATACCGCCGGACAGGGTGGTCGGGTAGGCCTCGGCGAAGTCGCGCAGCCCCACCACCTGCAGCGCCGCCTCGACTCGCCGCGGCTCCAGGCGTCCACGGGCCTGCGGCCCCAGGGCGACGTTCTCCCGCACGGTGC
Source organism: Actinomyces sp. 2119 (assembly GCF_003591215.1). Taxonomy (NCBI): domain Bacteria; kingdom Bacillati; phylum Actinomycetota; class Actinomycetes; order Actinomycetales; family Actinomycetaceae; genus Actinomyces; species Actinomyces sp. 2119. The sequence goes on from NZ_QYRR01000008.1 coordinate 3,329, forward strand.
GCCAGGGCAGGAGCGTGGCGTCCTGGAAGGCCAGCGCCCGCTCGGGGGCGGTGCCGGTCACGGCCTCCCCGTCGACGACGACGCTGCCCTGGCTGGGAGTCTCCAGGCCGGACAGGAGCCGCAGGATCGTGGACTTGCCGCAGCCTGACTGTCCCACCAGGGACACGAACTCCCCCGGGGCGATGTCCAGGTCGATGCGGTCCAGCACCGGCAGCTGCGCGGGCCTGGAGTCCTCGGCCTCATGGCGGGCGCGGGCTACCGGGGAGACCATCCGCATCAGTGCCGGGACCCAGCCGTGGTCGATGTCGCGACGCAGCGGGTACCGGTGGCTAACACCGGTCAGGCCCACCCGTGCCCCTCGGGGCGTGGGACCGGCGCCAGCGGGCGCTCCCGCGGAGCCGGCCCGCGTTGATATGGGGGCTGTGGCGGCAGAAGCAGCGGAGGACGTCGGGGCAGCCATGACTTACCACCTCACCAGGTTCTGCTGCCAGGCCAGCAGCGAGGAGCGCAGTTTGAACAGCAGAATCATCAACGCGCGGCAGAAGATGATGAGCACGGCCAGGCCCACGTACATGCGCGGGTAGTCGGCCCACCCCTTGACCCAGTTGATGTACCAGGCGAGCCCCTGGTCAACACCTACCAGCTCCGCGGTCATCAGCGCCGCCAGGCTCGTGCCCAGGCCGGTGAACAGTCCGGTGAGCATGTCGGGCAGGGCCGCCGGGATGGCGATGCGGCGCACCAGGAAGGACTCGCCGGCGCCCAGGGTACGGGCGACGTCGAAGTAGGAGCGCGGGACCGCCCGCACGCCGGCTCGCGTCATGGTGGCCATAGGGAACCAGGCCCCGAAGGCGACGATGAAGGCGGCCGAGACGTATGTGGTCGGCAGGATGAGCACCGCCAGCGGCAGCAGTGACGCCGCGGGCACCGGCCCGACCGTCTGCAGAAGCGGGTGCAGCCAGTAGTCGGCCCGCCGCGACCAGCCCATGAGCAGGCCCGTGACGAAGCCGAGCACCGAGCCGACGGCGTAGCCAGTCAGAAACAGCAGGGCAGAGGAGCCCAGGCACCGAGCCAGCAGCGTCCAGTCGCCGAGGAAGGCCTCGATGAGCACCTCCGGGGCGACAAAGTACGGGGGATCGAGCAGTCCGGTCTTGACCGTGGTCAGCTGCCAGAGGGTGAACCAGGCCCCGAAGAACACGATCCAGGGCAGCCGACGGGCAAGCGCCTCAGCAGCGGCTCCCGGGCGCACCACGGCCGCGGCCGTCCACACTGCCAGCACCAGGACCCAGGCGCTGACCAGGACGAGCAGCGCAGCCGTGTCCGCGCTGCGCGCCCCGGCGGCATCAGGTACCAGGACTACCACGGCGGCATACAGGACCCAGACAGCCAGCCCCGTCCCCGCGAGGCGGTTCTGGCGGGTAGGCCGGGCGCTGGCCCCGGAGGAGCCGGGAGCCGTGGAGGCAGTCCGCGCCGTCGGGGTGCCGACCGGTGCAGGCACCGCCTCGACGACGGCCTGCGGACTGGTGGTCATCGGGTGATCCCCAGGTCCGCGTAGACGGTGTCAGCAAGCTCAGCGGCGTCAACATCGGCGTCTATGTAGCCGGTGATCTTGAAGTCCTCGATGCCCGGCTCGATAGCCTCACGGAAGGCCGTCGCCGAGGCGCGCCAGCCGTATGTCTCCAGCACCTGCTCCACCAGGGACTGGTCGGCGGCCACATAGCTGTTGTCAACCTCGATCCTGGCAATCTCCTTACGGTTCGCCTCGGAGGCGGCCAGGTAGTCCGACCCCTTCAGCCATGCCTCGGTCAGCGCCCTGGCCTCGTCGGGTCGACGGGAGACGAAGTCGCCGTTAAGAGCCACCGCACAGCAGAAGGGCTCCTCGTCGTTAGACTCGATCACGCGGGCGGCGCCGTCGAAGACGGGCAGCAGCGGCGCCGGGTCCGAGCCCATGATGGCGTCGACGTCACCGTTGGTCAGACGGGTGCCCAGGGAGTCCTCATCAATGGTGGTCCAGGTGATGTCTCCGTGCTCGGGGTCGACGTCGATCCCCGCCCTGGCCAGTCCGATCGAGAAGTAGGCGAAGGCGGATGAGGACAGGGACGGGACCCCGATGGTGGCTCCCTTGAGGTCGGCGTAGGAGGAGGCAGGGGAGTCGTTGCCGACCACGAGCTGGAGGCAGCCGGAGTGGAAGCCGGCGGTCAGCTTGGCGTTGATGCCGTTATAGATAGGCTCCAACCAGGAGAAGAAGATGCCGGGAGCGCCGATGTACTTACCGGCGCTGAGGGCGTCCTTGGTGTCCTCGGTGCGCTGGGTGCGGGCCAGGGTGACGTTGAGGCCTGCGTCATCGAAGTAGCCTTGGTGGTAGGCGGCATACAGCGGGGCGGCGCAGATGTCGCCGCCGATGACCAGCGGCAGCTCCTCGGCAGCGCCGATGACGCCCTGGTTGGTACGGCGCAGGGTGAGCCAGGAGCCCACGCCGACGACGGCTGCAGCAGCAAGCCCGCCGACGGCCAGCAGCCGGCGGCGTGACGGACGGGAGCCGCTGTCTCCGGGCTGCACGGCCTCCTCCTCCGCGAGAATGTCGGCAGCGTTGTCGGCGGTCACGTCACCAGAGTCGTCACCAGGGTCAAGGCCGGGAGCGCTGGGGTCGGGCTCCTGGACGGGGCTGTCAGGGGTGTGATCTGATCCGGTAGGGCTGTCAGGGGTGGGCATTGAGAGTCTCCTCAGGACACGGGGGCTGACGTCCAGGGGGCGCCGTTGAGGGGGTTGTCGGGTTGGGGGATGCTGCCAGGCGCGGGCGGACGTCGTTACCGCGACCACGCCTCAGCGAGGGCCTTGTCCTCATGCTTGTCCTCATGGTCCGTCGTCCTCGTGGTCCGTCACCGTCATCGCGGCCACCGCGGCATCAAGCGGACCGCGCTACCGAGCGCAAGACGCGGCGTCATGAGCCGGTGCGCACCGGGCAAGGCGTTAACGGGGCTAGGAGAACGGGGCTGAGAAGCAGTCGGGTACCGGCAACGTCACGCGTCACGGACGGGCTTCAGCGCACCTGACAGCAGCAACACAGACACATGCGACACACGACCGAGAGCTCCTGCGCACCGCCAGTGGTCGGAGTCGTCGCGTAGATGGCCGCCATGACGGTGACGTTAGCCCTTCCCGACGGCGGCGCGCAAGCCGACTCCTCCGCGTTCCGCCCAGTGCCACCCCCTCCTGGGCTGAGGCGCGGGCACCTGCACCGAGACCTCGACAAGGAGGCCCGGCCGACCCGGCACCGTCAGGCCGCCACCAGGACAAGAGCCAGGGCTAGAGTGACGCCGTAGGCCAGTTCGTACAGCCCGGCGTCGCGCAGGGCCGGGACCAGTGCCCGCCCCCTTGCCCCGCCCACCACCGGGCGCAGTGCCCGGGCAGCCATCGCGCCCAGCACGACAGCCAGCACTGTCACGGCCGCGAGCAGCACCCAGACTGACCCACCCGACGTGTCCGCCTCCCCTGACCTGCTCAGGTCGGCGCGCGCCCACAGGACCGCCGCTACCGCCAGCGCCACCGGTGCGCACACCATGGCCACAAAGGCGCGGCGGGCGCCCCGCTCCCCCAGACGCACCGCCAGTGTCATCTTCCCGTGCCGCGGGTCGGTAGCGATATCGCGCAGGTTGTTGACCATGAGCAGGGAGCAGGCGATGAGCCCGATCCCGCAGGCGGCCAGCCACACCCACCCGGGCACGCTGCCGCCCTGCACGTAGACGGTCCCCGCAGTGGCGACCAGGCCGAAGAAGACGAAGACAAACACCTCCCCCAGGCCCATGTAGCCGTAGGGCCGCGACCCACCGGTGTAGAACCAGGCGGCCGCCACCGCTGCCGCACCCACACCCAGCAGCCACCACTGGCTCGCCAGCGCCACGAGCACCAGTCCCAGCACGCCAGCCAGGACGAAGCACCCCAGGGCGGCGTACTTCACCGAGCGCGGGTCCACCTGCCCGGAGGCAGTCAGACGGGGCGGCCCAGTCCGCTCGTCGTCAGTGCCGCGCACGCCGTCGGAGTAGTCGTTGGCGAGGTTGGAACCGATCTGGAGGGCCAGGGCCACGCCCGCAGCCAGCAGGCAGCGCGGCGGTGACGCGGTTCCCAGAGCAGCGGCGACACCTGAGCCCAAGACGACGGGGGCCACGGCTGCTGGCAGGGTGCGCAGCCGCACGACCTCCGCCCAGCTCGTCGCGTCACCGGTACCGCCCGCACCACCAGTGCCGTCTGTGCCCATGTTCTCCCCCACGTTCTCCCCACCTCGCGCCCCTGCTGTCCTGGCGCAGTGACCTTAGCACCGGTGGCCCCAGTACCAACACCGGTGCCACTGCCGGGCACACTCAGGAACGGGACAGGAGCAGCTGTACCGCCCGACGGTCCACCTTGCCCGGCCCCCGCAGGGGCAGGGAGTCAAGGACCTCGACACGCTTGGGAGCGTGGCTTCCCTCCAGCAGCTCCCGGGCGCAGCGGCGCACTGCGGCTCCGTCCAGGGCCGCCCCCGGCTGGAGGACCACCGCTGCCGCCACCACCGTGCCCCACTCCTGGTCCGGGACACCGACCACGCAGGCCTCGGCGACCCCCTCGATACCTGTCAGGGCGTCCTCCACGTCCCCGGGGTCCACCTTGACACCGCCGGTGTTGATGAGACCGTCCGCCCGGCCCAGCACCACCAGGCGGCCTTCCTCCAGCCGCCCCCGGTCCGGGGTCGCCAGGACCCGTACCGTCCCTGTCCCGCCCTTAGCGGGCAGCTCGCCGGGCAGCGCAGTAGGCAGAAGGTGGAAGCCCGGCCGCAACGTCACCGGCAGCCTGGATCCCGGCCGCCACAGGGGCGTGCCGACCTCCTGGCGGGCGATACCCTGCCCGGTACCGCCCGCCAGGGAGGCATCGTGGTACCGGGTGTCCTGCCCGACGTCACAGGCACCGCCCCCGGGCTCAGCCCCGACGTAACCGCTGGCCAGGACAGGGCCGCGCAGGAGGACCCGGTCCTCGGCGTCGAGAGCCACCTCGACGCCGTCCAAGGGAAGGCCGTCGTAGACGCACCCGCCTGCTGTCTCGCTGGCCCCGTAGGTCGTGACCACGGGGATGCCCGCCGCCCGCGCCCGGGACAGGAGCGTGGCAGAGGCGGCGGCCCCACCCAGGAGGAGCGCGTCCACCTGGCGCAGTGCCCTGGTGGCCTCCTCGTCCTGGAGAGCACGCACCAGTTGGGTGGGCACCAGGGAGAGGTACACCGGGTCGCGCCCCCTCAGTGCCCGGTGCAGAGTGTCAGCCAGGGCAGGGACGCGGAATCCTGTGGAGGTGTCAACCACGAGGGGGGCTGTCCCGGCTAGCACGGAGCGGACCAGGACCTGCAGGCCCGCTACGTGGTGGGCGGGCAGCGCCAGCAGCCACCTGCCCGCTGCCCCCAGGCGGGCGTGCGTGGCCCGGGCCGAGGCCAGCAGGGAGCGGGCGCTGACAGCCACAAGACGGCCGGTACCGGTGGAGGAGCCGGAGGTACGCAGGACCAGGTCGGTCCCAGCCGGGACCGCGTGCAGGCGGCGGCGCATGTCGGCCTCAGCCTCCACCGGGTCCTCCTGCGGCCCGACGGGCACCAGCACCGGCAGGCGGCTCGCCTGCGGGCGGGTGTCCCGGGTCTCTCCCAGTCCCCGGGACACCAGGCGCTCAGCCAGGAGGGCACGCAGCCTCATGACGTCCTGTGCCCTGGTACCCCCGGTGACCAGGCGGACGGGGAGGGAGCTGGAGGGGTCGTGCACCCGGCAAGTCTCCCACTGTGCCGTCTAGGTGGGCCGCAGCGGGACACGGGACAGCGGCCCGACAGGCACGAGCAGCAACAGCCCCGACCGGCCACCCGGCCCAGCCTGCCGACCGTCAGATACCCTCCCTGCCGCCGACTACTCGGCCCGCGGGGGGATAAAGGCTGCCATCAGCTCGGTGCGCGGGCGCAGGCCCCGATAGGCTTGCTTGTCTACCAGGCCCATCTGTACCAGGGCGTTGACGTCCCGGGTGACAGTCTTGGAGGTCTTACCCCCGTACGCCTGAGCGAGCTCAGGGGTGAGCACGGCGACTTCTCCCACCGGCGTCCACCGGTCCGGCGGAAGAGCCAGGACCAGGTCACGCATCCGCGTCCTGGCAACCGTGTGCTGCCCGTGGAAGCGCTCGTGGACGTAGGACTGCCACATAATTGTCAGCTGGGCTGACTGAACCGTCCTGATCTGCTCGCGCAGCCCGTCAACAAGCCCCTGGACGGCGTAGTGCACGAACTCCTCCACCGGGTAGCCTTTAGCACGACTGGTGCGCTCCAGAACCACGTAGTACATGTCGCGGGTCCTGTTGTAGTGGTTTGACAACAGGTGCGCCGCAGGAACAGGCACCCCTGTACGCAGCAGCAGCTCAAACTCCAGAAGACGGGCAATCCTCCCGTTACCGTCGCTGAAAGGGTGGATCCACGTCATGTACAGGTGCGCCAGGACAGCAAGGACAACTGCCTGGGGCTGACGCATGGAGTGGTCGGCTGCCCCCAGGCTGTCAAGCTCACGGTTCATCCACTCACACAGTCTGTCCACCAGGTAGTCGCAGTCCTCCGACGGCGCCCCACGGTACCGGCCCACTACGACGCTGTGGGTACGGAATCGACCAGGATCCAGATCCTCCTTCTGCGGCTGACCGACCATAAGGCGCGCATGCTGCTCCTTGAGCCGCTCCGGGCTCAGCGGCGGAGGAGCGCCGCTCACACACTCCTCAGCGATGTCATTGAACAGGGAGATCAGGTTCTCGATCTCCTGGCGCTGGTAGGCCCGCGACGGCGGCGTGTCATCAGCACCTTCAATGATCGCACGTACCTCCTTCTCAGTCAGGCTGTTGCCCTCGATACTGGTAGTGCCGTGGGCACCGCGCTCCAGGCTCAGGAGACTCAGCTCCCGAGCAACTTCTGGGGGTAGTGCCGAACCTGCCAGGTGCTCACACTTCGAAGCCGCCTCACCCAGCAGCACCCACGTCTCAGGCCGAAGTCTGTCCGCTCGAAAACTGAAGGTGATCCATGGATGAGTCTTGGTGTAGTGCCTCTCCCCCGTCATGACCACGATTATAGTCCCCTGTTTTGTCCATGAGACTGTCCACCCGTAAGCGCCAGTCTAGCTCCGACTGAGCACCCGTCTCCGCCTACTGGCAGTCAGCCACAGCTGGGCGGCCGGCCAGAAGCGGCTCAGGCGCATGCGCCGTGTCAGGTGGTAGGTCCCGGCTCGGTGTCGCGTACTGGTGAGCTCACCGGGTGAGGCCGGGGTCGGGTCTTAGCGGCCTAGGCCTCGGTTGCGTCGGTGTTTTCTGATGGGGGTCTGGCGTGGGGTGGGGGGCTCCTGGGTTATTCGGGCGGCTCGGGCCTTGATGTCGGCCAGGACCTCCTCGGGGGTGATCTTGTGGCCCGGCCTGCCCGCCCGGGACAGTCTGGGGCCTGTCTGGGGCTGGGGCTGTGCTGGTGGCGTTCGTACGGCGGTGGTGGGCGGGTGGGGGAAGGAGGCCTCGCGCAGGCTGGCGGTGCGGGCGGGGCCGGTCCCGGCGAGTGCCTCCCGCGCGGCCCGGGGCTGGTTGCCCTGGCGGGCCGCCTGGGCCACTCGGGCCTCGATGTCGGCCAGGACCTCCTCGCGGGTGATCTTGTGGCCCGGCTGGCCCGGCCCGGCCGGGGTGGCGCCCGTCTGGGGCGGCCCCGCTGTGGTGGCGGCCGTCCGTGCGGGGCCTGGCGGGGTGGTGGCGGGGCCGGGTTGGCCTGGCTGGTGGGGCTGCCCGGCCCCGGGCCGGGTCGTGGCCGAGGGCGCGGGCTCCTGTGCCCGGGTGGGTGGGTGCCAGGGGGCGTGGCCTGCGGCGATGGTGGAGGCGACGTGGGCGGGGGTCCAGGGTGGCCCCCGGGGGCTGGTGGCGCTCACCTGGGCCTGGGTGCGGGGCTCCAGGTGGGTGCGCCCGTGTCGCAGGTCCTGGGCCAGGGTGGGGGAGCCGGTGAGGACGGCGCGCACCAGCAGGCGCACCCGCGGCCTCCGGTCGGCCGGGACGGCCAGGGCGGCCTGCTCCAGGACCGCGGCCACAGGCCTGCCCTGGCCCCCGATAGAGGAGTTGACCGCCCCGTGGCCCAGGGAGGGCCACCCGCCCTCGGTGGTGGCGGGCCGGGAGGGGCCGAAGGTGACCTGGTCGGACTCGTGGAGCACCACCAGCGCCCGGTCCACCTCCCGCGTCGCGGCCCGCGCGTCCTCCCGGGAGAGCCGGTGCACGCGAGTCAGGTCACGCACGACCTTCCTCATGAAGAGTTTTTTGTCCTTGCGGGTGCTGGTGGAGGTGGGCTGGCGTCCCTGGGCCCGGTAGGCGCGGATGCCCTCCAGCAGCCGCTCCGCCGACAGCAGGGACAGGGCCGAGAGCTGTCGGTCCAGCTGGCGGGTGAACTCGGAGGCCAGCTCCTGGGTGGCGGGCTGGTAGCCGGTGTGGAAGAACACCTCCACCGGCGTGGCCGAGTGCCAGGCCAGCGGACTGTCAGGCGCCGCCACCGCCCCCTCCCGCACCAGCACCTCCTGCCCACCAGCCCGCCCTGGGGTGAACATGTCCCCAGGCGCCAGCGAGGCACCAGGCCCAGGAGCCCCGCCCCCGTGGCCGGGGGCCGGGCCACCACCACCGCTGCGGCCGGGGACCGGCCCACCACCGGTCCCGCCGCCAGGGGCGGTGGGACCAGCAGGAGAGGCGGGAGCGGAGGGACCAGCAGCAGGGGCGGTGGGGCGCCCGCCCCTGAGCCAGCGGGGCCGTCCCCGCCAGCGCCCCGGCGTCACGACCCCGCCCCCGGCTCGTCGGGGCCACCATCTCCGCCCGGGCCGCCGCCTGTCCCGTCGCTGCCGCTGCCGCCGGTGCCCGGGCCACCTGCGGCAATGCCTGCGGCTGCCTGTGCGGCTGCGGAGGAGAAGTCGGGGCCCAGGACGTGGTCCTGGGCCTGGGCCAGGAAGACCAGGTGGGCGACCGCGTCCTCGATGCCGACCTGGCTGGTGCTCACCCTCCCGGTGAAGCAGTAGGCCGGGGTCAGCCCGTAGACCTGGTCAGCCCCCAGCACACCCAGGTGCTCAATCGCCCAGTCAGTCACCAGCACACCCGTGTCGTCGTCGTCCAGGTCCTCCGACGCCGAGACCAGGGTGGTGGCCCCCAGGCGCTCACGCATCACCGGGTCGGCCATGTCCCCGGCGCTGCCGGAGTCAGGGTAGACACGCCCCAGGACCGGCTCCACAGTGAGCGCGGGGCCGGAGACCTCCCCCCACAGCTCCATGGTCCCCATCGCGGAGCGGGCCAGGCACCACCACCGCTGGCTGGGGAACGGCACAGGGGTGCCCTCCAGCCAGGCGTCCACCACCGGCGCCCACAGGAAGGGGTCGGTGAACCACCACCGCCCGTCCCCGAAGCCCTCGAACCCGAACCTCTCCCACAGGTGCAGCACCGAGGCCGGAAGCACCCCACCGAAGTAGCCCAGGTGCTCCTGGGTCACCGGGTGGCCCACACCCATCGGCGCGTACCCCTCCTCCACCAGGTCGTCCATGTTGGCGTCCACCCACTCAGGCGTGGCGTGCAGCCACGCCTGGTGCCACTCCTCCTTGCTCATCCGCATAAACCAAACCGTAACCACCACCACACCACCACCACAACACCCCAGGCACAAGACCCGCCCCAGGCACCCCCAGACAGGGGCACCCCCACCACCACGACCTCAGGCAGACACGACAGCCCACCCCCGCCGGACTGGCACCGAGGAGCCCCCAGCCGCCCCGACTTGGGAACGCGCAACGGGGCTCTGGCGATGAGGCAGCAGCTATGGAAGCGGTCAGTCACAGGCCACCAGGAACGCCTCACGCAGCCGCCAGAACAAGCCCGCCAACTGGGCTAGGCTGGAGTCATGCGCGCTGCTCTCTTCGTCCTGGCGTTCGCCCTCCAGCTGTACGCCCTGCTGGACTGCGCCCGTACCCCCGAGGAGAACATGCCCGCGCGCATGCCCAAGTTCATGTGGGTGGTCCTCATCATCCTCGTCCCCACAGTCGGCGCCATCGCCTGGATCATCGTCAGCAGGGTCAGCGCTGCCGAGCGGCGCGGCGGATACGTGGAACCGACGGTCTGGTCCTCCCGGGAGGGGACCTCCTTGCGCCGCCCAGAGCGCCCGCGCCCCCTGGCTCCCGACGACGACACCGACTTCCTGCGTGACCTGGAGCAGGATCTGCGTCGCCGTCGGCACCACCCGGACACCACCACGCAGGGTCGGCGCGTCCCGGGTACCTCTGACACTCAGAGCACCTGGGACGCCTCAGGCCAGGCAGGCACCGGCCGCACTGCTCCAGGCAGCGCGGGGGCCTCGGAACACCCCCAGGACCCGGGCAGGGCACAGGCGCCGGACGGGTCAGCCCCTGCCGACCCTGGCGCTCCCGGGAGCGAGGAGAAGCGCGGCGGCATGGCTGACAGGAAAGGCCAGAAGGAGGGTCAGAACCCACCTGAGGACCCGTCACCCTCAGACCCCGACGGGACGGCGGGGCCGTCAGGCGGCCCCGACAGCGGGAGCGCTCCCTGCAAGCCGTAAGCCCAGTAGTCCCATAAATAAGTCCGTCCCGGAAATCCTGTCGGCCGGGAACCGTCAACCCCGCCTTGTCGCCGGGTACCCGGTTCCATGCCTGCACTGTCCTGCGCTGTGCTTACCGTGGCTTACCGTGCTCCAGCGCTCACGGCAGCACCGCAGGAGCGCCGCCCGGCCAGGGGGTGGTGTCGACGTCGTAACCGTGGGCGGCGGCGTGGACCAGCCAGTCTGCGGGCAGCCAGCTGCGGTCCACCAGCTGGGGGTGGTCGGGCATGTAACGCGTCGCCCAGAGCACCAGGACCAGCTCGGCCCACTGCGCCCGCAGCATCCAGCGGGCCGACCCATGGGCATTGGCCGCAGCCATGACCACCTCGCCGGTGGCGGTGAGCCTGACCTCCTGGACCTCGGCGAAGGGGACCGGCATGACCCCCTCCCCCGTCGCCAGGTAGATGCCGTGGGTGGACACGCTCAGCCGCGCGTCAGCCACGTGCCTCCACCTCTCCACGGCATCAGCCTGGGCGGCCTGCCGACGGCGCTGGTTGAGGTAGGCCTGGCCACCAAGGAAGGCGGCGCTCAGCGCCAACCCCACCGGCCCGCCCGCCAGGAAGAAGCCGCGCGAGGGGTTGTAGGTGGCGTCGCCACGCCGCCACATGAGCATCCTGGCGTCGCAGGTAGCGAGCATGACCTCGTCGGATGCAAGAACGAGTCTCACCGGGTCGATGACCGGGGAGACCGGGTTGGGCCGTCTGCCCCTGCGCACAGCCGTGAGCACAGCGGCGGTGTTCCACCAGACAAAATCCTGCCCGGTCCACTGCCGCCTCGGCAGCGGCTGCGAGCCCCTCCCGGACGGAGGCTGCTGGGTCACACCCGGTCCCGAGGTACCTGGGCAGCCGAGGTACCCGGCGCCATGTCCCGTGCCTGGCGCAGCAGGTCACCCGCAGGCTCCCAGTAGGCCAGTCCCACCAGGGTCGAGTCCTCAAAGGTCAGGGAGGTCACCGAGGCCAGGGAGCACTGCCGCCGTCGAGGGTCGTGGGCCAGGGGACGCCTCTCCAGGAAGAGCCGCAGGGACCACACGGGCAGCTGGTGGGAGACCAGCAGGGCCTCGTGCCCCCGGGCAGCCGCCAGCGCGGAGGCGACCGCCGCACGCATGCGCTCCACGATCTCGACGTAGGGCTCCCCCCAGGAGGGGCGCCACGGATTGACGTAGGAGCGCCACATCCCCGGCTGGGCCAGCACCCAACGGCTGCGACTGACAGCCATGCCCTCAAGGTGGCTGCCCGCCTCGATCAGCCGCGGATCGGTCCCTGCTGCAAGACCGAAGGCCTGGGCAGTAGGGGCACCGGTCTCCTGGGCACGCTCCAGGGGCGAGGTGATGACATGGGTGATGTCGTGGTCCGAGGAAGACAGGACGCTGGCAACCTGACGGGCCATCCGCTGACCGAGGGCGGAGAGGTGGTAGCCGGGCAGGCGCCCGTAGAGGACGCCCTCGGGGTTATAGACCTCGCCGTGGCGCATCAGGTGGATCGTGGTTCGCACCATGGCCCGATTCTCTCACGCCGAGCCAGCAACGCCACCCAGGCCCAGCACGACCGGCGCACCCAGCCACCAGGGTGCCCGGATGGCGGGCCAGTCCCAGCGCCAGGAACCGGGGTCCCGTATCGTGGGCACTATGACGACTCGCAGTGCATGGGGTCTCGGTCTGGCAACCGTGACCGACGACGGCAACACCCTCGACGTGTGGTACCCGCGCCCGGTCCTGGGCACCGAGCCTGAGGGCGGCCACGCCGACCTCCTGGCTACCCTGACCGCCATGGAGCGCCGTGACGAGGCCAGGGGCGTGCACACGACCGTTGTGCGCACCTGGGCCGACCTGGACGACGCCCCATTGACGGTGGCGGGAGCCTACCTGCGACTGCACGTCCTGTCCCACAGGCTGTGCCAGCCCAACACCGTCAACCTTGACGGCGTCTTCTCCACCCTCCCCAACGTGGTGTGGACCTCCGCCGGCCCCTGTCCTGCGGAGGACTTCGAGGAGACCCGCACCCGGCTTCTAGCGGCCCTGGGACGCCCCGCCCAGGTGGTGTCGGTGGACAAGTTCCCCCGGATGACGGACTACGTCCTGCCCTCGGGCGTGCGTATCGGCAACGCGGCGAACGTGCGCCTGGGCGCCTACCTCGCCGAGGGGACGACTGTCATGCACGCGGGCTTCGTCAACTACAACGCGGGCACGCTGGGGCGCTCCATGGTGGAGGGCCGTATCTCCCAGGGGGTCGTCGTCGGTGACGGCTCGGATATCGGTGGCGGCGCCTCGACGATGGGGGTGCTGTCCAGCGGGGGGAGCCAGCAGGTCTCCCTGGGGGAGCGCTGCCTCCTAGGCGCCAACTCCGGGCTCGGTATCCCGCTGGGTGACGACTGCGTGGTCGAGGCCGGCCTGTACCTCACTGCTGGCACCAAGGTCTCCCTCATGCCACAGGGCGGGGTGGTCCCCGGGCAGCACGGCCTGTTCAAGGAGCCACGCGTGGTGACCGCCCGCGAGCTCGCGGGCGCCTCCAACGTCCTGTTCCGGCGCAACTCCCAGTCTGGGGCTGTGGAGGCACTGGCACGCGGCGGCAAGGACATCGAGCTCGGCACCAGTCAGTAGACGGGACCGCAGACGGGACGGCACCGTGGCCGGGTCGACCACCAGCCCCGGCCACGGTGAGGGAGCGCGACGCCCCGCAGCACCCCCGCCCGCTCAGACCTGTGGCTTGTGGGCGACGACGACGATACCCACCATGTCCTTCTCGTAGCGCCTGAAGGTGCGACGCATCCCCAGGATCCTCTGGCGTAGCGGCCTGTCCCGTGCCACGTTGCGCAGGATCCGCAGGACCCCGCCCAGGCCCTCGTCGCGGACGTTACGGCTCATCTTGAGCAGGGCCATCGGCGCCGTACCCACCCAGTCCACCTCCAGGCCTGCCTCCTCCAGCAGCCGCCTCCAGGCGGCAGCAGTCATGGGACGGGCGTTGACATGGATGGCACGAGCCAGGTCCTGGCGCAGCTGGGTGTAGTAGGCCTGGTCAATGTCATCAGGGACGACACCCAGCTCGTGGATGGCGTAGCGGCCTCCGGGCCGCAGCACACGGACAGCCTCGGCCACGATCTCCGCCTTGCCCTTGTCCCCTTGCATGGTGAGCATGGCCTCACCGACGACAACGTCCGCGCTGGCGTCGGCAAGTCCGGTCCGAGCCGCCTCCCCCTGCCGGACGCTACCGCGGCTACCGACCACGGCTGCCACCCGTCGCGCTGCGTCAGGGTCGCGGTCAATGGCGGTATAGGAGGCGGGAGCAGCCTTGATGATCTCGGCGGCGGTGCGCCCCAGCCCAGGCGCCAGCTCGACGACGTCGGCACCACTGAGGCCAGCGTGCTCCAGCATGGCTGCTGACAGCGCCGCGCCACCGGGGCGCAGGACACGCTTGCCAGCGCGGGCAAGCACCCAGTGACCGGGAGCGGAGGACACCGGCCGGTCGGCGTAGGGCAGGGGAGGCTCGCTGCCCTGTGCAGGGGCGGAGCCGCTAGGAGCCGGGCTGGCGGTCGGGCGTCCAGGAGTCTCGTCTCCGGGGGTCTCGGGGGCAGGGCGCTGCTGAGTCATATGGATAGTCTAACCTCAGGCAACCGGCTGTCCCAGGCCCTGCCAACCTTTCTGGACCCCGCCGCCCTGAGCGGGAGGGACGCCCTCAGACCCGGGGAACCCGGTCCAGGGCCGCCTCGCCCGCACGGGTGGCCGGGTAGTCACCGTGCGCGTGGCGACGGCGGTGCATGGCCACGTAATGGCGCTCGGTGTAGCCGTCGTAGACCTGGCGGGGGCGGCCGATACGCTTGGTCGGGTCGGCGATCATCTCGCGGTACTGGGCGATCCAGCCAGGCAGCCGCCCCAGGGCGAACAACGGGGTGAACATCTTGGTGGGGAAGCCCATGGCCTGGTAGATGAGCCCTGTGTAGAAGTCCACGTTGGGGTAGAGCCTGCGGGAGACGAAGTAGTCGTCGCGCAAGGCGACCTCCTCTAGCTCCATGGCGATCTCCAGCTTCCGGTCCCCGTCGCTGCTGCCCAGCCGGGCCAGGACGTCGTGGGCGGTCTCCTTGACGATGGCCGCACGCGGGTCGTAGTTCTTGTAGACCCGGTGACCAAAACCCATGAGCCGCACGCCGTCCTCCCTGTCCTTGACCTTACGGACAAACTCCGAGGTGGACATGCCCGAGGACTGGATCGTGTCCAGCATGCGCAGCACGGCCTCGTTCGCGCCCCCGTGGAGCGGGCCGGACAGGGCTCCAACCCCCGCTGCCACCGAGGCGTACATGTTGGCGTCGGAGGAGCCCACCAGGCGTACCGTGGAGGTAGAGCAGTTCTGCTCGTGGTCAGCATGGAGGATGAGCAGCATATCCAGCGCTCGCACCACGACCGGGTCGATGTCGTAGGACTGATAGGGCATACCAAAGGTCAGGCGGAGGAAGTCCTCGACGTAGGCGCGCTGGGGGTCCGGGTAGAGCAGGGGCAGGCCGACGGCACGGCGCGCGATGTAGCTGATCATGGTGGGTACCTTGGCCAGCAGCAGGACGGTCGCCAGCTCGCGCTCGTAGGGGACGTGCGGGTCAAGGGTGTCCTCGTAGTAGGTGGCCAGGCCTGAGATACCCGCCTGGAGGATAGCCATCGGATGCCCCGAGGAGGGGAAGGAGGTGAAGAAGCTGCGGAAGTCCTCGTGCAGCAGGCGGTGGCGCTTGATACGGCGGTCCATGCGCTCGAAGGCCTCGCGGTCAGGCAGCTCGCCGTAGATGAGCAGGTAGGCGACCTCCAGGAAGGTCGAGGACTTGGCCAGCTCCTCGATCGGGTAGCCACGGTAGCGCAGGATCCCGGCCGCACCGTCGATATAGGTGATCTGCGAGGTACAGGACGCCGTGTTGGTGAAACCAGGGTCTAGGGTCACCATCCCGGTGCCGGCCAGGAGGCGGGAGACACTCAGCCCGTCCGAGCCGTCCGTGGCAGGTACGCGGGGCAGCTCCAGCTCCTGGGAACCGACCGTGAGCAGACCCGAGGTCGTGACGGCATCCTCAGCAGGGCCGTCAGGGGCAGACAACGCGGCTGCCTGACCTTCCGGCTGTGAGGGCGCAGTAGGGGACGTGCTCGTCATGATGCCTCCTCGGTCATCGGCTCCGGGCCGACGGTGTGCCTGGGCCAGCGTGCGCTGCACGATGCGCTGCAAGCAGGCCGGTCTCATGCTCCCCGGGCAGGAGGCCCGGGGTATCGGCCCTACTCTACGGGCTCTCGGGACCTTCCGGCTTCCGTGTCCGCCCCTGGCACGGCTCGGGGTTGGCCCCGGCCTCCTCAGCCCCGACGAGTCAGGTCCGGCTCGCCCTGGAGCCAGTCGGCCCAACCGCTCCCCAGGCCAACAGCACACAGCCGGCCAGGACCGCCCCCGCCCCCGCGCGACAGCCCCCGTAAAGCCCAGCGGCAGCCCCCTAGAGGGACGACCCTCGGCAACAGCTCCCGACAACAACCCCCGCAAAACCCCCCAACAACTCAAACAACTCGCCCCACCACCCCACACACCCCATAGAAAACACCAAGCAACCCCAGAGACACAGCCACAAACACCCACAAGAACCCACAACAAGACCACCGGAACACCGCACCGCCCCCCACACAACCCCCACCCCGAGTTCTTTACCCCCACCCCAAAGAACTCTACAGTTAGGGGCCATGCAGGAGATCGTGCGCAGAGCCCTGGACGCCATCCGGAGCGGCGCCACTGCGGACAGCCAGGAAAGCCAGCACCTGGACCTCAAGGAGGACCCTGCCCGCATCCCTCAGTTCCTAGGCAACCCCGATGCCAAGCGCGTCGAGGTCCTGCTTGACACCGCCATCTGCCTGGCCAACGCTGACGGCGAGTCCTTCATCGTCCTCGGCGTGGCAGACAAGGTCCCCGGTCCACAGGCCCTGACCGGCACCGACGCTGACCCTGCGGACATCGCCCAGAAGATCTTCTCCCGCTCACGGCCGAACCTGACTGTCGAGGCCTGGGCTGAGGTCTACGCGGGAGCCCGGCTGGTCATTATCCGCGTCCCGCAGGGGCTGTCGGTCTACGCCCGAAGGAACGGGGCCGCGTCAATCCGTCAGGGGACATCCTGCCTCCCCCTGGGGGAGGACCGTCGCCGTCAGCTGGCCTTCCACCGAGCCAACCCGGACCACACCGCCCTACCCTCCCAGCTGTCGATACCAGATCTTGACCAGGAGGCGCTGACGCGGGGGCGGGTCCTGTTCACCGCGCAGCATCCCGACCGGACTGTCGGCTCCGACCGCGAGCTTCTGACGCTCCTCGGCCTGCTCACCCCCGGGGGCACTCTCCTGCGCGCCGCGGAGATCCTCTTCGGCCGCAGGACCCTCAGCCTGCCCCTGGCCCGCCATGTCTACCGCCCATTCCCTGGCGGAGAACCTTCCCAGGAGGAAGTGACCGAGCCGGCGATCCTGGCGATCCAGTCGTTGCTGGCCCGCATCAAGGCTCATTCCGACCCCGAGGCCGACCGGATCGACCTGCCCACGGGACAGGAGCGCCCACTGCCTGACTTTCCCTTCGACGCCGTGGACGAGGTCGTCCTCAACGCCTTTGCCCACAGGGACTGGTCACTGACAACCGCCGTCGTCGTCGACCAGTCGCCCCAGACGCTACGTGTGCACTCCCCCGGCGGCCTGCCCCTGGGAGTTCGCGCCGACCGCCTGCTGCGTACCCCGTCAACACCGCGCAACCCCGTTCTCATGCAGGCTCTGCACCGACTGGGTCTTGTCGAGGAGACATCGCGCGGTTTTGACCGAATGTGGGTCTCGATGCTGACTGCAGGCCGACCGGTCCCAGACATTGACACTGACGACTTCCATGTTGACGTCACCTTCACCGCAACAGGGACCGACTCCCACTTTGTCCGCGCTCTGGCCGTGCTCGTCCCGCTCTTTGCCGAGGGCGTGGTACGCAACGTCAACACGCTTCTCGTCCTGCGCCACCTTCTTGGAGCGACGACGCTTACGAGCGCGACCGCAGGCCACCTGCTCCAGGCAGGACCCGCCGAGTGCCAGGAGATTCTCGACTGGCTGGTCAGCGTCGACCTGCTGGAGCAGAATCCCGGCTCCTCCACCTGGGTGCTCGCAGACCGTTGCAGAAAGGCGCTAGGCAGCGCGCAGGTCGCCGTCCCCCTGCACCAGGACGTGGAGAACTGGATCCTTGACGCTATCAAGCACGCCCCCGTCACCAACCGTCAGGTCGTAGCAGCAACCGGTGCAGCACCAAAGACAGTCACAGACATGCTCCGCCACCTGAGCGTCACGGGAGCAATCGAGAAGGATCCTGACGGCCCTCAGCGAGGTCCGACCGTACGCTGGCGCGCGCGATAGCCGGGCTCGCCCTGGAGCCAGTCGGCCCAACCGCTCCCCAGGCCAACAGCACACAGCCGGCCAGGACCGCCCCCGCCCCCCGCGCGACAGCCCCCGTAAAGCCCAGCGGCAGCCCCCTAGAGGGACGACCCTCGGCAACAGCTCCCGACAACAACCCCCGCAAAACCCCCAACAACTCAAACAACTCGCCCCACCACCCCACACACCCCATAGAAAACACCAAGCAACCCCAGAGACACAGCCACAAACACCCACAAGAACCCACAACAAGACCACCGGAACACCGCCCCGCCCCCCACACAACCCCCACCCCGAGTTCTTTACCCCCACCCCAAAGAACTCACCCGGGGTGCCCGCCCCGGCAGGGTGGGGTCTCGTCAGGCCGACCGCAGGAGAAGGAAGGCGGCAGCAAAGACATCCTCTCCACCAAAGTCACAGGAGAATGAGACAGGGCTGCAAGGCCCCGCCCGTCAGGCCCGGAAGAGGTCAGCGGCCTGGGACGTGCGAAGGCGGGCGGTGGCCGCAGCTACCCTCTCATCGGTACCGGTCAGTGACATGCGCACACGCCCGACACCAGCCTGCCCGTAGAAGTCACCGGGGGCGACGACGATCCCCAGCTCAGCGAAGGCCCCCACCATGTCATAGGCGCTCATGGACGGCGGCCCGGACAGCCACAGGTACAGCCCGGCCACCGACTGCGGGTCGTTGACGAGCCCCACTGCGTCAGTGGCCTCCAACAGGGTCTCGCGACGTGCCCGGTAGAGCGCCTTCTGGGCCTCCACGTGCGCCTCGTCGTCAAGGACGGCCGCCGCAGCAGCCTGGACAGGGGCGGGCACCAGCAGGCCCGCATGCTTGCGGACCTCGGTGACCGCAGAGACGAGCACCGGATCCCCGGCAAGGAAGGCTGCCCGGTAGCCCGCCAGGTTGGACTGCTTGGACAGTGAGTACAGGACCAGCAGCCCGCTGCGCCCCTGCGGCCCGGCAACCTGCGGGTCCAGGAGGCTGGGAACCGCGCTGCTGGCCCAGGGCTCCTCCCAGGCCAGCTCGGCGTAGCACTCGTCGGAGGCGACGACAGCACCCCGCGCCCTGGCCCAGGCCACGACCCGGGCCATCTGCTCCACGCCCAGGACATGGCCGTCGGGGTTGCCAGGGCTGTTGAGCCACACCATGGACACCCGCGCCTGGTTGTCAACGTCCCACGACTCAGGGTCGGCGTCGGTGTCCACAGGCACCGGGACGGCCCCGGCGATGCGGGCTCCCACGTCGTAGGTAGGGTAGGCGGTACGCGGGTGGAGGACGAGGTCGCCCGGGCCCGCTCCCAGCTGGAGGGGCAGGAGCGCCACGGACTCCTTGGAGCCGATGGTGGGCAGGACCTCCTCGCTGGTCAGCCCGGGAACCGCACGACGCCGGGCCATCCAGCGGATAAAGGCCCCACGCAGGCGCGAGGTGCCCACCGCCGTGGGGTAGCCGGGCGCGTCGGCAGCCTGGGCAAGAGCAGCCTGGGCGATCCCGGGAGTCGGGTCCACCGGCGTCCCCACCGCTAGGTCGACGACACCGTCAGGGTGCTCAGCCGCACGCGCTCGGTAGGGATGCAGGCTGTCCCAGGGAAAGTCAGGCAGGGCGAGGGGCCGAGGAAGACGGGCAGGGGCCAGGGGCCCAGCAGAAGCGGGACGCATAGGCGGTATTCTCGCTCACGGGGCCGGGCACGTCACAGGCACCTCGCCGCAGCGCCACCCGCCGGTCAGGCGTAGCCGTTGGCCTGCCTCCACTCCTCGTTCTGCGGCGGCAGAACTGCGATCATAGGGTCATCATAGGGCTGGGGACCCACGGCCTGCGCCCCACCGGGTGAGCCCAGACCCCGTAGCTCAAAGAAGTCGATGTTCGCCCTGGCGTAGTCCTCCCACTCCTCGGGGACGTCGTCCTCGTAGAAGATGGCCTCCGTGGGGCACACCGGCTCGCAGGCACCGCAGTCCACGCACTCGTCGGCATTGATGTAGAGGCTGCGCTCACCCTCATAGATACAGTCCACGGGGCACTCGTCAACGCACGCACGGTCCTTGACGTCGACACAAGGCTGGGCGATGACGTAGGTCATGGCAGCGGCATCCTCTCACCTCGGCGGGATGTGCCGCCCGCAGGGAGCGGCACGCCTGTACGGCACCAGTATCCTCCCCCACCACCGGCCAGCCCAAGACAGGCGGACGTGGCCGTGAGCACTGGGGCCACGAACCCACCGCCCCCAAGGTCGCGCCCCAAGGTCGTGACAGCACGGGCACAGCACAGATGCGGGGACCGCCCCGTCCGGTCGGGCGCACCGTCACCACCCCACCAGCCGGGACCCAGAGCCGTCTCAGTGCTCTCGGTCACGACGTCCATGGCGGTCGCGTAGTCAGAGGTTCCGACGTTGGTGCCAAGAAGACGGCACGCTTCTCGTCCTTCTCCGGGTGGTCAGAGGCCCACAGGGGGAGCACCTAGCTGCACACGACGTTGTTGTCAGGGTAGTAGCTCGTGGTCAGCACGTCCTCAGGCAGGGCCTGCCCGTCATGAGCACGTCGGCGGGTGACGGTGATATCGAACCCCGGGTTGCCCCCGCTGTAGGCCTGGCAACCGGGCCCGGACTGCGTCTCGGTAGTCACCGGACGATAGTTGTAGCGCTCTGAGGAGGTGATAGAGACCTCGTAGTACGCGGTGGACCACAGCCGCACGTGGATCTCCTCCCCGTCCAGCCAGGCCTGGACCATGACACCGTAAGGGGTGGAGTTCGTGAACTTCACGTCCAGCACACCGGTCCATAGCGTCGCCTCCCGGCCTGCCGGGTAGCGGTCGAAGTAGTACTGGTGGGCAGTGTGCTCAGTGTCGTCCATCCCCGCCTCGAAGCCGGCGTTGAACACCGTGGTGGCGACCTGGCTGAGACCGCCGCCCATGGAGTCGGTGTGCTGCCCGTTGGAGATGACGCCCGCGTCGGTGAACCCGTGGTCGTAGTCCACCGGCCCCAGGGCCTCCTCCAGGGAGAAGGTCGCGCCCGGAGGTATCGAGGTGCTGTTGATCTTCTCCGCCCCCGTCTCAAGATTCTGCGTACGAGCGATGTCGGCGGCGCTGTAGGGGGTGGAGTACTCGCCGACAGGCTCGGCTACGCCCCAGTCCTCCTCAGCCAGGGTCACCTCCGGCTCCAGGACGGTCAGGGGCAGCGTCACCATGCGGGAGCCGGAGTCCGGGTCCGACGTCCCCGCTGCGACCAGGTCCGCCAGGAGCGCCTCCGTGTCGACCCCCAGGCCGGAGGAGGCGGGAACGTAGCGGGGAGCGGCGTCCTGCGCACCCTCTGCAGTCCCGTCGATAATCCAGCCGGCGTCAACCGCCGGCGTCTCCACCGGGCCCAGTCCGGCGAGGACGGCCTCACGCACACCTGCCGGATCAAGATCGAGGCTCAGCCTCCCCCCAGAGGTGCCGATGGTGCTGTAGGCAGCGATGGTCTCGGGGCTGATGGCTACGACGGGGGACACCGCCTGCTCCTCCACCTCCGTGCCCTCGACGGTGACAGTGACCTCAGAGGACAGGAGGGGCTCCAATGTCTCCTCCACGAACTGTGTCGCCTCGGCGTCAGTGATGGCAGGGACAGCGGTCCCCTCAGCCAGGGCGATACTGGGCTCCCCCAGCGGCCAGTCCTTGACGAGGGCGTCCACGGAGGCCACGACGTCCAGCCCGGTCCCGGTCTGGGAGCCGGTGGTCACGACCTGTGTCCCCTCAAGGGAGACCGTGGCCGACACGGTGCCGCTGGACAGGGCATCCACCCGGTCTTCCAGGGCACCGTTGAGGACGTCGCGGTCTACCTCAACCACCGCGTCAACCTGTGTCCCGCGGAGCCGACCGACCAGGGTGACAGGGTTAAGGGTCATGCCGGTGACCTGCCCCACAGAGGCCTGCGCGTCCACGCTGACGCCCGAGTCGGCAGGGACCAGCTGGTCCTGCCTCTCGCCCACGGTGACGGTGACCGGCTGCGCCAGCTCCTCGCCAAGGACGGAGGCCACGCGGGTCCTCGCCTCCTCGGCGCTAAGACCCGAGACGTCCACACCCGCCACGGTCGTGGTGCCGTGAAGGTGCTGGGTGGTCCACCATGACAGGCCACCCCAGGCCAGCAGCACTAGCGCTCCGGCTGCCATAAGCGCAGGCAGGCGACGCCGGTACCAGCTCGCAGCCGTCTCCTCCCGGTCTGATTCCTCCTCCCGACCACCTAGGCCCTCCTGCTGTGCTGCGCTCTCAGCCACGTCCTCGTCCCGGTGCCCGTCCGCAGGCACCTGGACCTCAGGCCCTGCCTCACCAGGCACCTCAGCATCGCCGAGCCTTTCCAGCTGCTCCGGCTCTTGCTCCGGCTCTGTCTGCGCCGAGTCGTCCTCCCCCGCAGGCTGTGACAGGTCTGCTGGCTCTACCGGCCCCGCCGACTCCGTTGGCTCAGCGGGGTCCTCCGGCACCGGAGGCTCTCCCCTGCCCGCCGGGGCGATCGAGGGCGGCAACGAGGAGTCAGCGTGCTGGATCCACGCCACCTGGCCAGCCGACCCGTCGCCCTCCTGGGCAGGAGCAGCACCCTCCGCGACCGCCTGCACCTCAGCAAGAGGACCGGCCTCTGCCGGGGTAGCCGTCTCCTGGCTGCCTGCCTCACGTTCCTGCACTCCCTGGTCCGGCAGGGCCTCAGGGGGAGGCAGGACCGCCTGCGAGGCCTCGGGATCCTTCCCGGCCTCCTCCTCGGCAGAGCGACTCGTCACGGCGTCGCGGCCTGGTGCGTCCTGGCTCATCGTCACTGGTCCTCTCAGGCCTGCACCCGACGGCGCCTGGCGTGGTCCCGGGCACGCGCCCGGGAGTCCAGGATCACCTTACGGATGCGGACCGCCTCCGGAGTCACCTCCACGCACTCATCCTGCGCAGCCAGCTCCAGAGCCTCCTCCAGGGTCAGGTGCCGCGGAGGGGTGAGCCCCTCAAAGGACTCCGCGGTCGCGGAACGCATGTTGGTCTGCTGCTTCTCCCGCACCACGTTGACCTCCATGTCCTCACCACGCGGATTCTCACCCACGACCTGGCCCTCATAAGTCTCCTGACCAGGCTCGACAAAGAAGGTACCCCGGTCCGCCAGCCGTATCAGGGCGTAGGCGGTCACGGCCCCCGCACGGTCAGACACCAGGGAACCTGTGGTGCGGGAGGTGATCTGCCCGGCCCAGGGCTCATAGCCCTGGGCCACGGAGGAGGCGATACCCGTGCCACGCGTCTCGGTCAGGAACTGGCCACGAAAGCCGATGAGACCACGCGCGGGCACCACGAACTCCATGCGGACCCAGCCGGTCCCGTGATTGGTCATGGTCTCCATGCGACCCCTGCGAGCCGCCATCAGCTGGGTGATGGCCCCCAGGTAGTCCTCGGGGACATCAATTGTCATGCGCTCCACCGGCTCATGCGTCCTGCCGCCAACGGTACGAGTCACCACCTGCGGCTTGCCGACCGTCAGCTCAAAGCCCTCCCGACGCATCTGCTCCACCAGGACCGCCAGCGCCAGCTCTCCGCGCCCCTGGACCTCCCACGCGTCGGGACGGTCCGCGGGCAGCACCCGCAGAGAGACGTTGCCCACCAGCTCTCGGTCCAGGCGGTCCTTGACCTGGCGAGCGGTGACCTTGGCCCCCTTGGAGCGCCCCGCCAGCGGAGAGGTATTGATACCGATGGTCACGGAGATCGCAGGATCGTCCACGGTGATGAGCGGCAGGGGGCGCGGGTCCTCAGGGTCCACGAGGGACTCCCCGATAGTGATGTCCTCGATCCCGGCCACTGCCACGATGTCTCCCGCACGAGCCTCCTGCGCGGGGATGCGGTCCAGCCCCTGGGTCACCAGCAGCTCGGAGACGCGCGCCGGGGCGATGGTCCCGTCGTGGCGCGCCCACCCGACCGCCTGGCCCTTGCGGAGCGCCCCGTTCCTGATACGCAGCAGCGCCAGTCGTCCCAGGAACGGGGAGGCATCCAGGTTGGTGACATGGGCCTGGAGAGGGGCGTCCTCGTCGTAGGTGGGGCCGGGGATGCGCTCGATAATGGTGCGGAACAGCGGCTCAAGGTCTGTGCTGGCGGAAAGCCCGCCGTCCTCAGGAGGCTCGGTGTCCGCCCGACGCTGCCTAGCAGAGGCGTAGAGGACCGGGACGTCGAGGACCGCGTCCAGGTCGATGTCGGGCTGCTCGTCCGCCAGGTCAGAGGCCAGCGACAGGAGCAGGTCGGTGGCCTCGGTGACTACCTCCTGGGCACGGGAGTCAGGGCGGTCCACCTTGTTGACCACGAGAATCACCGGCAGGCTCGCCGCCAAGGCCTTGCGCAGCACGAAGCGCGTCTGAGGCAGGGGTCCCTCGGAAGCGTCCACGAGGAGCAGGACGCCGTCCACCATGGACAGGCCCCGCTCTACCTCACCGCCGAAGTCCGCGTGCCCGGGGGTGTCCACGACGTTGATGGTGACGCCCTGCTCCAGCCCCGCCTGCGACGCAGCAGGCCCCGAGTAGTGGACGGCGGTGTTCTTGGCCAGGATCGTGATGCCCTTCTCACGCTCCAGCTCGCCGGAGTCCATGACCCGCTCCCCCGTCGTCTCCTGCGTGGCCCGTGCCCCGAAGGCGCCAGCCTCCCAGAGCATGGCGTCGACAAGGGTGGTCTTGCCGTGGTCGACGTGGGCGACGATGGCGACGTTACGCAGGTCCTGACGGACACTCATGAATGGGCTCTTCCTTACCTGAGGGAGCCCCCGCACCCGGAGCCAGGGAGGAGCCGGACCACAGGGGTGAGTCAGGGCAAGGCTAGGGGAAGGCGGCACCGTCTGCCACGGCGGTGCCGACACCCCCGGTGTGCACCCCCTCACGGGTCGGGGCTTCACAGGTGTCGGTGGCGTGGAGCAGACTAGTGCGTGAAGAGCGGGAGCGCGGAAGGAGGAGCCATGGCCGTCGTGCGTGTAGACATCGCGCCCGACGTGCTGCGCTGGGCCGTGAGGCGGGCGCGCTGGGACGAGGATACCGTCCGCCATCGCGCACCCAAGCTTGATGAATGGATCGACGGCTCCGTGCGCCCCACTCTCAAGCAGATGGAGAAGCTCGCTGCCGACACCCACACGCCCTTTGGGATGCTGTTCCTGCCTGAGCCGCCTGTCGAGGACGTCCCTGTCCCGGACATGCGGACTCCTCGCGACGCCGGAGTGCGCGAACCGTCGGCCGACCTGCTGGAGACGATCTACCTGTGCCAGAGACGCCAGGACTGGTACCGCGACGAGGCACTGGAGGATGGGGCTGCCCCACTCGGCCTCGTCGGCTCCGCGACGCTGACCACTCCGGTAGACGACGCCGCCGACCGCATTCGTACCGCGCTCCGTCTGGACGAGCGGTCCGTGACCAGCTGGTCTGATGCGATGACGGACCTCATCGAGCGCGCCGAGACCATCGGTGTCCTGGTCATGGTCAACGGGGTCGTCGGCTCGGACACGCACCGCAGACTGGACCCGGAGGAGTTCCGAGGCTTTGCCCTGGCTGACGACGTCGCCCCGCTCGTCTTTGTCAACGGGGCCGACACCAAGGCCGCACAGGTCTTCACCCTCGTCCACGAACTTGCCCACCTGTGGCTAGGGCACAGCGCGCTCTCCGACGCGGATGCTGGTGGTACGCAGGGCGAGAAGCGGGAGGAGCGCTGGTGCAACCAGGTTGCCGCACAGGTGCTCATCCCCCTGGACTCGCTCCGTGAGGGGTGGGCAGGGGACTGTGGCCAGGACGAGCTGAACCGGCTGGCGTCTCACTACAAGGTCAGCACCCTCGTCGTGCTCGCCAGGCTCCGGGACGCTGGATTCCTCACATGGGACGAGTACATGGCCCGGTACGACGCCGAACGCCAACGTGTCATGGGACTTATGCAGGCTGGGCGTGACCGTGGCGGGGGCGGGAACTACTACCACACCCAACTGCGACGCCTCGGGCGTGCTTTCACCCGGGCCGTGGTCTCCTCCACCCTGGAGGGGCGGACGACGTACCGGGACGCCTACCGACTGCTGGGGACTGTCAAGCACTCGACCTTTGAAGGCCTGGCAGAGAAAGTGGGCATAACGTGATGTACCTCGTCGACGCCAACGTCCTCATCGAGGCAAAGAACCGCTATTATGCCTTTGATATCGCGCCCGGCTTCTGGACGTGGCTTGAGCACGCGCATGAACAAGGCACAGTGTTCAGTATCGAAAAAGTCGGTGAGGAACTCCGTCGCGGAGACGACGAGCTTGCCGAGTGGGCGGAGAAGCATCGCATGTTCTTCCACCCAATCGACGACAAAGCAGTGCCGTTCTTCGCCCCGTTGTCCGTATGGGCGCAGTCCCAGAACTTCAAGCAGTCCGCCCTGGACGAGTTCTCCTCAGACGCTGCCGACTACCTCCTCGTCGCCCACGCGGCGGCGTACTCGTGCACGCTAGTGACCCACGAGGTCGCAGGGTCAGGCTCTCTCAAGAAAGTGAAGATTCCTGACGCCTGCCGGGCTCTTGACGTCACGTGGGTGAGCACCTTCGAGATGCTTCGCCGTACCGGCGTCTCTTTCGGGCTGCGCCGATAACGCCAGACGGTTACCCGGAGGGCAGGACCTGTAGGCGCCTGTCCCACAGCTTGGCCGCCTCCTCGTGACAATGTAGGGACACCGGTGCTGCCAGAGTAGGATACCTTGGCTTCTAAGCCCGCTTCGCATTCCGTAGGCCAGGTACCATGACGACTCAGGCCTCCCCGGCACCCACAGCCGCACCGCTCGCGTCCGCCGGGTCCCGACGCCCCCGAGCCCGGTCAGGTGGTACAGGTGCGTGGTGCGATCTGGGCGGTCACGGACATCGCCGTTCAGGGACTGCCGCGCAGCCCGGCCGACGACGGCAAGCCCCGCCTCGAGCACGTCGTTGACCTGCAGCCCCTTGACGGGGACCGCATGGGTGAGGAGCTCACCGTGGTCTGGGAGCTGGAGGTCGGGCAGCCAGTGGTGCCAGACCGCAGCCTTCCCGAGAGCATTGCGCCGACACCTTTGACGACCCGGACACGCTGGGAGCCTTCGTTAACGCCATACGCTGGGGTGCTGTCACCTCCGCCGACCCCAGAGCCTTCCAGGCACCGTTCCGTTCCGGCGCCACACTGGAGCCCCACCAACTCGAGCCCCTGCACCGCACGCTGTCTGCCCCGCGCACCAACCTGCTGCTGGCGGATGACGTCGGCCTGGGCAAGACGATCGGGACAGGCCTGGTCATCAAGGAGCTGCTGCTGCGCCACCGGGCCCGCTCGGAGCGGGAGCCCTGACCGACGATATCTTTGCTGACGAGTCACGCGAAATTCCTCAGCGTGGACCGCCGCTCCCTCCTGGTGGGCTCCGCGAAGTGCTCCCACAGTGCCGAGGAACGCAATGTGGAACTCGACCTGTGCGTGGATGACACAACTCTGGCGGCCAGCGTGGAGAAACAGATACGGGAGCTGGAGAACAGCGTCCACGAGCGGATGAGAATATGAAGTCCAGGGACTTGTCTAGGAGGTATCCACATGGTGCAAGGAGGAGAGAGAAAATGATAGAGAACAGGCTTCGTGCGAGCGAAGCGCGGCTATACCATCTTATTGACGGCAACCGGATACGCCGGAAAGGGTCGTCATGCTCCGGAATACAGGAGACGCCATCGAGGTGACGTTCCCGACCTCCGGGACCTGTGAGGCAGTCAACGGCCCGTACGGCCGGTGGTGGTCACCGAACGCCACGTTTGCCGATGATCCTGACCGGACGCGGTACAGTTACTTGCCGCTATCCGGCATGAAGGTCCACGATGACGCTAGCCATGTCGTGCTCGTTGGTTGTCGTGCCGCAGGAGGGGCGCGTCAGACGCACATTGCTGGCAAGGGTGTTTTTGTGGTGGACTATGCCTCGCGCAGAGGGAGGAGCCTCAAGTACGGTCAAGTCAACGGGATGCGAACCACGAGTTCGGCGTACAGAAATTGGGTAGGAAGGTCCTCCATCGAAATCTTTTGCGAGTCTGACAGCTCGGGTCGGCTTCAGTCTGCGACTCTCAGTCTCAAGCAAACCGACAGCATAAAGATATCCGACAGGCTCAACATGTTCGCATGTCATGACTGGCGGGCGGCCCCCGTCCTCGACGGATACGATGTGCGCGAGTCGCTGTCGTTCCAAACCTTGGTCAAGGAGCCTCGAAAGCGGCGCGACCATCTCGAGGCTCACGTTGGCGCCCTCGACCTTGTTTCCATTGCTGCGTGGAAGAACTTCACCTTCCAGGAGGTCCACGCTAATCGTAAGGAAAACAAGATTAATACTCCCGAAGGCGAACAGTGGACAGAAGTATTTTCACACTTGCTACCACGTGACGATCTCAGCAACTGTCGCAGGCGATTTCTGTTCTCCTGTAACGACATGACCCCAGGAGGCATCGACGAGTGGTTCCGCCTGAGACAGGAGTATGGCCGCGCCCTCGGCCACCTTTTTCGAGCACTGAGATCAGAGCGCACGCGGCCTCCCCAGAGCGCTATCATGAGTAGCACCCCTCTGGAGCAGGTAGGTTACCTAATCGAGGATAACGACAATGGAGGATCGCACCTCAACGACCGTGGGCAACTCAAGTTCAATGACGCCCTCGGAGTCATTCTTGACAACATGGAGGCTCTTCCATTCAGCTTGGATGAGGTTGAGGACTGGAAAGAGCGGTGCCGCAACGCATATATGGGCGCGAAGCACGCCGGAAGCTACCTGAGTCACGGCTGCCGCCATTGTGACTCCCTCGCAGGAGCATACTTCCTGAACGAGACCATCACCGAGGCTTTCACCGCCAACCTCATTAACAGCCTGCCAGTAATTATCGAACTAGTGAGGCCAAGTATCGAGTATGTGCTACTTAATGCCGAGCGTGACAACCTGCACTGGCACGACTGAACGTCCAGCTGCGTCCAGGACACAGCCCTCAGACCGACGAGGCGCAGACGGTGGGACTAAGCGGAGGCGCTGGCAACTCCAGCCGTAGATTATCACTAGGAATCGCGAGTCACCTCCAGAGCGCTTCCGCCGGGAGCAGGCGTCAAGCACAAACGGACATGTAGCCCTCGCGTCCCAGATCCTAGAAAGTTGACACGGCCTCTGCCTGGTCCCACAGCCTCCTAGCCTCGGCCTCGTCATAGGTAAGGACCTCGTTGCCTGGGACGTCAGCCGCCCACCCGACCATGACCGGGCAGGTAAAGTCGCTGGCTGGGGTGCACGCGCCCTCGTAGACGGTCTCGCAGATCTCCTCTCGGTTGATCGCCCGGGACAGCGCGGCGCGGCGCAGGCGCCCCTCCTTGTCCGTGCCCCAGTGCGGCGCGCCGACGTTGATGGCGAGCCCCTGGACCAGGTCACCCGGCAGGGTGACAGCCCGCCCCTCCAGGTCCTCGTCCACGGTGGACAGCCGCGCCTGCGGGACGGCATCAACGACGTCCACGGCACCGGCGAGCAGGTCGCTGTAGGAGGCGTCGTCGTCAGGGTAGATCACGAAGGTCACCCCGTCGTTGGCGACGGCGCGCTCCCCCGAGTAGAGAGGGTTGGGGACCAGGACGACCTCGGAGTGGTGGCTCCACTCGGCCAGGGTGTAGGGGCCGTTGCCAACGGGGGACTCGCCGAAGGCCTCCATGTCCTTGAAGGCGCTGGCAGGTAGGGGGTAGAAGGCGGGGCAGCCCAGGCGCTGCACGAAGTCAGCGGTCGGCTCGGTCAGGGTGATGGTAAATGTCCGGTCATCGACCTTGGCCAGCCCGGTCAGCTCGGAGTCCTCCTCTGCGGAGAAGCCCTCAATGGGCGCGTAGAGGTGGGAGGCGACATGGTTGTGGGAGGCCTGGGCCCCGTAGTCCCACGCCCTGATAAAGGACTCCGAGGTCACGGCCGTGCCGTCGCCAAAGGCCCAGCCCTCCTTGATCGTCACCGTGAAGTGCTGGTTGTCCTCGGTCTCCACGGACTCGGCCATCTCATTGACCACGGTGCCGTCCTCGCGGTAGCGCACCAGTCCGGAGAAGAGCAGGTCGACGACCCGCCTGCCCCCAGACTCGTTGGTGGTGGAAGGAACTAGCGGGTGCCGGGGCTCGGTACCACGGGCACGCACGACGCCGTCCTCGGCCGAGGTCCTCACGGCCTCATAGACAGGCAGGCCGTTCCACGACCAGGTGACGTCGGAGACCGTCGCGGACCAGCCCCCGGCCCCGCCGTGGTACCACAGGGGGATGGTGGGCAGGTCAGCGAGCAGGAGGGACTGGGCCTGCTCACAAAGGCTGAGAGCCGCAGCGCCGTCGTTTGTGGCAGCCGCCTGGGCCAGCAGGTCGTCGAGCCCGGTGCTGGAGTAGTCGGTGATGTTGGCAGCAGCACCCGTACGGTACTGGCTAACCAGGACGCTTGCGATGGAGGGGAAGTCCGCCCTCCAGCTGGAGCGGAAGGCTCCCACGACTGTGCGGTTGTCGACCTCGTCACGCAGCGCGGAGAGGTCGGCGAGGGGCAGCGGCTCCATGGTGATCCCCAGTGCGGAGCCCACCGAGTCGCACACGGCCTCGACCCAGGCCTGGTGCGGGCCGTCAGCGTTGTATGCCAGCGTGAGCACGCCACCATCGGCCTTGCCCTGGCTACCGGCCGCAGCGGAGGTCGGCGCGCCGCCTAGCGAGCCCGACGAGCACCCGGAAGCCAGGAGCACCGCAGCGGCACCGAGGCCCAGGCCTAGGCTGCGGCGGGAGATAGGCGTGTTGCGCATGATCAGGTGCCTCCAGTCACTGTGTGGCGGACAGGATACCGAAACCCGGTACCGCTGCCCCGGCGCCCCCAGGAGGGTCCCCGGCTCCCCAGGGCTGCCTGCCTCAGGCTCCCGCCCCGGTTCCGCTGCTGGGTGGCCCCGGTTCCCCGCCCGCTCCGTCGGCACGGGCGCGTCTCCTCCCGCCAGCGTAGTCCGTCCAGGCCTGGGCCAGAAGAGTGTAGGAGCGTCGGCGCAGCACAGGGTCGTGGACGTGGGTGATGACCAGGAGCTCCTCAAGGTCCCAGCGCACGGCATAGGCGTGCAGGCGGGCGGCGACGTCGTCCGGCTCCCCCACAAAGGACAGAGCCATGGCTGACTCCACGGCCGCCTCCCGCCCCTGCGCGTGCCTGCGCCAGGAGCCCGGGTCCGGGCTGGGCGGGTCCAGCGGGCCGGGCCGACCGCCGATAACACGGGCAGCCGCCGCCATTGCCGTGGAGTAGAGCAGCTGCGCCTGGTCCATGGTCGGGGCCACGACGACGTTGACTGCCGCCGCCGCACGGGGCCGGTCCTGCGCTCGGGTGGGGGCCTGGGTGTCGAACACCGAGCGGTAGGTGCTCAGCGCCGCCTCCGCCTGGGCAGGAGCGAAGTGGGAGGCCACGGCAAAGGGCAGGCCCAGGCTGCCAGCCACACGGGCGCCGTTGACCGAGGACCCCAGGATCCACGTGGGCACGCGCGTGCCCTCAGCCGGGACGGCACGGACACGACCGCCGTGCTCTCCCCCAGGCTCGCCTTCGGCGTCAGGACCGGCACCTGGGAGCGAGCCGAGAAGGAGGGAGGCGGGGACCCGGTCCCACGCCTCCCGGGGGACGGAGCCCAGGTATGTGAGAGTCTCCAGGATCTCCTCGACAAAGTCGGGCAGGCTGGCACTACGTCGCCGTAACGCCGCCGCGGTGAGACGATCCGTGCCCGGCGCCCGGCCCAGCCCCAGGCTGACACGGCCGGGGTAGAGAGAAGCAAGGGTCCCCACCTGCTCCGCAACGACGAGAGGAGCGTGGTTGGGCAGCATGATGCCTCCGGAGCACACGCCGAGACGCTGGGTGGCGGCCAGGACCTGCCCCATGAGGACGGTCGTGGCCGAGGACATGTAGGTGGTGGAGCCGTGGTGCTCAGCCAGCCAGTAGCGCTCGTACCCGGCGGTGTCAGCAGCCACGGCGAGGTCACGCATGTCCGCAAGCGCCTGGGAGCGGGTGCGTCCGGCACTGACCGGCACCATGTCCAGCACGGACAGGGCGACGTCACCCTGGTCGCCCCGCCGGGGCGCCTCCCCACTCATACGGGTACCTTAGAGCACACCCGACGGAGCGCACCGCGCTCCAGAGGCTCACGGACAGGTTCAGCCAGGCTCAGCGCCAGATGCTGCGTACAGGCACCAAGCCAGCCACCGCCAGGGACTTCAGCAGGTCGCCGACCACAAAGGGGGCGAGCCCCATACCCACCGTCGCGGCCCAGGAGGCACCGGTCGCCAGCCTCAGCCACAGCAGGCCGGGGACGTAGACGAGGGCGGAGGCCAGCAGCATGGTGGCACCCAGCACCAGGGCACGCCTGGCGACGGAGCCTGCACCCCCCTCGGAGGAGCGCGACCAGCCCAGGGCACCGCGCCCGGCCACGCCAGCAGCCAGCGTGTAGCCCAGGACATAGCCGAAGGACGCGGTCACGCCCGCGCTCCAGCCCGCCAGAACCGGCACGCCAGCGGCGGCAAGGAGCGCCAGCACAAGCGCAGAGGCCATCCCACGCCTGGAGCCGAGCATGGAGCCCACACCGAGCGCAGCGAAGGTACCCAGCGTCACCGGGACGGGGGTGAAGGGCAGGGGAAGGGCCACCTGCCCTAGAAGAGCCAAGGTAGCCGTGCCGACCAGGACAAGGGCGAACTCGCGTGCCGCGGGTCGGACAAGACCTGCGGCACGGCTCATGGAACGGCCTGAAGAGGTTGTTAGCGTACGGGAAACAGGGGTCCTACTCTTAGTTGTCATACCGCAAACCATAGGGCCTGTGGCAGTGGCGAGGAAAGGGACGGAGGCAGGCTCCACAACGAGCACCGTGCCACTACCCCGCCGCTGCCGCCCTCGTAGCCGACCCGACCGACCAGCGCGCCCACCGCCGACTCTAGACTGAGACCGTGCCAGCCCAGACTCCCCAGACTCCGCCCGCCCTCAGCCTGGTCCCCGCCGCCTACGTACTCCTCCTCAGGCAGGCTCCCGCAGGCCGGGCAGGAGTGAGATCTCCCACAGCAGGGCCCTCGGGGCTCCTCGGCGGGCAGGGCGCACAAGCCTCATGCACCCAGGTCCTCCTACAGCTGCGGCAGCACACCGGCTATATGGACGGGTACTGGGCCTGCGGTGTCGCCGGGCACGTCGAGCCCGGCGAGAGCGTACTGGAGACCGCGGTCCGGGAGGCCAAGGAGGAGGTCGGCGTCGTCGTGGCGCACACGGACCTGGAACCGCTGACCACGGTGCATCGCAGCAACGACGTCGCAGGCCCAGGGCTGGAGCAGCGGGTCGACTTCTTCTTCGCCCTACACCGCTGGGAGGGGCGGCCCCGCGTTCGCGAGCCCGCCAGGACCGCCGCCCTGGACTGGTTTGCCCTAACCTCCCTGCCCCGTGCGGTCCCTGAGCACGAGCGCCACGTCCTGCGCCTGCTGGCCGACGCCCTCGACCGTGGGCAGCGGGTCCCACCGGTGACGACCTTCGGCTTCGATCCCGGCCAGGAGACAGCCCGCTACGGCACCGCCCGACCCCACTGAGCCAGGCAGCAGGCCCAAGCAGCGCCTAACCCGGGGCAGCGCCCAGCATGGGACGGCCTCGCAGTCGCCGGGGATGAGCCCAGGTAGGTCACAGGCGGGACGGTGGGCAGGTCGGAAAGCCACGGAACTGGGCAGGTCAGGAGGCTAGAAACTCCTCAATGGCAGGCAGTTCTTGGCGCGCCTGGGCCAGCCCCGCCTCAAAGGCGGTCACCACCCGATGGTAGCGCAGGTCGCCGTTGACCACCGGCATCCGGGCGGGCCGGAACAGGTAGACCCTCCCCTCACGCTGCATCGCCTCCAGGTCTGCGACGGTCTGGTTGTAACGCTGAGGACGCCTGCGGACCCCCTCCGCCGCCGCGGGGTAGCGGCGCAGGAGGGCACGGTAGAGCGCGGACAGGCGCCGCTCAGGCTTGCGGTAGCCCGCCGGGCGGGTCATGACCACCAGCATCTTGTCGTAGCCGTCCGCACGGGCCGCGTCCGTGGCGAAGCCACCGGTGGGTCCCAGCGCCCCGTCGAGGTAGGGCACACCGTCAACGTGGGTCACCGGCATGAGCACCGGCATGGACGAGGAGGCCCGCACCCGGGGCAGAAGGTGCGCCATGGTCGGCATGTCCTCCAGCCCCCAGTAGACCTCCTCACCGGTGTCGCAGCGGAAGGAGCCGAGGCGCACCGTGGAGGAGGTGGAGGCGAAGGTCTCCCAGTCAAAGGGCAGGGGCTCGTCAGGAGCGGAGGTGCGCTCGTAGATGTACTCGGAGTTGAAGTAGCCCTGCCCACGAGCAAAGCTGCCCCAGCCCCCGGCCTGGGGCTGGGTGGTCAGCCCCACAAAGGCCTCCCGAGCCCGCCAGGTGTCACGGGAGACAAAGTTGCACGTGTGCGAGGCCCCGGCAGAGATCCCTCCGACCCAGGGGAAGGACAGGCCGGCCTCCAGCATGACCCGCACCAGCCCTGCGGTATAGGCGCCTCTCATTCCTCCGCCCTCGAAGACCAGGGCGACATCATCAGGTCCGTGCGTGACCGGGGCCGGGACGTGGCCGGGGCTGCTGGCCGGCACAGGGCGGGCAGGGGCGGGCGGCAGGGACGGGTGGGTGGGCGTCACGGTGCTCAAGCCTATGGCTCCCTGGCGACATCCAAGGGCTGACAGGGCAGCGAGGTAGCGAGAGCCTTGGAACACTACCAGGCCATTGCCATCACCACGCCGCCGTCATAGCGTGCACGTATGAGAACGCCAAACTTGCTCAGCCCTCTGACCATGCGTGACCTCAGCGCCCGGAACCGCCTGTGGCTGCCCCCGATGTGCATGTACTGCGTGCCGGGGGACGACGGCGCCGTCACGGACTGGCACGTTGTCCACTACGCCAGCCGCGCGGTCGGCGGGTTCGGCACGCTCATTGTGGAGGCTACCGCTGTCACCCCGGAGGGCCGCCTGTCCCCCAACGACCTGGGCCTGTGGGAGGAGAGCCAGGTCGAGGGGCATCACCGTATTGTCGATGCCGTTCACGCAGCGGGCGCCCTGGCCGGTATCCAGCTGGGCCACGGCGGACGCAAGGCGGGTACTCCCCCGATGCGTCCCCGGGAGAAGGGCGCCCGCACCAGCACGATCGAGGGCTGGGAGCTCCTGGCTCCCAGCGCAGTGGCCTACCCGGAGCACGCGGTACCCACCGAGCTTGACGAGACGGGGATCGACCACCTGGTTGAGGCCTTCACCTCGGCGGCCCGCCGGGCGGTGGAGGCTGGGTACGACATCGTTGAGCTGCACGGCGCCCACGGCTACCTCATCCACGAGTTCCTCTCCCCGCTGTCCAACTTCCGTACCGACTCCTACGGCGGCTCGCCCCAGGGGCGGCGCCGCTTCCTGCTGCGAGTGGTCCAGGCCGTGCGCCAGGCCATCGGGGAAGAGAAGGTCCTGGACGTGCGCCTGTCTGCCACTGACTGGGCCGACGGCGGCCTGACCGGACAGGACACTGTCGAACTCGCCCGCCAGCTGGCCGAGGCCGGGGTCGATATCCTGCACGTGTCCACCGGAGGCAACGTACCAGCCCAGGTTCCTGCTGGACCCGGCTTCCAACTACCCTTTGCCGCCCAGGTGAAGGAAGCGGTCGCAGGAACCAGGACCCAGGTGGTGGGCGTAGGCCTCGTCGAGACAGCCGCCCAGGCGGAGCAGGCCCTGGTGACTGGCCAGGCAGACGCTGTCGCCGTGGGCCGGGCCGCCCTGCGGGACCCCTACCTCCCACTGCGCTGGGCCGCCGACCTCGGAGTCAGGAGCTGGCAGGAGGCGCCCTGGCCTATCCAGTACTGGCGCGGCACCTGGCACTGAGGCGAGCCAGCAGAAGCCCTAGCCTAGAGCAGCACACGGTATAGCGCAGCCCCTGGCTCCCAGTTGTTCCGGGAGCCAGGGGCCACCTACGGGACTCGCCATTCTTTCAACGGCAGCACAACTTTCTTAGGAAAGCCTGCCCCCAGAAAGAAGAGCCGATGCGGGGGAAGCAGTACCCCGATCCTCACGACGACAGCACTCGCAGCGATCAGGTCCAGAGGCCCATCAGACCACGCACCTCGACGGACTAGACCTCGAAGGACCGGGCAAGGTGCCCACAGTGACTGACGACCAACCGTTTCCTGGCCGACCGCGCCACCGCATCACACGCCCCAATAGGAGGAGTTCCCGCTAGGAGGATTCCCTGCTGCCTCTCCCGCACAAGCCTCGACGGACCGCGCTCATGCGCACTCGTCCTGCTTGCCCTTCTTGTCGGAGTCCTTCTTGTCGGAGTCCTTCTTGTCGGAGTCCTTCTTGTCGGAGTCCTTCTTGTCGGAGTCCTTCTTGTCGGAGTCCTTCTTGTCGGAGTCCTTCTTGTCGGAGTCCTTCTTGTCGGAGTCCTTCTTGTCGGAGTCCTTCTTGTCGGAGTCCTTCTTGTCGGAGTCCTTCTTGTCGGAGTCCACGCTGACGCCGCCCGCGCTCAGGACGGCCTCGCTGGACACCTCCGCTGCTTCCGGCGCCGCCGACGCCGCCGACGCGGTCGACGACATACCGGCGAGCAGCAGGGCAGTGCAGAACGCCGTTGCCACCTTCCTGACAGTGCTCCGTCCCATGATCAGTCCTCTCCGTGGCTCCCGCGCCCCCGGGGCAGCACCCCCACGGGCGCGCCACTGATTGTTATCAGGTTGTTAGGTAAGCGTCCCACCCTCCATTACCACGGTCAAGCACCCAGGTTTTCTCAAGGTAGAAAATCTTAGCTATGAAAGGTTTCATTCTCCGGCGGCAGGACGCATCGGTGACACCTTTGACCCGAGGACATTCGCAGACAGGCGCGAGCCGCTGAGGCGAGCGGTGAACGAGAGCAGGACCTTTTATGGGAGATAATGAAGAAGTGTCTGAACTCTTTTCCTTGCCGTTTACCTCTCATAACCTAAAACAGCGCTGAAAGGAATCGCCGTTCTGGTCTCCCGCTCACAGGCCACCTCAGGACCCCGTCACGAGGGCACCCGACCGCCCCGTGGGCCTCCCCCGTCGCAGCAGCCGATGACGGGGAGCCTGCACCGAAGTCAGCAGCGCGGTCAGCCTGCTCGCTTGCCCTTACCGGACCTCACCGTCGTAGTAGACCCACCGGCCGCCGCGGCGCACCAGCCGGGAGCGTTCCCGAAGCGTGTCGGCCACGACGCCCCCGCGCCCGTCACCGGTGCGGTAGCGGGCGACAAGCTCGACGACCCCCGTGTCGTCCCTGGGGCCACCGCCTGCTACCTCGCCGATGGTCAGACTGGTCCACTGGGTGCCAGGATGGCAGTAGGGTCCTTCCGGGCGGGTGCGAGGGTGCCAGGTACGGAACAGGTGGTCCTCGTCGCCGACGACGAAGGCCGTGAACCGCGAGCGCACCAGGGCCTCGGCAGTTGCCGCCGCGCCCCCGTCGAGGACCGGCTCGCAGCAGGAACCGTAGACCATGCCCGAGCCACAGGGGCAGTCCTCGGTGCTACGTACCCCCGCCGAACGCACCGCAGACGGCACGGCACCTGCCGACGCCAGGGGCAGGACCACGGCGCCTGGCACTACCCCGCCCGGGGCGTCCTCACCAGGTACGAGGCCGCTACCTCCGTGCCTACCTCGCGGGTCACCCAGCCGACCCCGAGAGCCCCGATCCTGCCTCGTTACCATGCTCACGCCCCCTGCCAGTAGGAGTACAGGGCGCGCGCCAGCCAGGGACCGTCCTTGACCCCGCCCATCTCCCGGGCCGAGTGCATGCTCAGCAGCGGCACACCGACGTCGACTGTGAGCAGGCCCAGCCGGGTCGCGGTGATCGGACCGATCGTCGACCCGCAGGGCACCGCGTTGTGGGACACGAAGACCTGGTGGGGTACGTCGGCAGCCGCGCAGGCACGCTCCCACAGAGCCGAGCCCTGGGCGCCGGTGGCGTAGCGCTGCTGAGCGTTGATCTTCAGCAGGGGACCGCTGTTAACCAGCGGCTGGAGCACGGGGTCGTGCAGCTCGGCACGAGCGGGGTGGACGGCGTGTCCGGCGTCGGCACTGACACAGCTGGACCGGGCCACGAGGGCGTGGAAGGCGTCGCCCTCAGCCCCCATGACCCGGCCCAGGCGTTCCAGCAGCGTCGCCAGGAGCGGACCGTCGGCCCCGGAGGCGGAGGCAGAACCAACCTCCTCGTGGTCGAAGGCCACGAGGACCACCGGTCCCACAGGCTCGGTGCCCGACTCGGCCAGGGCCTCCAGGGCCGCCAGCCCCGCATGGACGCTGGAAAGGTTGTCCAGGCGAGAGGAGGCGAGAAACTCCCCCTCACGACCAAAACGCTGCGGAGGCTGGACGGGGAAGGTCAGGATGTCGTGCCCGGCCAGCTGCGAGCGGTCCAGACCAGCCAGCTCGCACAGGTACTCCTCGACGGCGTCGCGACCCTCCCCGCCGTCAGGGCCGGACAGCGCCCACAGAGGCAGAAGGTGGGTCTGACGGTCCAGGCGGAGAGTCTCGTTGACACTGCGGTCCAGGTGGGGGGCCACGTGGGCGATCCGGGCAACCGGCCCGGTACGTACCAGGTGGCTGGTGCCGTCACGGGTTGTCAGGCGCCCGGCCAGCCCCAGCTCACGGTCCAGCAATGAGGGCAGGAGCGGTCCGCCGTAGACCTCTGCGTTGATAAGCTGCCAGCCGTGACGACTCACGGCAGCAGAGGGCTTGAGCCTCAGGGCCGGGGAGTCCGTATGGGCGCCGACGACACGAAAGCCCTCCTGCGGCCCGCTCCCGGTCCTGCCGCTGTCGCCGGGCAGGACCCAGGCGGCTACCGCCCCGTCCCGCACCACGTAGCCGCGCCGGGGCAGGTCCTCCGGCCAGGGGCGGGCCTCCTCCACGTGGCGGAACCCACGCGCAGCCAGACGTCGGGCGACCTCGGCCGCAGCGTGGTAGGAGGTAGGTGAGGCCAGGACGAAGTCAAACAGGGATGCCGTGTAGGCCTCGTCCGCATGAAGGGTCTCCTGCGCCTGCGGAGGTGGCGGTGAAGGCTGCGAAGATGGTGAGGATGATGAAGAAGCGGGCGCGACGGCGGGACTGGTCATGGTGACCAGTCTGGCACCACAGGCGTCGGCAGCCTGCCCCGCGTGCCCGGGCCAGGTATGGAGACTGACAGGGACAAGAGTGGCATAGAGATCAGTGGTAGAGATAGATGCCATGAGCAGCCTCCCCTCCCGCCCGTCGCCGTCCTTACCCACCGACCCGCCAGCAGGTCCTCCCCCTGACCTGCCCCAGGTCCCTGCGGCCACGACCACCAGCGTACGCACCGTCATGCTTGACGCCGACGGCGTCCTGCAGCTGATTGGCACCCCGTGGACGCAGGCGCTGCGCGATGCCGGCGGCACTGAGTTCGCCCACGCGCTGCTGGCTGAGGAAGAGGACGCGCTGTGCGGCAGGGAGAGCCTCACCACGCTCCTGGAGCGCCTGGTTGCACGGCTGGGCCTGGCAGCCACCACTGACAGGCTTCTGGCGCTGTGGTACCGAGCCGTACCCGACCCGTGCGCCTGGCAGCTGGTGGCCGAGCTGCGCAGCGCGGGCTACACCACTGTTCTAGCCACGAACCAGCAGTACGAGCGTCGGCAGTGGATGCGCGAGACCCTGGGCTACCGGGGGCAGGTTGACATTGAGGGCTACTCCTGCACCCTGGGGGTGGCCAAGCCGCAGCCCGAGTACTTCACCCGGCTCCTGGAGGAATCGGGCAGCGAGCCACGACAAGCCCTGTTCGTGGACGACAACACGGACAACATCTCCGCCGCCCAGTCGCTGGGAATCCGCACCGTGCACCACCGTGCCGACTCCGGCGGGCAGGTGCTGCGCCAGGAGGTCGTCGCCGCCCTGGCCAGCAGCTCCCGACACTGACAGCGCAGTAGCTGTATGGGCACGCATGAGCCGCAATGCGGTGCTGAGAGCGCACCGCGACGACGTGCTCAGACCTGCTTCCCCTGGCACCACGCTTCTCCGTCCTGAGGCCCACTGCACCGCGCACCTCCTCCTAAGGGAGGAGACACAAGCGGTATCTTTCTCCTCCTTCAGGGACTTGTCAGCCGCCTGGGCACTGACAAGACTGCTTCCTAGATCCTCCGGCAGGTTCCTCCGGCAGGAAGGCCTGAGGCAGCCTGGTCAGGCTAGCCAGAGGGGCCAATATGGGAGCAGAAAGGACAACCATGACCACGACGAACCGGGCGACGTCAACGTCCTGGCTCAACGGCTCCGGGCAGCTCCGCCTCCGTACCCCCTCCGCCCCTGCCGCACGCAGCGCTCCGGACCGTTTCCTGGGCCTCGTCTCAGCCATCCACCACTACCTGCCCAGCCCCCTGCGCAGGCGGGTGCCGGTCTCCTTCATTGGCTACGCCCTCATCAACGGCTCCGGCTTCTTTCTTGACATCGCCTGCCTGTGGTTCCTCTACGAGAGGCTCCACTGGTTCTACCCCCTGGCCGTCACGGTCGGCTACGCAATCGCCGGGACCTACTCTCTTCTGCTTAACCGCTGGCTCAACTTCCAGTCCCACGGGCACCTGGTCGCCCAGGGCACGCGCTACGCCGTGGGACTGGTCAGCCAGTACGTGATCTTCATCCTGGGCCTGTCCTCGTTGCTGCACTGGATGGGCATGGGAGCCGAGCTGGCCCGGGTCCTGTCAGCGTGCTGCGAGGGTGTCTACCTGTACGCCGTGACCCGCCTGTGGGTGTTCCGCGACTCGCCTGAGCCTGAGCCTCTCACCCACTGAGGCACACTGGGGCGTCACTCTCCCCCTACCTACCCTGCCGTCGGCCCGGTCGCATCAGCCTGCGTTCTCCGCTGGCCCGCCATCCCCACCAATCGGGCCAGATAGCTCACCAGAAGGCTCGGGCCGTCTCCGTGGGACCTCCCAGCTCGGTCAGCCCGGCGTCAAGGACGCTAACAGGCCGCAGACCACCAGCCCACTCCTGGGGGCCAGGAAGAAGAACCCGGACCCGGTAGCCGTCGCGCGCCCAGGCCTGTCTCAGTGCCGGGGGCATCTGCGGGCTCTCCCAGGCCAGTTGGGCGGCGTGGGCGCACTGGGCCGCCATCTTGCCCGAGGTCATCTGGTGCATCGGCGTAACCTCAATGGCAACCAGGGCACCGACCGAGGTGGACTCCTCCCCCAGCTGCACCTCCTCAGCAGCCTGGGGACAGCGATGAACCCGCTCAGTTATCGCCGCCGGCTCAGGCGGCAGCCGTACGCCGGTAGGAAAGTGGGTCCCCTCAACCTGAGTCCCGGCCAGGGGCTCGGGGAGGGGGCGCACCGGCCCTGGCACAAAGGCGCGAGCAGCCGCCTGCCCCCACCCGGGCGGTCCGTCCTGGGTGACGGTGACACCGGGAAGCTCCTGGACGTCCCGCCACCGCCTGCCGCGCGCCCGGCGCACCAGCTTGCGGATCTGTACACGACGCCAGCGAGCGACCGCCCCGTGCCAGGAACCGCCGGGAGCAGACCCCGGCGCCGCCAGAAGAGCCACGACAGCTCGGGCAACGGCCTCGGCCACGTCCACCTGCCGGGGCGGGACCACCTTGTCGTAGCGCACCGCCACCTGCATGGCCCAGGGAAGGTCCTGCGCCTGACGTTGCGACGCGGCACCCACCAGACCGGGCTCATCCCGACGCCCCCGCGACTCCCGGTGTCCGCTCACACCGCAATCACCGGCTTCAGGATGAGCGGGCTCATCCTGTCGTGGGTGAGGACGGTCAGAGGCAGGCACACCGCGAGTCTAGACCAGGCCGCAGGCGCGGCAGGCTCGGTCGGCGCGGCAGGGCCGGAGACCGGGATCCACCCGCAGACTCAGGAGACGGGGACTAGATCGTTCTTCGGTATGAGCACCCCCTTGCCTCAGTAGCCGTAGATTGACGCCCATGAGTCAACCACCGTCTACCCCGGCTGCTGTCCCTGCCACGCCTGGAAGCAGCCCAGCCTCCCGGGACCCGCAGCGACCCAGGATCTTTAACGGCTCCACCATCCACGGGCTGCGCGGGACCTCCCGGCTGCGCCATCCTGTGGAGATCCCGCTGCTCGTGACGTGCATCCTGCTCGCCGTGGTCATCTACGTCCTGTGGATCGCCCTCATGACCTGGCTGATCCTGGTTCCCGAGCCCACAGGTGCCGGTGCCCAGCTGCGTGACCTCATCCTGGAGGCTCCTGACAGCAGCATCACCCAGCTGCTGCTGGCAGCCCCTGCCCTCCCGCTCATCCTCTGGGTGCTACGTGCGCTCATGTACGCCCAGATGCGTGCGCAGTCCGTCCAGATGAGCCCCACCCAGTTCCCCGAGGGCTACCGGATGGTGGTCGAGGCGGCCCAGCAGTTTGGCCTGCGCCGTGTGCCTGACGCTTATGTGACCTTAGGCAACGGCGTCATCAACGCCTTCGCCTCCGGTCACGGGTTCCGTCGCTTCATCGTGGTCCATTCCGACCTGTTCGAGGTCGGGGGCTCCGCACGCGACCCCGAGGCCCTACGCTTCATCATCTCCCACGAGGTCGGCCACCACGCCGCCGGACACACCTCACTGTGGCGTGTCGTCATCATGAACCTCATGGGCAACATCCCCCTGCTGGGAATGGCACTGTCACGGGCCCAGGAGTACACCGCCGACAACCACGGCTACGCCATCGCCCCCAGGGGAACGGCAGGAGCGATGGGTCTGATCAGCGCAGGCAAGTACCTCGGCGCACAGGTCAACACGCACGCGCTGGCGGACCGGGCCACCCGGGAGAAGGGCCTGTGGCTCCACCTGGTCAACTGGGGCTCGACACACCCGGTCAACACCTGGCGCGCCCACGCCCTGCGGGACCGCAGCCGCCCGGGACGCATCATGATCCGCCCCAGGGAGTCCACCGCCTGGTTCCCGCCCACGCACCCCGCGGGCAGCGACTGGAGCGACATCTGGCCCACCCCGGCCCAGGTCCTGGAGCGCCTGGACTCCACCCGTCCCCTGGTCCCCGCCGAGGAGCAGTTCGGGCGTTATCCCGGCGTCACCTACCAGGTACCCCGCGACCAGCTCCGTTGGGCCAGCCCGGTCCCCGTCCCGGCAGCCCCAGCCGGGTTCCAGCCCTCAGGCTACGGGTTCCACGGGTACTCCGCCTCCGCAGGCACACAGGCCCCGGGAGGCGCTGCGCCCTCGCAGGGCACCACGCCAGCCCCTGGGAGCACCGCCCAGCCCGGTGGGAACCCTGGCAACATCCAGCCTGGCCCGGAGGGCTCCGTCTAACCAGGCGGGGCCTCCCCGGCCACACTGACGACACACGTGGTGGCACGTGGCCAGGGAACGGGCTGGGGCCTGCCCCAATGACAGGGCAGGCCCCAGCCCGTCGCCACTTGCCGCAGCAGCGGACGAGGACTGAGGAAAGAACCGGCGTCAGAGGCTGGCGACCTTGGCCGCTACCCTGAGCCGTTCCAACTGCGCGGGCAAGCCCAGGGAGTCAGCGGGGGCCGCCGCGCGCTGGCACCGTGCGGCGGCCCCGTCCAGCTCAGCCAGACGCCTCCCCACGGACTCCACCGCCTGCGAGGCGGCGTCGGACAGCGCTGTGGCCTTCGCAGGCAGGTCGGGGTCGCGGGGGGAGGCAGAGCCGGTCCACAGCATGAGGAGCTGGTGCGGAATCGTCATCATGCGGCTCACCTCACCGATGTCGGAGGCTACCTGCTCTGCCAGAGCACGGTGCTCCTGCGCCTGCTGCTCCATCTCGGTCAGCCCTTGCGCCAGGGACTCGATAAGGTCGGGGACGCCCTGGGAGGAGGCCTGGGTGTCCCCCACGCCGTCGATGATCTCCGCAACGAGCATCAAGGTGGTGGTGGCGTGGAGACGGGCCAGCGCGACACGGAAGCGCGTGCGGGCGCTGTTGGTGTCCAGCCGGACCAGGGTGTCTGCCAGGCGCTCCACCACAGGACCGACGATCCCCTGCATCTGGACCCACAGGTCGATCAGGTCCGCCAGGGGCCTGACCCTGGGGTCGCTGCGGTCCAGCTCGGAGACAGCGTGCTCTGTCAGCAACGGGTCGTCCAGGGTCTCGCGCAGACCCTGACCTGCCGCCCTCAGCGCGCTCGACAGCTCGACAAGCTCGTCCTGGGCACCCATCCACGAGTCGAGCCCAGAGACCACGGCCGTGACGGCCTCAAGCATCGTACCCAGCTCGCCGTCAGCACCGGGACGCTGCGGAAGACCCGCGGACAGCTCCTCACGGCGCGCCACCTCCGCGGGCAGGGCGGTGTTCTGGAAGTCTTCGTAGGAAGGCATCCCGACCTGCTTCAGGAGGTCACCGATGCGCTGGGCACCCTTCTGGGCAGCGAGACGGCGGCTGTCGCCCTGGGCGAGGGCCTGGTCCTCCACCTGCCTGGCCTCACGGTAGATGGAGCAGGCGGTCTCGAAGAAGTCGGTGCACACCGGACGGGTCCGCACAGACAGGTAGCCGCCGTCGGGAAGCGGGGTCACTGTGGCGAAGACGTCGTACTGGCTGCCGTCTGCCGCGAGGTTGCGCACGTAGCCGGCAAAGGGGTGCCCCTCCTTGAGCGCGTCCCACATCTCCCGGAAGACTCCTCCGGGCATCTCCGGGTGGCGCACGATGTTGTGCGGGGCGCCGGACAGCTCCTCCCGCGTGTACCGCGACAGCTCGATGAACACGTTGTTCGAGTGCCGGATAAGCCCGCGGGAGTCCGTGGTGGAGAAGAACAGCTGGTCCACTCCCACCTCATGGATGGCTCCGGTGGCCTTGACCTTGTGCACGACGCTCACGCTCCTCAGGAGTGGGGCAGCACGACGAGCACGACATGGTCGACCACGACATCGCTGACGCGGAGCATGCCTCAGAGCAGACCCGCAGCTGCCCGCACGTGCCAGCGCAGGACCTGTGTCCCGCGCAGCGTGAAGCGTAGGGCACGAGG
The DNA here is from genome assembly GCF_003591215.1 of Actinomyces sp. 2119. Lineage (NCBI taxonomy): Bacteria > Bacillati > Actinomycetota > Actinomycetes > Actinomycetales > Actinomycetaceae > Actinomyces > Actinomyces sp. 2119. Next base: position 48,244 of record NZ_QYRR01000008.1, read on the forward strand.
CCCTTGCGACAGAAAACGAAAGGATCCTGTTCCGCTAGCCGCGTTCCAGGTTGTCACGAGCCAATAACAGAACTACGCTTACCTATTTTGGTGCCAGCCGCTCAGCCCTGGGCGCCAGCCACGACTCCCGCCATGGTCAGGGCTGCTGAGGCCGCCTCGTAGCCCTTGTCCTCACGTGATCCGGGCAGTCCCGCACGATCCAGGCCCTGCTCCTGCGTGTCACAGGTAAGCACCCCGAAGCCGATCGGCGTGCGCTCGTCGAGAGCCACCCTCGTCAGCCCCTGGACCGCGGCCTGGCAGACGTAGTCGAAGTGAGGGGTACCACCGCGTACCACCACGCCCAGCGCCACCACCGCGTCACTGGCGGCACAGACCGCCTGAGCGGCCACGGGCAGCTCAAAGGTCCCGGGGACCCGCACCACCCGCGCCACGGCACCCGCGTCGGCCACCGCCCGCAGCGCCCCGTTGAGGAGGCCGCCCATGATCGTGTCGTGCCAGCTCGCCGCCACGACCGTCACGACCACGGGCGAGCCGTCATCACGCCTTCCGTGGCTCGCGTCCAGCCTGCCCTCAGGTGCCCCAGATCCTGCCATTGCCGCTCCTTAGTCTCGCTGTCTCTCTAGGTCACGCTTGTCCGTCACCGGTTGTCTGCCGACGACATCGACCCCGCTGCCGACCTGGCGTCGGCCGTCTGCTGCGTCCCTGCCGACGACCGCGCTACCCCACTGTCCTGCCGCCTGGTCGTGCCGCCCGACGATCCCCGGCCCAGGTGGGTCAGGTGGTGGTGCATGCGGTCACGCTTGGTTCGCAGGTAGCGCAGCGACTCGGGGTGGGCTCCCACCTCGATCGGCTCACGTCCCACCACCTCGATCCCCTCGGCCTCCAGGGCTGAGACCTTAGAGGGGTTGTTGGTGAGCAGACGCACACGGGTCAGCCCCAGCGACCGCAGGATATCGGCTGCCGTGCTGTAGGTCCGCGCGTCAACCGGAAGCCCCAGGACCTCGTTAGCCTCAACCGTGTCCGCGCCGTTGTCCTGCTCGTGGTAAGCCCGCATCTTGTTGACCAGGCCGATCCCCCGCCCCTCATGGTCACGCAGGTAGATCACCGCCCCACCCTGCTCCTGGACCATCTCCAGGGCGCGGTCCAGCTGGCGGCCACAGTCACAGCGCCGGGAGCCCATGACGTCTCCGGTCAGGCACTCTGAGTGCACACGCACCAGCGGCACCGAGCCCGGCTCCGTCACGGGTGCGGTCAGGCTGAGATGCTCCGAGGAGCCGGTCCCCCAGGCGACTGCGGTGAAGACGCCGTGCTCTGTCGGCAGCCTGACAGGAGGTGCTGTGAGGGGTGCCCGGCCACCCGGGGCCCGGGCACCCCTCACACCACCCTGCGCCTCCCCGATCCCGCGGGCCGGGGCACCAGCCTCTTCCACGTCCCCGACAGCCCTGCGGTACTCCTGAAGACGGGCGATGGAGACCACGGCTAGGTCGTGCTCGTCCGCGAAGGCGCGCAGCGCCGCAGCACGCATGAGGGAGCCGTCGTCGTTGACGAGCTCGCCGATGGCCGCCACCTCCTCCAGCCCCGCCAGGCGGCACAGGTCCACGGCAGCCTCGGTGTGCCCGGCACGCTCCAGGACGCCGCCGGCCCGCGCGACAAGGGGCAGGACGTGGCCGGGCCTGATGAGGGCCTCCGGCCCCGTCCGGGTGTCCAGCAGGGCACGTACCGTCAGGCACCGGTCGTGGGCACTGATACCGGTAGTCGTACCGGCCCGCGCGTCGCAGCTGACGGTGTAGGCCGTGCCACGAGGGTCCTCACCGTCCTCGACCATGACAGGTAGTCGCATCACCCTGGCCCGCTCAGCGGTCAGCGGGGCGCAGATGAGTCCCGAGGTGTAGCGCACGAGCATGCCCATGGTCTCAGGGGTTGCCCGCTGGGCGGCAAGGACGAGGTCGCCCTCGTTCTCACGGGCCTCGTCGTCTACCACGACGACGGGCCGCCCCTGGGACAGCTGCGACAGTACCCGCTCCATGCTGCTGTCCACAACGCCTGCCATGTCGCCCTCCACGTCGCCGAGGTCCTGCCGCTTACTGTGCTCCCCGCCGTGGTCCCGGCTACGCTCCTCGCTCACCGCTGCACCCCCTGCACCTGAAGCATCCGCTGAAGGTACTTGGCCAGGACATCGGTCTCGATGTTGACACGGTCACCGCTCTGGAGCCCGCCCAGCCTGGTGGCCTCCAAGGTCGCCGGCACGAGGCCGACCTCGAACCATGGTTGCTGGGCACCCGCAGGGCTGACAGCAGTCACCGTCAGAGACACACCGTCAACGGCGACGGCTCCCTTCTCCGCCACCTGGTCCTCAATCCGGGCAGGCATGCTCACCCGCAGCCGCGTCCACGCCCCCTGCGGGGCGATCTCCGCCACCGCCCCCGTGGCGTCGACGTGCCCCTGGACCACGTGCCCGTCAAGACGTGCCCCGGCAGGCAGGCACCGCTCCAGGTTGACGACGTCGCCGGGACGCAGTGCCCCCAGGGTGGTACGCACCAGGGTCTCCTCCATCAGGTCGGCGCGAAAGACGTCGGCACGGCCGGTGGCTGACGTCTGGCCGGTGTCGGCCAGGGCGGTCAGGCACGCGCCGTTGACGGCCAGGGACCCCCCGGTCTCCAGGTCGGCCGCTAGCCCGTGGGTGTCGATGACAAGACGAGTCACCCCCGCCGTGTGGTCGGGGACGAGGTCCAGGACAGTCCCCTGGCCCGTCACGATTCCTGTGAACACGAGGCTCTCCCTCCTTAGGCTCCTTGCTTGGCTCGTTGATCTCGGCTCGCACGCTGCGGGCCGCACACCGCCCAGCCCGCCCCCTCCTACAGCACGCGCCTGCACAGAGGCTCGACCTGGCACGCTGAAGAAGCGCCTAGGCGGGCACGGACGGGACAGCGGGGGCAGGCGGGACCCGCTCGACCGGGGAGAGCTCCAGGAGCACGTCCTCTCCGAGCCTCACGGGCTCGCGGTCAAGCTCCAGCCTCCGCGCCTGGGTCAGTGTGGTGACGCCGAGGTCTGCCACCGAGGCCGCGCCCGCACCCAGGAGCAGCGGCGCCTGGTAGACGACGAGGGAGTCAACCAGGTCCTGAGCGAGGAAGGCCGTGGTCACGCGGGCACCACCCTCCACCAGCAGGTGGCGCACCCCCTGCCCGGCCAGCTGGGCGAGGGCCTCATGAGGGTCGCGGGTCCTCAGGTGGCACCACCGGCCTGAGCGCAAGGCGGCACCAGGAGGCACCTCGGTGGTACCCATGACGACTCTCAGCGGCTGGTCCGGCAGGTCGCGCCCCTGGGGGTCCCTGGCGCTTAGTCGAGGATCGTCGGCCAGCAGCGTGCCGGTCCCCACCAGGACGGCGTCGCAGCGGGCGCGCAGCTGGTGGGCGTGGGCGCGGGCCTGGACGCCCGTGATCCACTGGGAGGTGGCGTCGACCGCCGCCGTACGCCCGTCAAGGCTCTGGGCAACCTTGGCCGTGACGAACGGGCGGTCCTGCGCCACCGCGCGCAGCCACCGGTGGTTAAGGCTGGCCGCCTCCCGGGCGAGCAGCCCGCTCACGACACTGAGCCCGCAGCGGCGCAGGGCCTGGGCACCTCCACGGGCCCGTGGAGTGGGGTCCTCGGTGGCGTAGACGACCCGGCGCACCCCCGCCTCCAGGATGGCCTGCGTGCACGGCCCGGTACGGCCGTGGTGGTGGCAGGGCTCAAGAGTGACGACGACAGTGGCACGACTGAGATCGGTACCCGCCCGACGGGCCTGGGCCAGCGCCTCCACCTCGGCATGGGGCGCTCCGGCGCCGCGGTGCCACCCCAGGGCCGCCACACGGCCCTCGGCAAGGACGGCTGCCCCGACCAGGGGGTTCGCACCGCGCTGACCGGTACGGGCGGCGTCCAGGGCGGCCCGCATGGCCTCCTCCTCAGCAGGAGTCCACGCAGCCTGTGAGGAGGACGAGGTCGTCGCTACGTCCATGATCTCCCTTACCGCCGTGACTGGTCCGCGGAAACGGGAGGACACAACGGGGCCGTACGCGCCTGGCACCGGTGCCAGCTGGCACTACGTCAGGCATCCCCTCCAGGCACGCCCACTCAGGACCACCTGTCAGCACCACCTGGCGCCAGGAGGCACAGTCCGACCCCACCATGCTCCTCCCATCCAGACTGTGACTGTCGGTTCTGGAATCTCACCAGATCGGCCGACGTGACTACTCCACGTCGGGTCGCGGACTATGACCGCCGGTACGGAATTGCGCCGTCCCCGGAACATGACGGCCCTAGTATGGCACGAACCCCAACGCCACCAATGTAATATATGCCACGTTGAGGATGCTGACGGAGACTAGGCGTCTGGAAGACCTCTCCGAAGACGGCAACCCGGTCAGCAGGCGCAGCGCACCGGCGCGGGCAGGGAGAAGACACGCTCCTCCCGGCCCGCGCACGTCAGCCAGCCCACCGCCAGACAGGTGCGGCGGCTCAGGGACCGCCCACGACCTAGGTCAGGCAGCGGCCGACTCCTGCTCAGAGGCCTGGCTGTCCTGGACGCCGCGCCGCCTCAGGGTCGCGCGCGCGGACTCGACGAGAAGAACGAAGCCGGCGCCCATCTGGATGCAGTCCTTGATCACCAGCCGCCCCCGTCCCGACAGATAGGGGAACCCGAGGTCGGAGTCCGCCAGGCCCTCAGCAGGGGCCGACACCCAGGTCTCCGGAGTGGTGATAATGAAGGACAAGGTGATGACAGAGAACCCGATGACACCGAGCGCACCGAGCATACCTAGCTCCGGCCGGATCCAGTGCGCCGCGACAAGCAGGCCGATGGCGACAATCGTGACACCGATGAAAATTGAGACCGGGTAGGTTGAGTTGGCCTCGTGCCAGGCCCGGTTGGCCTCGTTAAGGACGCCCTCGGCGTTCATGTGCGGCTTGTAGCCGTCAGGGTCACCGATCATCCAGCGCATGAAGGGGGAGTTGGCGATAAAGGGAATGATTCCGTCAGCCTCGTAGCGGAACCACTTCAGGCCGCCGATCCACACGAAGACGATAACGACGCCGATACGCAGCAGCGTCAGGGACAGGCGCTCCAGGGAGACGAATCGGCGCGCGACCGACTCAATGAGACCGGAGCCGGCGGCAGTACTAGCGGTCATCAGGCAACTCTTTCTGTCGTCGAAATGTCTCACAAAAGACTCAGGGCCGCTCACGGGAACCCGAGCCCGTGAGCGGCCCTCATGGTAGGGCGGGAGAGCATGGAGCGCTAACCTGGGCGAGGTGAGGGCCAACACAGTGCACACCGTTTCTGCCTGCACCTGTTCTTCAGGGCACATTTCCCGTTGACACCTCCGCGAAACATTTCTCTGTCGACCCCGACATTGCGCGTAAAAAGCATCCTCTGCACAAAAGCACACCCTGCCACGACGTCGGTGGAAACATGACCGCGCCAGCGCGCCCCGCGCCCTGGTCGAAACCGCCCTCCCGCAAGCTACCTGCCCCCGCCCCCACCGTGCGGGAGCCAGCAGGCAGACCGCCCAACCAGTAGTACCAACCAGTAGTAACGTAGCGACCCGGGTCCCGACGAGACCGGGGCACCGCCCAGGACCACTAACCCCACAAACCGACCTCCACAAGGAGCCCCCTTGCCCAGCCACCCGCCCAGCCATGCCGCAGCCCCTGAGCCCCCGGCCCGCCCCACCCCCCAGCGCCCGACCTCCCTGGTCGGCAACCTCCTGCGCGGAGCCCTCATCGGCACCGCAGAGACTGTCCCCGGGGTCTCCGGGGGAACCGTCGCCCTGGTCGTAGGCATCTACTCCGAGCTGATCGGCTCCGCCTCCGAGCTGATCTCCGCCCTGCGGGTGCTGGTGACCGGACCGCAGCGCGGCGCGCGCGCCAGGGCGCACCTGGCGGCAGTCAGCTGGCGGGTGCTGCTGCCGGTAGGCCTGGGAATGGCCGCTGCAGTGGTGCTGGTCGCCGGTCCGATGGCTCACGCCGTCGAGCACCATCCCGAGCAGATGCGTGGCCTGTTCCTGGGTATGGTCCTGGCCTCGGTGGTCGTGCCGGTGCGGATGGTCCTACAGGCACCGGAGAGGTCCCCCCTGGCGGCCGGGTCCCCGGCCCGCCGCTTACAGTGGCGCCACCTCCTGGCAGGTGCCGCAGCAGCGGTGGTGACGTGGCTGCTGGTCTCCATGAGCCCCGCCCAGGCCCAGCCCAACCCACCGGTCATCGTCCTGGCAGCCGCTGTCGCCGTCTCCGCGCTGGTGCTGCCCGGCCTGTCCGGCTCCTTCCTGCTGCTCACCGTGGGCCTGTATCAGCCCACGCTGCGCGCCGTCGCAGACCGCGACCTGGGCTACCTGGCCCTGTTCGTCGTCGGCGCGGCCCTGGGGCTGGCCCTGGTGGTCAAGGTCCTCCAGTGGCTGCTCACCCACCACCAGACGATGACCCTGTCGGCGCTGGCAGGCCTCATGGTCGGCGGCACCCGGGCACTGTGGCCGTGGCGCGACGAGGCCAACCACCTGCTCAGCCCTGGCAACAACGCCGGGCCGGTGCTTCTCCTGGGGGTTGCGGGGTTCGTCGTGGTCACGCTGGTGGTGATGGCCGACGGCCTCGTTGCCCGCCGCGCCGCACGGGAGCAGGCAGCACGTCTGGCGGCAGCAGAACACTTCTGACCTATCACACCCCACCTCACCCCTGTTGAGATATGTTACGATTCTTAATCGGGGCAGGTGCGCTCTTTCCAGATACGTGTCACATCTACAAGGGTGCTGACGCCACAGATCCTCACCGCAGAGTACGTATCCCAGAGGTCCTCATGCCCGCTATGCCCAGCACCGCACTCCTCGACATGGACCAGGGCGCACTTGAGCGCGTCGGCGCCTCCATGCAGGCCGACATCGACGCTGGCCGCCACTACGACGGAGCGGTGCTCTACGTCCGCGGCTCCGACCAGCACGACCACCTCACCCCGGCTGGGCTGACCGCCTCCCCACAGGCGCTGGCCGCAGTGGGCGGGGCCTCAACCGGCCTGCTCTACGACCCGGACCGCGACCTCACCGTCATCATCCTCACTGCGGGCTTCATCGAGGGTCTGGACCATATGCGTCGGCTCCAGCAGCTCAATGACCTGGCCCTGGCGGCCGTCAACGGCTAAGGACCGCCCATGGGTGAGACTGCCGCGCCCCGGGACGCGGACCACGAGCCAGGCGGCTGCGAGGTCGCGGCCCGCTGGGCGCCGTCCGGCACCGAGGACGCCCGCTCCTGGCTGACCGCGCTCGTGACACGCACCGAGGCGGTTGACGAGGCATCCGACACCGCGTCCCGGCACTTGGCGCTCCAGGAGCTGGTCGCCCAGCTGCGCACCCTCACCAGCCAGGAACGGCACCACCCGCTCATGACGGACGACCAGGTGGTCACCTGCCTGGTCCAGGCCATCCGCCACGCCGTCAGACTCACTGAGCCCGGGCTCGCCGTGGGGCTGGCCGAGGCTGTCACGGTAGTGGCCCAGGATCTGGGACCAAGCCACCCTCACACCCTGACTGCCCGTTTCGCCCTGGCCGACGCCTACCGGGCCGCAGGACACGTGCAGCAGGCAGTTACCCTGAGCGAGCAGGTCGTGGAGGGCAGCGTGCAATTGCTGGGGCCGGATGACCCGAGCACTCTTACGGCGCGCGCCTGCCTGGCCAGCGCCTACCGGGCCGCTGGTCGCACAGGGCTGGCGGTCCGGACGTACGAGGACCTAGCCGTCGACGCGGCCCGGCTTCTCGGCCCCTCCCACCCCGACGCGCTGTCCGCGCGCAACAACCTGGCCCAAGCCTACGAGTCGGCTGGCGATACGCAACGGGCACTCGCCCTGTATGACAACCTGGTCCGTGACGCCGGGCAAGTACTAGGCCCGCAGCATCCCTACCTCGCCGTCTTCCTGCGCAACCGGGAGCGCGCCAGAAACCGCGGCAACACGGAGGACGGGGACGAGGAGACGAGCACGGAAGCGGGCAGAGACGCGTAGAAGGCGGCCTGGAAGGGGGTGTCTCATCCTCTTGACGGGACCACCCTTGCCACCCGGCGCCGAGGGGGCAGCCCGTTACCCGGGATCCACCACCTGCACCACCGCCCGAGGCCCCGTCTACGGTGATGTGGGCGCCCTCGGAGATCCTGGTGGTGGCTCCCGCGACCCCGAGCACAGCCGGGATGGCGTACTCGCGAGCCACGGTAGCGGCGTGGGAGAGCCTTCCGCCGCTCTCGGCAACCACTGCGGCGGCGCGAGCGAACAACGGGGTCCACGCCGGGTCGGTGGTCTGGCACACCAGGACGTCGCCAGGCCGCAGATGTGCAAAGCCTGTCGGCCCGGTGACCACCCGGGCCGCGCCCACGGCTGTCCCGGGGCTGGCGGCCACGCCGACCAGCACGGTACCCGCCTCCTCCAGAACCTCACCCTGGCGGCGGCCGAACTCTGCTCGCTGCTGGTTCCAGATCGCATCGGCCCGGAACCGGGCCCCCACTCGGGCACGCAAGAGCCGCTCGGCATCAACATCTCCCCGTGCAGCCAGGCCTCCAGCTCGTCCATCCTCAGGTAGACCACCTGCCAGGGGTCGTCAACCAGACCCGCCTCGCACAGCCGCCGTCCCGTCTCCAGGGCCAGACCCCGGGCCGCCGCGCCGAGCTGCTCGAACTCGACGACAGAGGCCTCCCGCATGACGTGCCCGGCACGGTAGTCGGCCGCGAGCCGGGCAAAGCGGCCTCGCAGGGGCCGGGGCAGCCTGCTGGACACCTCCACGACCAGGCGGTCGTGGGCCGTCTCCCTGTTGACAACGAGGTCCTCGTGCCCGCCGGAATCCTCCTGGCGGCCTCTCACACCCTCCTCATGGGAGGTGGTCCCGGAGCCTGGCCCCAGACCAGCACCCAGGACGGCGTTGTCGACGCCAGGACCGCCTCAGGGGGCGGCAGTCGTGATGGGCCGAGCCTGCAGCAGCCACAGCCCCCCTCGCCACCGCCCACTCGATGTCCACAGGGTGGCCCTCGTAGGTCTCCACGCGTCGGGCCAGCGCAGCAACCTGCCTCACCTGGGCGCCGGTGAGGGAGAACCGCTGGCGCTCGCGGGTGCTTGTGTCCCGGGTGCGGGCACCACCCGTGGGAGCCAGGTCGGTGCGAGTGCGCTTGTCCCCTAGTCTGCGCGACACCATGGTCACACTGCTGTGGGGGGCGGCGACAGCCCTACCCTCGAGCGCGCCCGCACACTGACCGGCGAGCGGTCCAACCGCGCCGACCCGCACCACCAAGACGTCATCGCCACCGCAGCCACTGACGACAACGCCCCTCGACGATATAATCGCTCATATATAAGCGAGGAGAGACTAACGACCGAAGGAGAACCGCCGTGGCAGTGACCAGCGTTGACCTCGACCCGCGGCTTATCGAGCGCGCCCGCACACTGACCGGCGAGCGGTCCAACCGCGCCGTCCTCGACCTGGCACTGCGACGGCTCATCGCCTCCAAGCAGAAAGGCGCGATGATCGACGGCATCGCGGAGCTCCACGACCTGCCCGAGGGCCTGGACTCCCCAGTGGTGCGTCCCGGCACGTCCCACGACCGACCGTGACCGACTACCTGGTTGACAACTCGATCTGGGCACGGCTGGCGACTGGCGACCCAGGCGTCAGCGCCAGGCTGCGCCGCATTGAGCGGACTCCTTCTGACCTTCTCGTCACCTGCCCTCCGCAGGTGCTCGAGTTCTGTCACAGCGCTCGGACCCCTCAGGAGCACACCCGCTACCGCGAGCTCATCTCTCTGGGCTTCCCCCTGGAGCGCGCGCCAGACGAGTCGCTGGCGCTCGACATCCAGGGCGCGCTGTGGAACTCAGGCCTGGTCCGTTGCGCTGGCGCGCTCGACATCCTCATCGCCGCCTACGCCATCGTCAATGACGCGACGGTCCTGACAGCCGACCACGACTTCGACTACATCGCCCAGGTCAGCGACCTGATGCATGAGTACGTCGCGCCAACAGTATGAGTCGATCCCACCGCACCGTGCCCCGCTACTCCCAGCGGGTGGCGCAGGCCTCCAGGTGCTCGGCGTAGCGGGCCAGGTCGGCCTCAACCTGGGGGTTCTTGTAGACGTCGAGGACCGCGAACTCCGGCAGCACGGTGTAGCCGCAGAACCGGTAGGTGGCCGTGATGTCAGCCAGCGCGTCAGCGAGGCTGCGCCCCTGGAACACCGGGTTGGAGTCGTTGTCAAAGGCATCCGCAGGGGCGTTCCAGGTCGAGGAGACCATGAAGGCACGGCCCTGCATGTTCCCCCCGGATCCGTACGGGATACTCGGGTCCTTGCGGGTGCGCCCGTCCCCGGACAGGAGCGTCCCGGCACCAAGGGCGACATTGAAGACCTCGTCCACGTACTTCTTCCAGGTCCACGGGGCAGAGAACCAGTTGACCGGGGTCTGGAGGATCACCAGATCCGCCTCCCGGTGCTTGCGCTCCTCCTCCTGCGGGTCATAGCCCTTGTCAACCACCGTCTCCACCACGTGGCCCCCGCGCTCCTGGAAGAAGCGCCGCGCGACCTCCTGGAGGGAGGCGTTCAGCCCTCCCTCCGACCACCCCGGGTAGCGGTGGTGGGTGTTAATCAGCAGGACCTTCACGATGCGACCTCTCGACAGACAACCCGACGTCGAGGCAGACGCTAGCACACGACCACTCCCGTGCCCTCCAGCCCACACCAGCCTACGGGGCGGAGGTGCACAGCACCGGACCAGTTCCGTACATGAGCCGCCACGAGATGGCGTGGCGCGCAGGAAACGCACGGGGACAACCGTGCCGACGCTCCGAAGCCGCCCCTTGCAATTCGGAGAGCGCCTCCGTATGGTGCCTGCTACCCGAATAAATGCGGGTGCATCGCGGGCGGCCCCGCGACACGTCATCGCCTGAAGACCTCAGACCAGCCCTCGCAGACAGGAGCAGACATGCGCATCGGAGTCATCGGAACCGGACACATCGGCAGGACCCTCGCCCAGCGGTTCAGCGAGCACGGGCACGAGGTCAAAGCGGCCAACTCCCGCGGCCCTGAGACGATTCCCCCCGAGGTGACCGAGGCAGGAGCACACCCGGTAACCGTCGCTGAGGCGGTTCAAGACGTTGATGTCCTCGTCCTGTCCGTGCCGCTGAGCGCCGTCCCGGCCCTCGCCCCGGTGGTGTCCAGCCTCCCGGAGGCAGCCACACTCATTGACACCTCGAACTACTACCCGCAGCGCGACGGACAGGACCTCCTCCCTCCCAACCAGGTGGAGAGCGAGTGGGTCGCCTCCCAGCTAGGCCGCCCAGTGGTCAAGGCCTGGAACTGCATCGGCTCAGGCTCCCTGGCTCACAAGGGCCTGCCCTCCGGCTCCCCCGGCCGCATCGCCCTTCCTGTGGCGGCAGACCGCCCCCAGGACCGCGAGCGGGCTACAGCCCTCATGGAGGACAGCGGCTTCGACGCCTACGACGCCGGCCCGATCTCGCAGTCGTGGCGCCAGCAGCCAGGCAACCCCTGCTACTGCACCGACCTCACCCTGGGTGAGCTGCCTGCAGCCCTGGAGGCTGCCGACGCCGAGCGCGCTCCCAGGCGCAGGGACCTCGCCGTTGCCGTGATCCGGGAGAGGATGGGCGACCCCAGGACAAACCCCGACCCGGACTGGGCTATCCGGCTGTCCCGTCTCATCTACCAGTAAGACCCCGGCTGCGCGACAGGTGTCTCAGGCGCCCTCATCCGCAGGCAGAGGACCGAGGAGGAGCTGGGCGGCGAAGGCCACGAAGCCGGTAACGACGAGCATCTCGCCGCCGTCCTCGACCAGCATGAGCGTATCAGCGGCCGCCGAGGTAGGGGGAAACAGCGAGTGCAGCAGGTCTACGCCGACCCCGAACAGGGCCAGCAGCACAAGCAGGCACGCCATCACCCGGTAGATCCACCGCGTCAGAGGCGACCCGCGCCTGTAGCCCGCCCACAGGACTACACCCACCACGACAGCCGCGAGGGCGTAGACGCCCAGCTCCCCGACGTCCTGTGCCCGCTCACCCATCGCAGGGGGAAACATGCTCCGGACATAGGCCCCTGCCCTCTCGTGGCCCTGGAACAGGTCGTCCAGGAAGAAGCCGACAAACACAGGGACCCACAGCAGCAGCGCCCACAGCCGCCTCACAGCCACCACGCAGCACAGCAGGACCACGACCAGGACATACTTCAGGCCCTGAAAGATTTCCGCGTAGCTCTGGTCCACGTTGATATAGAGCATCCGGTTGCCGGGAAACCAGAACGCCGCGGCGACGTGCAGGAGCACGAACCCCACGTCGAAGCAGACCAAGACGCCGCCCAGGGCTGCTGCCACGTGGCTGCCGCCCAACTGCCAGGAGAGGAACTTACAAGTCCGGGAGACAGACCTAGTATCGCGTAAAGCCATCTCGCTCCGCCCTCTCCATATTTCCTACGACGCGCTAGGGACGGGAGCTACTCTACCCAGACTCCCAGACCACTGCTATCTGCCCAGAGTGATCGGTCATGACCGTCTGCACCCGGAGCCACCACGTCCAGTCCTGCAAGACCGGGCCGCCGCAGCGAGCCCACGGTCCTGGTGAGGACGGCGTCAGCGTCGGGCCTGACAACGGCCTCACGAATGTCGCTGAAGACCAGGGCAGACCAGTGTGGACAAGGGCTTGTCAAGCCGCTCACCAAGGGCAGCTCCTCAGGCTGGCCCACCAGCAGCGCGCCAAGAGCGAAGGTGTCGGCTTAGACGACCGCGACTGGACTTGTCTCGGTGTCCGCCCGGGCGCTCAACCGCACCCGCCACAGGTATCACGCAGCTCCGCCCGGCCACGGCAGAAGGTCCTGAGTCCTCGGCTACGCGGCCCTGACTACCCGGTGTGCCGCAGCCCAGGTAGCCCGACCGGGGCCGCTCTCACAGGTCTCACAGGTAGTGGGCGCGCAGGTCCTCCGGGGTCCTCGCGGACAGGTCGGCAAGTGTCACGTCGAAGACGGTACGCGCCCCAGCCTCCCCACGCGCTGCCATCCTCGTGGCCGCACGCCCCATGGCGGCGACCACGGAGCCGGTGAACTCCGGGTTCGAGCCCAGCCGGAGGTCAAATCCCACGCTCGCCGCGACTCCCTCAGAGGTGGTGCCGCGACGTACAACGGTGCCGCCGTGGGGGATACCGCTGTGCTCGGCAGCCATCTCCTCGGCGGTGACAAAGGTGACGGTGGTGTCGTAGTCGGCGAAGTAGTTGGGCATCTCCACGATCTCCCGCTCGATACGGGCCAGATCAGCACCGTCTTGGGCCACGACGTAGCAGTCGCGCCGGTGCATGGAGCGGGTCGTCAGCTCTACCTGCCTGCCCGCCCTGACCGCGGCGAGGGTCTCCTCCACCGGCAGGGTGTACTGCCGGGCATCAAGAACCCCGTCGATACGGCGTAGGGCGTCAGAGTGCCCCTGGGAGACGCCGGGACCCCAGAAGGTCGTCGTCGCCCCTTCAGGCAGGACCGCCTCCCCCAGGACACGCAGCATGGAGAACAGGCCGGGGTCCCAGCCGGTGGAGATAAGCGCCAAGTTGCCTGCCTGCCTGGCGGCGGCGTCCACGGAGGCGAAGTACTCAGGGATACGGGCGTGGGTGTCGAAGGAGTCCACCGTGGTGAAAAGGGCTGCCGTTGCTGGCCCCTGCTGGTCCAGGTCGGTGGCGGACCCCCCGCAGTTGAGGCAGACGTCGACCTTGTCCGCCCAGCGGGGCATGTCGTCGACGTGGGCCACCGGGGCGCCCTGGGTGGGGACAGAGCCCGGGTCGCGCCGGGTGAAGACGACGACCAGCTCCATGTCGTCGTTCCTGGAGACCGCCTGTTCGGCGCCCCGCCCGAGGTTGCCGTACCCGTTGACCGCGACCCTGATCATGCGTCCTCCTGCTGTGCTCTGCGTTCTCTCACGCCTGTGCTCGGCGCGCTGGCGACTCACGATCCTAGGGACGCACAGCTGCCATCGTGTGACAGCCTCATGTGACGTTGCTGCAGCGCACCACCGTGCGGCCCTCAGCCAGGCTCAGAGGCCCTGCACCGCGCGGAACGGGGTCCAGGCACATGTCTGACATACGTAGTACAGGGTGCATGAGCATGATCACCAAGCGTGACCTCAATCAGCACACTGCTGCCGTGCTCGACCGTGTGGACGACGCCCACGACGTCGTCGTGACCGAGCGAGGCAGGCCACGCTGGCGGGTCAGCGCGGTACAGGACCCCGACACCTCCCTGGCACGCCTGGAGCGGGAGGGACGCTACACCCCTCCCGCCCCAGACCCGGCACCATGGCCGCAACGCCCTGGCGGTCCGCAGTACACCGAGGAGGAGGCAGAGGCCCTGCTCCGCGAGCTGCGCGGGGACTGCTAACGTGCCTGCGGTCCTCATCTACCTCGACTCCTCGGTGGCACTGCACGCGATCCTGGACGTCCCCGGACGTGAGCGGCTGCAGGTGTGGATGAGTACCTGCGGAGCGACCTTTCTCGCCTCCCGGCTGCTACGCACCGAGGTCGTGCGCGTCCTACGGCGCGTTGGCAGGCCGCCCAGCGACGCCGCACCGCTCCTGGACCGTGTCGGCCTGCTTGAGATCACCCGCGAGACCCACACCGTAGCCGAGTCCATCGAGCGGCACGTCAAGACGCTCGACGCCTTGCACCTTGCGACAGCGCTCCTGGTCGGGGAACCGGTCACGACGGCCACGCACGACCCGACGATGAAACTCGTCGCCGAGCACCTGGGCCTGCCCGCCATCGACCCCGTCGGGCAGCAGGTGTGACGCGGCGAGTATCGTCCGCACCGTCGTCGTCCCGGGCCGCCCCGTGCCCGCGATCACCCGAGAGAGGCCCCGCTCCGTGTACCTGCTGCTGCTCGCCGTCATCTACCTGGCTTTCGTCAGCCTCGGGCTGCCTGACTCCCTGGTGGGGTCCGGCTGGCCTGTCATGCACGGGGACCTCGGCGTCCCGACCTCCTTCGCCGGAGGTGTCACCATCATTATCTCGATCGGCACGATCGTGTCCTCCCTGTCCTCGGAACGGCTGACCCGGCGCCTTGGCGCAGGCGTGGTGACGGCGGTGAGCGTGGCGGCCACGGCAGCTGCCCTGCTGGGGTTCTCCACCGCTACACAGTTCTGGCAGGTGTGCCTGTGGGCGCTCCCCTACGGCCTGGGAGCGGGCGCCGTGGACGCGGCACTGAACAACTACGTGGCGCTCCACTACAGCGCGCGGCACATGAACTGGCTGCACAGCTTCTGGGGGGTGGGGGCCTCGATCAGCCCGTTCGTCATGAGCCTGGCGCTGTCCACCGAGGCTGGCTGGCCAGCCGCCTACCGCTCCATCGGCCTTCTTCAGGTAGGACTGGCCGTCGTGCTGGCTACCAGTCTGCCGCTGTGGCGGCGCGTGGCGACGATGGGTCCTGACCAGCCGACGGAGGAGCCCACCGTCAGCAGCAGCACTAACAGCACCGACAGTACCGGCGACCACGTCTCGCTGCTGACAGCGCTGCGCATCCCCGGGGTCCCCTGCGTCCTGCTCGCCTTCTTCGCCTACTGCGCCTTCGAGCAGACGGCCATGCTGTGGGGCGCCACCTTCTTCGTCTCCGACCGCGGCTTCGAGGCCTCCTCGGCCGCGTCCTTCGGCGCCCTGTTCATCCTGGGGCTAACCGCGGGCCGATTCCTGTGCGGCTTCTTCGCTGACCGCATCGGGGACCGGACGCTCATCCGTGGGGGCTTCGCACTGGGAGCCGTGGGGGCCGCAGTGGTAGCGCTGCCACTGGGACCCGCCTCCTTTGCCGGGTTCGTCCTGGCTGGCGTGGGCGCGGCCCCGGTGTACCCGGCGATCATCCACTCCACCCCGGCGAACTTCGGGCACCGCAGCTCCCAGACGGTCATCGGCATCCAGATGGCTGCGGCCTACACGGGGTCGACGATCATGCCCCCGCTCTTCGGGATAGTCGCCGGCTGGACGGGCCTGTGGCTGCTGCCCGCCTACCTGCTGGCACTGGCCCTGCTGGGCCTGGTCATGAGCGAGAGGCTCAACCGCGTGACACGGCCCCAGGGCTGACGCGTCCGCCCCAGGGTCCCAGTCCGCACCCATCCGTACCCAGGCGACAAGAACGTCATAGGACACCATGGCACCGTGTTGCCTATGAACTTTTTGTCGCCTGGAGCCTCGATCGTGCCAGCATGACGTGCAGCAACTGCCGCACTACCCGTACACCGATAAACTTATCAGTCGCCCCGCTCCCCGATAAACTTATCACCATGAGGTCTCCGCTCGACTCGCCGTTCAGCCCCGGCTCCGACACGGTGCCCCAGGTGTGGGCCGGCCGCACCTCCCAACTCGGTGACTGGCGTGACGTCCTGCGCCCACGCCGCGTGGCCGGCATCCACGAGCGGGGCCGCACGGTCCTCGGGGAGGCAGGCTCGGGCAAGTCCTCGCTCGTACGCCGGATCGCCCGCGAGGCCCGGGAGACCGGGGACTGGGTGACGCCGCAGCTGCGCATCCCCTCCGGGACGGACCCCCTCAAGAGGGTGGCCACCGCGCTCCTGGACCTCTCCTCGCAGGCAGGCCTGGCTGCCGCCCGGGAGCGGCGCATCGCCGACCTCCTGGGCAGGGTGGAGACAGTCGCCGCCTCCGGAGTCTCGCTGTCCGTGCGCGCGCAGGACGGTCCGGAGCCCTACACCGCCCTGACCGACCTCCTGGTGGAGATCGGGCGTGCGGCGATCCAGCACCGCGACGTCATGGTGGTCGTCCACGTTGACGAGGTACAGAACATCACTGACGAGAACGCGCGGTCCCAGCTGCTCACCGCCCTGGGGGACGCGCTCACCTACGAGGAGACCGTCAGTGTGCCCGGCGGCTGGCAGGTGGAGCGCGGACTGCCGATGGCTGTCTACCTCACGGGCCTAGCAGAGTTCGCGGACATGGCAGGTGCCCGTACAGGCGCCACCTTCGCGCGCCGATTCCGCACCACACCCTGGACGCCATTGACGACGACGCCCTCATGGCCGCGCTCCAGCCCTTCGTCACCGAGGGCTGGCCACTGGCCAGCGGGAGAGGCGGCACCGAGAGGGTGTACATGGAGCCCGCCGCGCAGCGCGCCGTCGTCGAGCTGGCTTGCGGGGAACCCTTCCTCTTCCAACTCGCCGGGGAGCGCGCCTGGTACGCGGGCACCGACAACCTCATCACCGCTGACCACGTGCGGGCCGGATGGCGCGACGCCGCCCCTGAGGCCGAGGCGCACGTACGACGCATCCTGGACCGCCTCCCCGAACGTGAGAGGCACTTCATCGAGACCATGGCCGGGCTCACGCCGCAGGAGCGCAGCCTGACCACCATCGCCCGGGCCATGGGCTACCGGCGGACCACCGATGCGGGCCCCACGGCGCAGCGCCTGGACCTCACCCGCGGGATTATCCGGCGTGGCAGGCACTACCGCTTCCACCACCGCGCTATCGAGGCCTACCTCACCTCGCAGTGGCCCTGGTAGGAGCCGGAGCCACCTCTTCGGCAGCCCCTGCGGGAACGACGGAGTCCGCGTCGACACGGTGCCCCCGGGAGCAGGACAGCCCCGCCGTAACGGGGCTCCCGCAGCCGAGGTGGACCGGGGTCGACAGGACCTCAGACACCTTAGGAAGATGCCTGAGCCCCCACTGCTGCAGTGCCGCCAGCACGACCACGAGATCACGACCCTTGGCAGTGAGCACGTAGGCTGACCGCGCCCTGCGCCCTGGGTCCCGGTAGGGCGCAACAGCCAGGACACCGTGCTCGACGAGCTTTCTGAGGCGCGCCGACAGAATGGCACGAGGGCACCCCAGGCTCTCCTCCAGGTCGTTGAACCGGCATATGCCCCGGTGAATATCGCGCAGGATGAGCAGGGTCCACTTCTCACCCACAAGCGCCAGGGTACCCGCGATAGGGCACGAGGACTGGGCTCCAGGAGCGGCCACAGGCACCTCCTTAGAACTGACGACGTCCTGGCTGCTGCGCGGTAACGAGGGTGGGCGTGGGAGGAGACGCAAGCATGCCAGGCCTCACGGCCCAGCCGTCAGACGCATCCACGCCCAGCGCACTCCCGGCTGGCGAGGCCCAGGAGCCTGAGTCTGTTTCTGAGACTCAGGGAGGTTAGCACGTAGCAGGTCGTCGTATCACAGCTGCGTCACAGCCTGTTACGAGAGGGGCGCAGGTCGGCGCGCAAGCGGCGTCGCAATTGACAACCCAGGCAGGACTATCTAGGTTCAGTTTACGTACTTAGATATCCAGGCAGCACCCGCCAGGGAGCTCGATCGGCACCCAGCACGGACAGGAGCGCATACAACAATGAAGGCATACGCCCTCACGTCCTACCGCGACGGCGGGACGCTTGAGTGGCTGGACGTGCCCAGGCCGACGGCCGGGGCCGACCAGGTAGTTGTCGAGGTCCGTGCAGCCGGCCTCAACCCGCTGGACCGCATGGTGGCTGCCGGGCAGTTCCGGCAGCTCATCCCCTACCGGCTGCCGCTGGTCCTGGGGCAGGAGCTCGCTGGCGTCGTCACCGAGGTCGGTCCCAAGGTCCACGACGTCGCGGTCGGCGACCGCGTCTTTGCCCGCCCCGACATCAACAGGATCGGCACCTTCACGGAAGCGATCGCGGTTGACGTCGCCGACACCGCCCCTATGCCAGCCGGACTCAGCTTTGCCGAGGCGGCCTCGCTACCACTGGTCCTGCTCACGGCCGTCCAGGCGTTCACCGAGAAGGCGCAGGTCAGGCCGGGGGACAAGGTCTTCGTCCAAGGCGGCACCGGCGGGCTCGGCTCGGTCGCCGTCCAGGTGGCCAAGCACCTGGGTGCGACGGTGGCGACAACGGTGAGCACCAGCAACGTCGAGCTGGCCCGCAGCCTCGGGGCGGACGTCGTGGTGGACTACCGCACCCAGCGCTACGAGGACCACGTCAAGGACTATGACGTCGTCCTCGACACCCTGGGCAGGGACGAGACCCTGCGCTCCATGAAGGTGCTGAGGTCTGGCGGCACCATGGTCTCGGTTGCCGGGGCACCTGACCCCGAGCTCGCCGCCCAGCTGGGCAGGCCCCTTCTGGGACCGGTTATGTGGCTGATGAGCCGCAGGGCACGACGGGCCGCCAGGGCGCAGGACGCTATGTACAGGTTCCTCTTCATGCGCGCTGACGGCAGCCAGCTGGCCCGGCTCACTCCCGCGATCGAGGCGGGCAGCATCAGGCCGCTGGTGGGCCACACCTTCGAGCTTGGTCAGCTGGAGCAGGCCATGGCCCTGCTAGCCTCCGGGAAGGCCAACCCGGGTAAGATCGTGGTGGAGGCCAAGCCGTGAGCACGCTCAGGCTCTTTGACGGCCCCTACGCCGACGCACCGGTCGAGCATGTCATAACCCCTGCGGGCACGTCCTTCGCCTACCGAGCGGTCGGCTCCGGGCACGCGACACCGCTGCTGCTCCTGGTCCACCTAGCCGCCACGCTGGACGGCTGGGACCCGTTGGTGGTTGACCAGTGCGCGCAGGACCGTCCGGTCATCGCGGTGGACTACCCCGGCATGGGTGGCTCCTCGGGAGCCGCGCCGACCACCGTCGCCGGGATGGCGGAGAGCGTCATCACCTTCCTGGACGCAGCCGGACTTGAGCAGGTGGATATCCTCGGACTCTCGCTCGGCGGGTTCGTCACCCAGCAACTGCTGCTGGCCCATCCGCACCGGTTTCGCAGGGCGGTACTGGCTGGCACCGGCCCAGCGGGAGGCAGGGGCATCACCAGGGTGCCGACCCTGACCTTCCAGGCCATGGCGAAGGCCGCCGCGACCCGGAAGGATCCGCGCCACTACCTGTTCTTCCCCCCAGCCGCCTGGGACAGGGCCGACGAGTTCCTGGAGCGCGTCTCCAGGTTCAGGCACCCTGACAGGCCCGCCCGGGTACCGGGCCTCCTGCGTCAGCTCGTGGCCGTCTACCGCTGGGGCCGACAGGCGCCGCAGGACCTGTCCGCGCTCACCCACCCGGCCCTCGTGGTCAATGGCGACCAGGACCTGATGGTGCCTAGCCCTAACACCATCGACCTGGGACACCGACTTCCCGCAGCCAGGCTCGAGGAGCTCTATCCCGGGGCCGGCCACGGCGCCGTCTTCCAGGAGCCTGGGATCTTCTCCTCCCAGGTCAGGGAGTTCCTGGGGTAGCACCCGCTCCTGGCACCTGTCGTCTTGTCCGCGTCTGGTTCCTGCCCACAAGGACGTACGGGACACGTAGATCGGGCAGCAGCACGGCACCGCTCAGCAGCACCCACGGCACCGGGGCCGCAGAGTCGGCCCGGCGGTCACAGCGCTGACATGCCCACAGCGCTCACAGCTCCTTGAAGTACCTGGCCACTGGCCATCGCGTGTAGCCCACCGCCTCGTAGGCAGCGCGCGCCGAGGCGTGGCCCGCGTCCCCGCCATAACCATGTGCATGCCAGCCTCACGGGCACGGCTGTGCGCGCGCTCCATCAGCGTCCGCCCGACCCCCTGGCGCTGGTAAGCGGGATCGACGCAGAGGATGTAGACCTCTCCCATGGAGTCCTCCGGGTGGATACGGGTACATACCCAGCCCGCAGGCTCCCCGCCCACCAGGGCGACGTCACAGGCCTGCGCCTCCTGGTCGAGCACCTGGGCCAGGTCCGAGCGCTGGCGCGCCTCCCAGCCCTGCGGCCAGAAGCTGTCGTACACGAAACGGGGGACGACCCCGGTAGCGATATCCCCGCTCATGGCCTCGAAAACCGGCGCCCAGGCGCGGATTGACAGGTCGAGCAGCTGGTCGCGCATGACGGGGTCGTAGGGGACCACGCGTGCCCCCGAGGCCTTCACACTTCTCACCCCGGAACGCTACCGCACCACGTCGTCGGCTCCTCGTCGGCTCCTCGCAGCCCGGCGAGGTGGAGCGCACCCCGACTTTACAGGTGTCAATGAACGGGTGGGGCAGCGCGAGACTCCACCTACCTCATCCTCCCGGGGACGCGGCCGCTGTGACCCGGCGAGCGTGCCCAGTGCCTGGCGGGACCACAGGGACGGCCCCGCACCCGCGTCTCTGCCAGCAGGCCGGGGAGGCGGCTAGCCTCAGCAGCATCCACCACATGACATGAGCACGACACAGGGGACAATGAGTTACCTGCCCGCAGACCACGACGAAAGGGACGGCATGATCGAGACTCTCAGGGCGCGGTTCGAGGCGCACCCGCACCGGCACGCGGGCCTCTCCTGGGACGACGTCGCCGCGCGCCTGGCCGAGCACCCTGAGACGCTGAGGGCGCTCAGAGGCATGGAAGAGACGGGAGGCGAGCCCGACGTCGTCGGCTACGACGCCGAGGGGGACGCCTTCCTCCTCTACGACTGCACAGCCGAGACGCCTGCGGGCCGACGCAGCCTGTGCCTCGACGAGGAGGCGCTGCGCTCGCGCAGGAGGAACCCGCCGCAGGGCAGCGCTGTGGGCCAGGCAGCCTCAATGGGCGTCGAGCTCATGGGCGAGACGGAGTACCGCCACCTCCAGAGCCTCGGGGAGTTCGACCTGAAGACCTCATCCTGGCTGGCCACTCCGGCAGACGTGCGCGCCCTGGGCGGGGCACTGTTCGGGGACCGACGCTTCGGCCGGGTCTTCGTCTACCACAACGGCGCGGAGTCCTACTACGGGGCGCGCGGCTGGCGCGGTGTCCTGCGGGTATAGCGGGGGTGGCGGCGGGGCACCAAGCGTCCACCTATGCCTGAAGTGATCCAAGCGGACCGGGGTAGAGAGGTGACGACACCAGTATGCTCGCCCGACCCCTGGACTTCCGAATACGTTCCGAACACCATGGAGGCATGACCGGCACGGCAGATGCTCCCACGCGTACCCGGCGCTCCTCGGACCTGAGCAGGTACTCTGCCGAAGCCGAGGACCACCCCGTCACGGTAACCCGTCGTGACGGTGAGGCGCTGGTTCTCATGTCGCAGCGCGAGGCCGAGGGCCGCGCACGACTGCTGGACCTCGCCGCACGGCTGATCACGGTGGTCCTGGAGGACACGGGCACGCTCGTCGAGCGCATGAGCCGGGCCTTCCCGTGGATGCTCGCACTGTCGCCGACAGACCGCGAGACCTGCGCGCAGGACCTGATCGACGCCGCGCGAGCCTCGTTGTCCACCAACCAGCCGCACCTGGCAGTCTCTGAGCTGACCTCGTGGAAGGAGACCGCCACAGCCGTTGCTGCGGGCCTGGGCCGCACTGACGTGGAGTGGCTGGATGAGGACAGCGGGCTCGAGCCCGTCGAGCGTCCCTGATCGTGGCGGCAGCCAAGAAGGGCGACCTGGCCCCTCGGCCTCCGAGGAAGGCCGAGTACGAACTCCGCTTCGCCACCGTAGAGGCCCGGAAGGACTGGAGCGCAGGGTATTCTTCAGCCAGTCATGCTGGGTGCGCTGTGCGCTCGTGCCTACTCGCCCCTGACAAAGACTCCGATGTCAGGTACCCTCCTGCCAGCCTGCGAGCAGACATCCCCGCACCCACACCTATACTAGACATCATACAGAACCCCATTCCTTTGCCGGCACCCCTCCTCCACCCGTCGCGACCACCGAAACAACTCCAGATAATTAGACACAAAATAAACATTACGCCCACAACGACCCATTGCGCACGGAGCACCCATGATAATCACCAAGGAAAGCGGCTTCGAGACCCATGGCCTCACCTCATCCCCCTCAAGGTCGTCCCGCCTCTATAGACCTCCACATAAGATAATAAAATTATGCTTAGAACTGACCCGCCCACCCCCGAGAAAGGCCATTAGCGGGGATACTCTTTCCCTAAACTTTGAACACCCGCCCAGACGATCGCGCCGACAGGGGTCGCCAGCAAACACCCAATCCCACCGCTAAATTCAGCTCCCGACCGACCATTCCTTTACCACAGCCCGATATTACCTGACAGAATCACGGATAACACCCAGACCGAGAAGAGAGAGAGAAGTGACTGAAAACAGATACGACCGTTTCGGCATTCAACGACCAAAGTTTATTGGGGACGAGCATTGGAACTGCATAGCCGTTGAGATGGATCGCCTGCGACGCTCTTTGAACGCCAATGACGACGCTCAGGTGCTGAGCGACATAAAATGCCTTGTTGAGGCGACAGCCAGAGTCGCACTCGACATCGCCGGGTTACCAACGATCCCAGGTCTTATGACAGCATGGTAAAACGCGCGCATGAGATTCTCGCTAAACAGCCAGGAAACGATCTTACCCGCGTCAACGACTTCGCACACATAGCATCACAGTCCTCAAAGATAGCACGGAAACTCGGCAATATCCGCAACCAGTTCGGCGGAGGCCATGGACGCGCCCACATGCCAGACATCCGCGACGAGATGGTCGACCTCGCCTTGGACGGCGGACTAATCTGGACTAGGTGGGCACTTCGCCGCCTTGGATTGTTTTCGGAAGGGCGCCCTAAAGACCTTATCCGTGACCTCGTTGAAGAGCCAGCGACCTTCCGTTCTGGAGATCTTCGGCGACGGCTGGAGGCCGCGAACCTGCCCGACCTCGAGCCGCACCATCAGCGGGAACTAGGTATCGCAGTTGGACAGCGGGTGATGCGCCAAACCTTTGTCGTGCGATGGGACGGACTCGATCCTTGCCTGGAGTCTGATGATCTCACAGTCTGGCCTGCCGACTATCGGATCGGACTGCTGCATGGGCTGTGGTTCGCTCCTGACGACCAGCCGACAATGACACCTTGGTTGCTCAGGAAGGGAATAGAGGTAATTGACCCCATACCTGACGCATCAGAAGAATTAGAGGAGCAAGTTAAGTTAGCATGCAGATCCACTCAGTTCTTTCCGCCTGACACCGATCTGAAAGATAGAGAAGGAACTGTCAAGTGGCTTGAAAACCATATTACCGACCGCCCGGCCAGCGAGCGCCCTGCCCTTACTCTGATGTTGCAGTACCTGACGGACGCCCCTCCTCCAGTTGTTCCTCACAATTAAGTGAGGGAACCCTCTTTTTGGCGCAAATTGCTGAGTGTTTTCGGCCAACTATATTTGGGCAGGCTCCACCGGTTCAGTTCCTGTCAGCAACTAGGCCTTGTCCTCGTTTAGAAGTTGGCAGACTAATGCTGAGTGGGAACCTACCCGACTAGTTCCCGGCTCACGAGGCAGTGGTAGCAGTATCGGCGATTGCTTTTATTTGGTGTCCAGAGCGCCCGAGAACACGGTTTTGTTTCATGCCATCCATAACTACCAGTTCAGTCCAGCAAAGACCGCACGAAGTCAACTCGATTCCGTACGGCAGCGCGGAAAGCCCTCCCTGTAGCAACGTCAAGAGGTTCGTCATACGAGACTCGGTTCGAGGCGTCGATCTTCGTGGTGATAAACCAAGCACCTTGATAGATGTTGTCATCCATGAGTCGCTGCACCATCTTCTGGTAACGCTGACAGTACGACAGGCCAGCGAACATCTGGTCCGTAGGAAACAATGCGTTGACAGAACGGTTAAGCGCCTCTGTCTCTTCATCTTCACGAAGAACAAAAACATAACCGAGCCACGGATCAATCTCGCCAAAGGCAGAGTTCCTAGTCTGCGCGGCCCATGTGTCGGCGCCAGAGCCCAACACCTCTTCCAGTCGGTTATTGATGTTCTTACCAACACTGCCTACTTGGCTCTTGAACTCAAGAGCAGCAACAAGCACATCCTTGTACGCAACAGCCATATCCCAGCGCTTCCTAGCACGGTAGAACCCAGGAAGGAACGGCTCATACACGATAGACTCTTCAGGCATTCCTGCCTCGATAAAGATATCACGGACCAAGTCACGAACACCGTTCATGTGACCACCCGCTCTCGCGGCCCCTCCAGCCGCGCCACCATCCGCTAACGCCGATATCTGATCAGCCCGCTTGGTCCAGAACAGTGATACTGCCTTCTGAGTAGGGTCAGACAAGTTCGTACTCCTCAATATCAATACCGTATGCGACCCCTGCCGCCTCTGTTGCAGCCCCCACGTCACGAGAACGGAAGGCCCGACGCAACGCTTCGCCAGTTTTAGTGTCAACAATTTCCACACTCGGGACCCGAATGCGCTTGAGATACTGCGCTTGGAAGCGGAGGGTTCCGCCGCGCATTCGGACGCAATATGCTTCGACGAACGCTTGGGCGACACGAGAAAGAAGCAACCCCCCTAGGGTCTCCATGTCCCAGAAGTCAGAAATTATGTAGTAAAGATTGTGGTGCGGATAAAATCCGCCAGCCTCCAGAACAGGATGTATAGTTGTCTTCATGTCTTGCATGAGCAGTTTAGGGCGATCTACCAACCCAGCCTGCACCTTGTCTATGGTGCGATACCACGAAGAGGGATCACGCTTGGCGATGAACCGTTCGCGAATTTTGGGCTCCTTCTCCAAGCGCGCCGCCATTCTCGGGTAGTCTCTCAGATTCACCAAATTCCCGTTCTCAGACCACGGGTTCACGAGATAGTTTCCCTGCCAGTTGAACTCACCAGACGCTAGATCCTGGCTCATCGCCAACGGAAGCATCCGGTCTTGCTCCGCCGCATTGGCATCCTTTGTGACGTACACCTTGTCAGCCCCAGTAGCCACTCCGATAGAAACCTTCGTCCCTGTCTTTGGGTCATGCAGCGGTCGGAACTGGTCATTGAGTCTCGCTATGAGTGCCAGCCGGGCAGGTGAGCCAGTCGGCCACAATTCGCTCCCATCAAACCACCCCGAAAGACGATAGGCCTTTACGCCAACACCGATAAATTCCGCTCGTTCCCGCTCTTTCATCGCTTTGACAAGCGCGGAAGCGCCGCTCGGACCAAACGCTGTTGTGGTATCTGCGACAACGGCCGACATTTGCGGTTGATTAGCCAGCACCGTAATCGCCGGGTAAGCAGAAACCTGAGACTCGAAAACATCCACATCGTGCATCGTCCAGACATGCTCTACCGAATACTTTTGAGCAATCAACTCACGTAATGCACTACCGTATTGATTTCGCATCCACCGATCTGCGCAGATAAAACCGAGTTTCCCCCCCTCTTTTAGGATACCAAGCGAACGC
Organism: Actinomyces sp. 2119; assembly: GCF_003591215.1. Taxonomy (NCBI): domain Bacteria; kingdom Bacillati; phylum Actinomycetota; class Actinomycetes; order Actinomycetales; family Actinomycetaceae; genus Actinomyces; species Actinomyces sp. 2119. The sequence goes on from NZ_QYRR01000008.1 coordinate 74,315, forward strand.
TCAATGAAGCCGATGTAGATATCTCCGCGCCCCCGCATTGTCTGCCACGCAGATCGATAACGCGTTGAGAGCGAATCCGGCAGGTCATCATACCGTATGTACGGAGGGTTGCCGACCACGACGTCAACTAGTTCGCTACCAGAATCTGCTGACATTCCGCTTTCACCCCGCCTTGCCGACCTTTCCCCTGAGCCAGGCAGCAAGAAGTCCGCGTGCCGCACCCACCGTCCCGCTAGTAGCGAAGCAGCATTTTCATCCATCCCTGCTTTCACCAGCAAGTTACGACAAATCGATCTTGTCGCTGCGACATACGACGACCGGAGGTCATACGCGCGTATCGCGTCCCCGAGTTCGATCAGGTCACGGTTACGCCGTTGGACACTGTCGATGAGCCGTTCAACCGCAGCACCAAGGAACGATCCATTACCACACGATGGTTCGACAAGCCTCATCGTACCGAGATCGCGATCAGCGGTGTATTCTACGAGATCCAGCAGTATCTCCACTACCCAGCGTCTTGTAAAGACTTCGCCATGGTACTGAGCACTGGCCCGTGGGAGAGCGCCCGGAGAGGAAGGATTCATGGTTTCATACTAAGGGTTGGTACTGACACGAACCAGAAAGGCGGCACGCTACCCCGTCCAGCGTCAGCAGCTCACACGTTGAACCGGAACTCCACCACGTCGCCGTCGGCCATGACGTAGTCCTTGCCCTCCATGCGCACCCGCCCGTGGGCGCGGGCCTCAGCCACCGAGCCGTACTCAACCAGCTCGTCATAGGAGACCACCTCGGCCTTGATGAAGCCCCGCTCGAAGTCGGTGTGGATGACGCCAGCCGCCTGGGGTGCCGTAGCTCCCTTGGGGATGGTCCAGGCGCGCGACTCCTTCTCCCCCGCCGTCAGGTAGGTCTGCAGCCCCAGAGTGTCAAACCCCACCCGCGCCAGCTTGTCCAGGCCTGACTCCTCCTGGCCGCTCTCGCGCAGCAGCTCTGCCGCCTCCTGCGGCTCCAGCTCAACGAGCTCGGCCTCGAACTGAGCGTCGAGGAACACCGCCTCCGCTGGCGCCGCCAGCCCGCGCAGCTCGGCCTGGCGGGCCTGGTCGCCCATGCCCGCGTCGTCCATGTTGAAGACGTAGATGAACGGCTTAGTGGTCATGAGCTGGAAGCTGCGCAGCACGTCGCGGTCCAGCCCGGCCGCCTCTGCCCCAGCCGACAGCAGGCTGCCCTCCCCCAGGACCTCCAGGGCGGCCTTGGCGGTCTCCAGCACCACGACCTCGGTCTTCTTGCCCCGGACCTCCTTCTCCAGGCGCGGGAGAGCCTTCTCCAGAGTCTGGATGTCAGCCAGCACGAGCTCGGTGGCGATAGTCTCGATGTCGCTGGCAGGGTTGACCTGCCCGTCCACGTGGACCACGTCAGGGTCGGCAAATGCACGGGTCACCAGGCAGATCGCGTCGGCCTCACGGATACTGGCCAGGAACTGGTTGCCCAGTCCCTCCCCCTCGCTGGCGCCGCGCACGATCCCGGCGATGTCCACAAAAGAGACGGTGGCGGGCACCACCCGCGCCGAGCCGAAAATCTCGGCCAGCCGGTCCAGGCGCGGGTCCGGCAGCGGCACGACCCCGACGTTGGGGTCGATCGTCGCAAACGGGTAGTTCGCGGCCAGGACGGTCGCGCGGGTCAGGGCGTTGAACAGGGTGGACTTGCCCACGTTGGGCAGCCCGACGATTCCAATGGTGAGTGCCACGCCCCGGAGTCTAGGCCAGGCCCCACCCCGAGCCACAAACGACCAGCCCCGCCACGTCTGCACACCTTCAGCCGGACCCGCCCCACTCCACCCCGATCTTTCCTGATCCTCGGCCGGGCCTGGCCTTGTCACGGCACCTACGATGTGCAGCACAGACCAGGACTGAATTCATGTCAGTAACCCGTGGTGCACTATACCCATGACTATCTCTGCCGGGTCCCTCGTGATCCTCCTGCTCCTGGTCTGCGCCACCAGCCTGGCCCTGGGCTACACCCTGGCCGTGGCCCGCATCTCCGTCCGCCGCTCCCAGCACGACCCCAGGCAGGACTCCCGGCACGAGGAGACCGCCCGTCTCCAGGTGGAGGCGGCGTCCTGGCGCGCCCGCGCCGAGGAGCTCTCCGCTCGCGCCAGCCTGGCAGAGGAGCGCGCCGAGCGGGACGGGGCGGTGCTGCGCGCCCTGGCCCCGGTCCGCAGCCAGCTGGAGCAGGTCGGCGCCCGCGTGGAGTCCCTGGAGAAGCAGCGTGCCCAGCAGCACGCCGCCCTGGCCGAGCAGCTGCGGGAGACCGCCCGTGCCGAGCGGGACCTGCAGCGCACCACGACCTCCCTGGAGGGGGCACTGCGCTCCCGGTCCGCCCGCGGGATGTGGGGGGAGGTCGAGCTGGCACGCATCCTGGAGGCCTCTGGGATGATGCGGCACGTGGACTTTGCCGAGCAGCGCACCGTAGGCTCGCTGGTCCAGCAGCGCTCAGGCAGGCTTTCCAGCGCCGACGCCCCCTCGTCCCCTTCCCACCTGGAAGGCGCGGAGCTCGCCCGGCCCGACGTCGTCATCCACCTGCCGGGCGAGGGGTACCTGGCCCTGGACGCCAAGGTACCCATGGACTCCTACCTGGAGGCCGCCAGGCTAGGAACAGCCACCCAGGAGGAGCAGGACCGCCGCACCGCTCTGCTCACTGCCCATGCCAAGGCCCTGCGCTCCCACGTCGACCAACTCGCCTCCCGCCGCTACGATCGCGCGCTGGGCAGCTCGCCTGAGATCGTCGTCCTCTTTGTCCCGGCCGAGCCAGTCCTGGCCGCAGCTTTGGAGACGGACGCCTCCCTGATGGAGCATGCCCTGGAGCGCGGGGTGGCACTGACCTCCCCCGCCTCGCTGCTCGCCCTACTGCGCACCTGTGCCACTGCATGGGCACGCACCGCCGTCAACGACGACGCCCGGGACCTGCTGGAGCTGGGCCGCACCCTGTACGACCGGCTGAGCACGCTCGCCCGCCACCTGGACGACCTGGGCCGGGCACTGCGTCGTAGCGTCAGCGCGTACAACAAGACCGTGGGGTCCCTGGAGAACCGGCTGCTGGTCACCGCCCGGTCCCTGGAAGTCGTGGGAAGTGAGCCGCACTCGCCGACCCCGATCGGTCCCGACGAGGCCCAGCTCCGCTCCCTGACCGCAGCCGAGCTCTCAGGAGCAGATCAGCAGGAAGAAAGCCAAACGGCAGAAACGTACAGCAGGGAGGTTGAGACCAGAGCAGACAGGGTCGTAGAAGAGTGAAGACCCCAGCCTCACCCCCCGCCCATCACTACAAGACCGACTCACCGATCACCGCTGCCCGCCTCGACCCTGACCCCGGATACGTCCACCTGCTCCAGAGGCACCACACGGGACCCGGTTACCAGACGGTGCCCCAGCCAGACCAGGAAGAATACCGGCAGCCCGATGTAGGAGGACAGCACCCGTACCACCTCCCCCTGGAAGACCGCCTCATAGTTCTGCCCCAGGACCACCGCCACGCACAGGGTGAAGGCCACAACCGGCCCCAGGGGAAACAACGGCGCACGGTAGGGCAGGTCAGCCGGATCGTTACCCTGGAGCACGTAGGCGCGCCGGAACCGCAGGTGGCACACGGCGATCCCCAGCCAGACCATGAACCCGGACAGAGCGGACACGTTGAGCAGCCAGGTGTAGGCCGTGTCCTGCCCCACCACCGCGGTGAGGAATCCTGCGCCACCCACCGCGGCCGTCGCCCCCAGGGCACGCACCGGCACGCCCCGGCGGTTGACATAGGCAAACCAGACAGGCGCCTGTCCCTGCAGGGCCATGGAGTGCAGCATCCGGGTGGAGGCGTACAAGCCCGAGTTGCCCGCGCTGAGCACCGCAGTCAGGATCACCGCGTTCATCACCGCTGCTGCCGCAGCGATCCCGGCCCGGGCAAAGACCAGTGTGAACGGCGAGTAGGACACGTCCTCGGTCCCAGTGCGCAACAAGTTGGGGTCCGTATAGGCCACCAGGGTTCCCACCACCGCGATCGCCCCGATGTAGAACAGCATGATCCGCCAGAACACGGTGCGGATGGCGCGCGGCACGTCACGGCGCGGGTCACGGGCCTCACCGGCTGCCACTCCCACCAGCTCGGTGCCCTGGAAGGAGAAGCCGGCGATCATGAACACCGAGACCACCGCCAACGCTCCCCCGTGAAAGGGCGCGTCCCCCACCGTCCAGTTACTCAGCCCCTCGCTGTGGCCCCCGATGATCCCCACAATCATGGCCACACCGGCCACGAGGAACACGATGACCGTGACCACCTTGACGGCCGCCAGCCAGAACTCCCCCTCGCCGAAGGCTCGTGCCGACAGCGCGTTGAGACCGGTCAGCAGTGCCAGGAACAGCGCCGCCCACACCCAGGAGGGGACACCAGGCAGCCAGTAGGCCATGACGATCCCCGCTGCGACCAGCTCAGCCGCCACCGTGATAGCCCAGTTGAACCAGTAGTTCCACCCCATCGCGAACCCGAAGGAGGGACTGACAAACCGTGTGGCGTAGGTCTGGAAGGAGCCCGCCACCGGGACGTGCGCCGCCATCTCCCCCAGGGACTGCATGAGCAGCAGCACCATGAGCCCTACGGCCGCGTAGGCCAGGACGGCGCCCCCTGGCCCGGCCTGGGACACCGTGGCGCCCGAGGCCACGAACAGTCCCGTACCGATCGCCCCGCCGATGGCGATCATCTGCATGTGGCGGTTGGACAGGCTACGCCTGAGCCCACTGTCGTCAGGCGCAGGAGACTGGCCGGGAGAGCGGGTGCCAGCAGGGGCTTGGCCGGAAGCGGCCGTCACGGCGTCAGGTGTCTTGGCAGCGGACTTGTGTGAGGCGGGCGCCGACGTCCCGGGGCGGTGCGACATCACCCAGACAGTAGCACCTGCGCCAGGGCGCTAGCGCCAGCAGCCGCAGATCTTCGAGAGTCCCAGGGGCACAGGACAGCCCGAGGCCTGGAAGTCGTCTCTGACGACAGGGCCTCCGAGAGGCCCGCAACCCGGGAGACTCTCACCGGCACACCGCGCCCACTAGGCAGAGCACCTACGGGGCACCGTGGTCTACACAGGGGCGGTCATGACCCTGGCACCAGGCAGAGCACCTACGGGGCACCGGCTCAGCAGGTGTGGTCCGCTACCGGCTGACGGCGCCCGTGCAACGGCTGCCCTCCCGTCGCGCCCGCTGCGGTCTTGAGGTCAGCACGCAGGTTCTTCGGCAGGGAGAAGGAGATCTTCTCCGTGGCGGTCCGCACCTCCTGCACGTCGGTGAAGCCAAGCTCGGCCAGGCGGTCGATGACCTCGCGCACCAGGATCTCCGGCACGGAGGCCCCCGATGTCAGGCCCACGGTCTGGACCCCCTCCAGCCACGCCGGGTCGATCTCCGCGGCGTAGTCGACCCGGTGCGAGGCGGCAGCCCCCGCATCCAGAGCCACCTCCTTCAGGCGCACCGAGTTGGAGGAGTTCCCCGAACCCACAACGATCATGAGGTCAACCTGGGGGGCGATCTCCTTGACCGCCGCCTGCCGGTTCTGAGTGGCGTAGCAGATGTCGTCCCCGGGCGGGTCGGTCAGCGCGGGGAACCGCTCCCGCAGGAGACGTACCGTCTCCATGGTCTCGTCCACGCTCAGGGTGGTCTGACTGATCCACACGACCTTCTCCGGGTCGCGGACGGTGACCTGGTCCACCTCGTGGGGACCATTGACCACCTGAATATGGTCGGGCGCCTCCCCCTGGGTCCCCTCGACCTCCTCGTGGCCGGTGTGCCCCACCAGGATGATGTCGTAGTCGCCCTTGGCGAAGCGCACCGCCTGCTTGTGCACCTTGGTCACCAGCGGGCAGGTCGCGTCAATGGTGTCCAGGTTTCGGGCCGCCGCCTGCTCGTGCACCGCCGGGGAGACGCCGTGGGCGGAGAAGACCACGCGCGCGCCCTCAGGCACCTCATCAGTCTCAGAGACGAACACCGCGCCCCTCCGCGACAGGGCCTCTACCACGTACTTGTTGTGGACGATCTCCTTGCGTACGTAGATGGGTGCGCCGTAGTGCTCCAGGGCCTGCTCGACGGCGTCAACCGCCCGGTCCACCCCGGCACAGTAGCCCCGGGGAGCAGCCAGCAGCACCTTCCTGCCCTGCTGCCCGGAGCCGGGCCGAGGCGTCTGAGCAGCCACAGCCGGGTCGTTCGTCCCACGTGTCACGGTCACGTCCCCACTGTGCCACAGGGCCACCCACAGGTGCAGTGACAGACGTGGCACAGTGACGGACGTGGCACAGTGGGGCACGTGACGTCTCACCCTCCTCACCCGCCGTCCAGCGGCCCCACCGCCTCAGGCCCCGCCTCGGCGCCTACTCAGCCTGCCAGCCCCTCCGGCCGGGCCGACTCCCTCAGCCCCTCCGGCCGGGCCGACTCCCTCAGCCCCTCCGGCCGGGCCGGCCTAGCCACAGGGGCGCGCGAGCTGGCGCCCCGCGCCAACCTCACCACTGCGGACAACCCGTGGCCGCTGCGGCTGCTGTCGTCCAAGATCGAGGAGTACGTCTCCCGCATGACCGAGGTGTGGGTGGAGGGCCAGGTGGTCCAGCTCTCCCGCCGCCCCGGAGCACGGATGGTCTTCCTCACCCTGCGTGACACCGACGCCGACGCCTCCATGTCAGTGTCGATGTACGCCCGCGCTCTGGATGCCGTCCTGGCCCGTAGCGGCGCCCAGCTCTCCGAGGGCGCCCGCGTGGTGGTCCACGCCCGGCCGGTCTTCTGGACAAAGCGTGGTTCCCTGCAGCTCCAGGCCGATGACGTCCGCCCCGTGGGGGTGGGCGACCTCCTGGCACGCATTGAGCAGCTGCGCCGAGTCCTGGCCGCCGAGGGCCTTTTTGACGCCGAGCGCAAGCAGCCCCTGCCGTTCCTGCCCCGCCGGGTGGGCCTGGTGTGCGGGCGGGCCGCCAAGGCTAGGGACGACGTCCTGGTCAACTCCCGGCTGCGCTGGCCTGGTCTTCCCTTCGAGGTCCGTGAGGTCGCCGTCCAGGGCAGCCAGGCCGTGCCTGAGGTCACCCGGGCCCTGCGCGAGCTCGATGCTGTAGAGGACGTTGACGTCATCGTCGTCGCCCGCGGCGGCGGGGCTGTGGAGGACCTTCTGCCCTTCTCCGACGAGGGCCTGGTACGTGCCGCCGCCGCCTGCCGTACCCCGTTGGTCTCCGCGATCGGCCACGAGACCGACTGCCCCCTGCTGGACCTCGTGGCCGACTACCGAGCCTCTACCCCCACCGACGCCGCCCGGCGGATCGTACCCGACCTGTCCCAGGAGACTTCCGGCCTGGACTCGGCCCGTGAGCGCCTGCGCTCCCTGATGACCACGCGCCTGGACGCCGAGCAGACCGCCCTGGACCAGCTGCGTGCCCGCCCGGTGCTGGCTGAGCCCACCTCGATCGTCAGCGTCCGCCTGAGCGAGCTGGACCAGGCCCGCGACCGGCTGCGTCGTGCGCTGAGCCACCACCTGTCCCTGGCGGCGGCGGACCTGCGGGCCGAGCACGCCCGCCTGACCGCCCTGTCCCCCCAGGGCGTGCTGGAGCGCGGCTACGCGATCCTGCGCACCCCAGGGGGCACGGTCATCACCGGCGCCGAGGACATCAAGAAGGGCGACCTCATTGAAGGCATCCTCGCACGCGGCCGCATGGTGGCCCAGGTCGTCGGGGCGACCAGGCCAGTCGGCAGCCCCGGGACCACCGGGAGCAATGGCGAGGAGGAGTGAGCCGCGCAGCGAACTGGTCAGATAGGGAAGGCAGACAGCGGGAACTACAGGAACCGGGCTGGCCACCTGCCGTGACGTGCGACAATCGGGGGCGTGAGCACTGAGCCGTCTTCCACGTCACCCTCCCAGACCAGGGGAGCCTCCGACCCGTCGCCGCAGTACGACCAGGCCGACAACCTGTCTGGTGGCACGCCCGATGACCTGCCCAGCGATGTCGCCACCCTGACCTATGAGCAGGCCCGGGAGGAGCTGGTCGCCGTCGTCGGCCGTCTTGAGGCGGGCTCGGTACCGCTGGAGGACTCCCTGGCCCTGTGGGAACGGGGCGAGGCCCTGGCCCAGCGGTGCCAGGCCTGGCTGGACCAGGCTCGCGCCCGGCTGGCCGCCGTGGACAACCGCGCAGCCAGCACACACGAGGGCGTCTCCGAGCCTCCGCAGTGACCTGCGACTCCGAGGCTGCATCGCTGCACCGGCTGCCATGCCGCCAGCCGTCCTGCCAGCCGCGCCCTCACAGCACCAGCCACCAGCCCAAACCGGAGCGGCCAAGACACCCCGTCGGGACGACGATGTCGCTAGGCTGTGCCTACCTGCCCGCCACGACGCACCATCGAACCCCCGGTCCAGCACGAAGGAGTCAGCATGACCGCCCCCGGCCGCCAAGGAACCGCCCTGTCTATCGGAGAGGCACTGGTCGACGTTGTTATCCACCCCGGGCAGGAGCCCGTGGACATCCCCGGAGGGTCTCCGGCCAACGTCGCCCTGGGACTGGCCCGGTTAGGCCGTGACACCGAGCTGACCTGCTGGATCGGCACCGACGAACGCGGCCAGGCAGTGCGCTCCCACCTGGAGGCTGCTGGCGTCCGTCTGAGCGCAGGGGCTGACGGCGCGGCCCATACCTCCACGGCCCAGGCCACCATCGGGGAGGACCGGGCCGCCACCTACGTCTTTGACCTGGACTGGAACCCGCCCTATCCCTCCCGCCCCGAAGGCGCCGAGCCTCCCCTCCTGGTCCACACCGGGTCGATCGCCGCCGTGCTGGAGCCGGGACGCTCCACCGTGGAGCAAGTGCTGCGCGACTACCGTGCCACCTCCACCATCGCCTACGACCCCAACGCCCGCCCCCAGCTCATGGGCAGCCCCGAGCACGCCCGCACGATCGTCGAGCGCATCGTCGCTCTCGCCGACCTGGTCAAGTGCTCCGACGAGGACATCGCCTGGTTCTACGGCCCCGATGCCGACATGGAGGAGGTGCTGCGCCGCTGGCTGGACCTGGGGGCCGCCGTGGTCGTCGTGACCCGTGGCAAGAAGGGAGCGCTGGCGCTGACTGGCTCCGGTCTGCGTGTGGAGGTACCTGCCGATCCTGACGTCGTCGTCGCTGACACTGTGGGGGCCGGCGACTCCTTCATGGGTGGCCTGGAGGACGCCCTGTGGAGCGAGGACCTGGTGGGGGCCGACCGACGCGAGGCCCTGCGAGCCGTGGACGAGGCTGCGCTGGAGAGGATCGTGCGTCACGCCGCCCGGATCGCCGATATCACGGTCGCGCGTCCCGGCGCCAACCCTCCCACCCGGGCCGAGCTGGGCTGAGGCGCCGCCCCTCAGCAGAGACGGGGCACGGAGCCGGGAGCGGGCAGCCGTCCTGCGGCCCGGGTGCCCTGCGCTCCCGAGCTCGGCCGGAGCCCGGACTGGACAGACAGCCCTGAGACCAGGGCACCCGGGGGCTAGGCGAAGAACTCCTCGTCCACCTCCAGGAGCCGGAGGGTCTCGTAGGGCCTGACCCCGACGCCGTAACACATCATCAGCGAGGCCAGGGCCTCGCCGTCAACCAGCAGGACACGGCTGGTGGCCCGCTGCGCGTGCGTCCACGCCTCCGCTGTCAGACGCCCGGTGGTGACGAACATTCCTTGCACCAGTCCCCGTCGCTGGACCTCTCGGACGAAGGCCTGAACGACGGGACGGCCCGTCGGCATCCCCATGGGGGCAAGACGCTTGGCCTGCAGGTAGATGCGGCTCAGCCCGAGCGGGTCATCGTCGATCACGGCCTCGACACCCCCATCCTGGGTAAGCTCCAGCAGCGGCCTGCGCCCCTGCACGCCGTACCCCATAGCCTCCAGGAGCGTCAGCAGTGTCGTCCCAAACGCCTCCAGGTCCTGGGCATGAAGCCGCTGGAGCAGCTCGGTCGTCACCGTCTCCCGGAGACGTTCCAGCCCGTCACCAATCTGGTGCACCGCAGCAACCGTGGTCGTGCGTCCACCGGGCTCCTCGACGAGCGGGCGGGCTCGCTCGTGCCTGCCCGCCGAGCGCCGCCTGGTCGCGGCGTAGTCGGCCAGCTCCTCCACCTCCGCCTGGGTGAGGCCGTCAGGAAACTCGGCCAGGATCTGGCGTCCGGTCTCAGTGATGCGGTACTGGCCGCGCGAGGGCCGCTCGACAGCATCGGCGCGAGCCAGGTGGGCCACGGCCAGGGACACGCGTCCGTCACTGGCACTGTGCCCCGACAGTGCCGCAGCAGGCGCCTGAAGGTGACGCGCCAAGTCCTCACCAGTGAGAACCTGGCGCAGGACCCTCAGCTGCTGCACCCTGCCGTCGTTGAGCAGGCGCAGGAGAGGAACCAGAAACTGCTCCCACGTGGGCTGGGCATCCTGCTGTGCCGTATCGGCCGTCTCAGCCTGGATCGCTCGTGTTCCGTCGTCCTCGGGCAGGGCTGCGATGACCATGGCCAGAGTCTAAGGGCGCCCGGAAGCACTGGCAGGCAAGGTCGACGGGCTTACGACACGGGCACGGCCCACCGTGCCATCCCCGTCACGACAGCGCCGGAGCCCGCAGCAGCCCCGCCGCCTCACCGCCCCAGGCGACGCTCCCGTCCGGTGTAGTCGCGCAGGGCGCGCAGGAAGTCGATGCGACGGAAGGCAGGCCAATTCACATCGCAGAAGTAGAACTCGGAGTGTACCGACTGCCACAGCATGAAGCCCGACAGCCGCTGCTCCCCGGAAGTACGGATGAGCAGGTCAGGGTCGGGCAGACCTCTGGTGTAGAGGTGGGCGGTGATGTCCTCCTCGCTCAGTGAGGCGGCCACGTCCTCCAGACTGGCCCCCTCCTCAGCCCTCTCCCGCAGCAGGTTCCGCACGGCATCAGCAATCTCCTGGCGCCCCCCGTAGCCGACGGCGATATTGACCTGGACCCGCCTGGCCTCCTGGGCACCACCACCCTGGGACTCGGCATCCACCGCCTCCTGCAGGCGTAACGCCACAGACTCTGGAAGCAGCTCGACAGCGCCTACCAGGCGCAGTGTCCACCGCCCGGTGGCAGCAAGCTCCCTTACGGCCTGGACAATAATGTCCAGAAGAGGGCGGAGCTCAGCCGGGTCACGGGAGAGGTTGTCCGTGGACAACAGCCACAGGGTCACGACGCGCACCCCCGACTGCTCTGCCCAGCCGAGGAACTCCCGGATCTTGTCCGCCCCGCGCTTGTGACCGTGGGCGGTTCCAAAACCCATGGACTTCGCCCACCGGCGGTTGCCGTCAAGAATGACACCCACGTGGTGCGGGACCCGGGTCGGGTCAACCCGCGCGGCCAGACGGCGCTCGTAGAGGTTGTAGACGATGCTGTCGCCTGCCATACCGCTCCTTCCGCGTGGGTGTCCTGGGACCTTCCCAGCAGCCCTCTCACCACCCCCAGAGAGGGCCCGGGGCCTCTCAGCACCCCGGTGCGGAACCTGACGGGTGCTGCCCAGGTCCAACGGTAGCGTGGACCCGCCTCCACGCGCCCCGTCATGGTCCGTGCAGTAACAGGGCACCTGTCAGGAGCCTACCGGGAGGATGTGTCAGGCACCTCGTCGCGCAACTCGCAGCAGGTCCAGGAACCTACGCTAACGTAACCTGCGTACTCGTAGCCTCGCCTGTCGGCACGGACCAGCCCAACCTGCACCCAGGAGATCCAGGAGGACACCCATGGGCGGCCCTGCAGCAAGACAGCCCCGCCGTCGGCCCCTCGCGGCGGAGACACGCGGCACCCTCAATGCCACCGCCTCGCTGCTTATCACGGTCAAGCCCCGTCTACGCGGCTGGATCCACGCCGCCACTGCTCCCCTCGCCCTGGCTGCCTGCACCGCACTGACAGTCCTCGCCCCAGGAGCGACCCTGACCTGGGCCTGCGCCGTCTACCTCACCTGCTCCCTGCTGCTGTTCACCAACTCCGGTATCTACCACATCGGCAACGGCCACTGGTCACGACGCGTTACCGCAGTCCTGCGCCGTATTGACCACGCCAACATCTACCTGCTGATCGCCGGAACCTACACTCCCCTGTCCGTGGCACTCCTGCCCTCACCAACCGCGGCCCTGGTCCTGGGCATCGTCTGGGTCGGCGCCGTCGTCGGGACAGCCACGAACCTGGTGTGGATGAGCGCCCCCCGCTGGTTTACCACTGCTCTCTACCTGGTGCTGGGGTGGGTCGCGGTCTGGTTCCTGCCACAGTTCTGGAGCACCGGAGGCCCGGCGGTCGTGTGGCTGCTCATGGCAGGAGGGACGATCTACACGGTAGGTGCCGTGGTGTACGCACGCAAAAGGCCCAACCCCTTCCCCCGGTGGTTCGGGTTCCACGAGATCTTCCACGCCTGCACCGTGGCGGCCTGGGCCTGCCACTACACCGCCTGCCTCCTGGCTGTGCTCTGAGCCGACCGCTCTCTCGGACACGACCACGACCACTGCAAGCGGGGATGTACCACTAGTCTCACTTTCTGCGTCCGTGCAGGTCACAGCAGGAAATCCGGAGTCATCCAGTTGCCGTGCACTCGAGTTTCTCAGCGATCTCCCAGAATACGGCGTAGACTCGCCCCTTAAGCCCGCTTGGTCCCCGCCCAGCACGACCGAGCGTCGCTCTCGTCCCCGTGCTGCCGCCAGCGGGAGCGTGATGCCACCACCCGACCACTTCAGGAGGACGTATGTCTGAGCAGACGCAGGGTACCTGGCTCACCCAGGAGGCTTTTGACCGACTGGCCGCCGAGCTGGAGCACCGTAGGACAACAGAGCGCAAGGAGATCGCCCAGCGGGTCGAGGCCGCCCGCCAGGAGGGCGACCTTCGGGAGAATGCCGGGTACCACGCAGCCCGGGAGGAGGCAGGCCTCAACGAGGCCCGCATCATCCAGCTGGAAGAGACCCTGGACAACGCCCAGATCGGCCAGGCCGCCGACGACGGAACCGTCTCCGCGGGCACCATCGTCTCGGCGAGGCTCGCCGGCAAGGACCAGGTCTTCGCCCTGGGAGGCCAGGAGATCACCGCCGACGTCCCCGACGGCGTCAAGGTGTTCTCACCGGACGCCCCGCTGGGGCAGGCACTTATGGGGCACCGCGCTGGCGACACCGTCTCCTACGAGGCGCCCAACGGACGTACGATCTCCGCAGAGATCCTCGACGTCCGAAGGGTATGAGCACCGGACCCGGTGCTGCACCCCGCTCGGGTGCACGGGTGAGCGCCACAGCCAGCCGTGCACCCGGGGCTGTGTCGCTGCTGTCACCCTGCTCCTGGTAGCGCACAACCAACTGCGAGTCCAGGGGGCTACAGTGTGCCTATGACTCCGGAACCAGCCCGCCCTTCCCGAAGCACCACGCTTCCCGGCCGTGAGTACCCGGTACTGCCCGATCCTGGTAACCACGTAGTACTCGGCACTCCGCTAGACGGCCCTTGGCCTGAGGAGTCCCAGGTCCTCTACCTGGCTGGTGGCTGCTTCTGGGGCGTGGAGCGCTTTCTGTGGCGGCAGGAGGGCGTGGTCTCCACAGCCGTGGGCTATATGGGCGGGACGACTCCCAACGCCACCTACCAGGAGGTGTGCACCGGCGCCACCGGGCACGCAGAGGCCGTCCGGGTCGTCTATGACCCCGCCGTCTGCGGCGAGGGTGGTCAGTCCTTGCTCAAGGTCTTCTGGGAGAACCATGACTCCACCCGGCTCAACCGCCACGGCAACGACGTCGGCACCCAGTACCGCTCTGCCGTATGGACCACGACCCCTGCCCAGCACGCCACGGCCCTGGCACTAAGACAGGCTTTCCAGGGAGAGCTGACCCGCCTGGGCCGGGGCCGGTGCGTCACGACCATCGACCCCGCCGACCAACTGTACGCGGACTTTGGCGGGCCGTTCTACCTGGCGGAGGACTACCACCAGGGCTACCTGCACAAGAACCCTGGCGGATACTGCAACCACGGCCCGCACGGCGTGACCTGCCCGGTGGGCGTCGCTAACCTGCCTGCCCAGGTAGACGTGCTCCCGCCGCAGGCTGTTTAAGGCTGCCTAGACGATACCTCCCTCTGCGCGCAGCCGCACCTCCCGGGCAACAAAAACGTCATAGGGCAACCTGGCACCGTGTTGTCCTATGACGTTTCCGTTGCCGGGGCCTGACTACCATCGCTTAGACACAGGAACGACCCCGATCCCGGCAAGCCGTTGACACATTTGTCTCCCACCATCACTCCATGCGTGCATCCACGTCCACCGCGCTACCCCCAGCCCCTCAGCACGGATAGCGTCCTCCCGAAGCTTCTCGTTCCAGAGGACATCCTCCGGATCTGCCCCGAAAGAGGTCGAGCGGTACTTGACGCGACCATCGAACTCGCCCGCAGCCTGGATGCCGGGCCAGAAGTAGTCCAGCACGTACCTCTGCCCAGCTGCGTGCACGGTAACCTGCAGCTCAGGCTGGGGCAACATATTCTCCCACATACGCACTCGGGACATAGACTCACCAGGGGACTCGGAGCGGCCATCAGCCAGGTGTACCGCGCACCGGGCGCGTGCCGCCCCGTAAGAGCCTGCGGGAAGACGTTCCAACGCCGCCCTGAGGTTCTTGGGGCCGCACATACCCTGGTTCAGGGCCGCGTCCATAGCAGCGACTCCCGCCATGACCCCATGCCATCGAGCAAGATCAACCAAGGTGTCCGGGAGCACGGCTACCGCCTGGTCGCCCACACGCACTACATCGACCTCCTCACGGGCTAGATGACGACGTAGCAGGGAGGTGTACGCCCGCCCTCGACGCCTGACTATCACGTCGACCCGTCGCGGCGCTGCTCCGACTAGGGGGAGCCCATAAGCAACAACAGCCGAAGCCCCCGACAGGACAAGGTCAGATCCGTACCTGCGCCGGGCCGCAGCGATGAGGAAGCGCTGTCGATCCTGCGGTGCTGCGATCTGCCAGGCTCCGCGCGGGGCGTAGACACCGGAGGCGACACGTATCCAGTCATCGCTGAGGTCCGGCCGAGCGCAGGGGCAGCCGTCCAGGCCAAGGTCACGTCGCAGCAGCGGCACAAGCCGAGCCTCGCCCCGCTCGGGTACCCCGGTAGTCGGCTCGGTCGCAGCCGGTAGACGGCGGTGCTGAGAAGCAGTCATATACGCATGCTGCAACCACCCCGAAGCGAACGCGCAGCGCGGTCCAGGCGCTGTGGAGAGAAGACGCGTTCCGAACACATGTGGAGAGGAGGCATCTTCCCGGACACGGCTAACGGCCTGCTCTTCTCTCTTCTGCCACTCCGCCACGCCGTGGCTGCAGCCGCACCTCCCGGGCAACAAAAACGTCATAGGACAACCTGGCACCGTGTTGTCCTATGACGTTTCCGTTGCCTGAACCGACCTGCGCACCTGGGACCAGACGGCTCAGGCCAGCTCCAGACCCCGGTAGCGGCTGACGACAGCCGCGACATCCACCATCCGAGGACGTACCAGAAAGGCTGGCCGGTCCCAGGGGCCCTGGGCAAAGGCATCCAGGCTCTCGTCGTCCAGCAGCGCCTCCAGGTCCCGGAGGCACTCGTCCAGGGAGGACTCCCCGTCAAAGCGCTGCTCCAGCAGTGCCCGCAGGGCGTAGGCCAGCGCCTCGGCCTGCCCCGGGTCCACGACACCGGCCACATCGGAGATATCGATCTCCTCACGGTCCAGGACCACAGCCCGGGTGCCCAGCGCCCGCGTGCGCGAGGGCCCCCGCCTGGTTCGCGGCGGAGCAGGACGCGGAAGCCGCGCCGTTGGGGCAGGGAAGTCCTCCAGGGCAGTCAGGGCACGAGGCTGGTCGGCCGCCACCTGCCGCGCCTGGTCGGTGGCGTCACGCAGGTGGTAGGAGTCCATAAGCAGGACCCGGTCGGCCACGTCCAGGTAGTCCCCGGACCCACCCATGACCATGACCGTGGAGACCCCGCGCGATCGGGCTAGCGCCCCGATACGGTCCACCAGAGGCGTAATGGGTTCGCGCTCGTCAGCGACAAGCCGACGCATGCGAGAGTCCCGGATCAGCAGGTTGGTGGCAGAGGTGTCCTCGTCCAGCAGCAAGGCGCCCGCCCCGGCCTCAAGCGCCTCGACGATGGAGGCTGCCTGGGAGGTGGAGCCCGAGGCGTTGCGCGTGGTGAAGGAGACGGTGTCGCGCCCGCCGGGCAGGTGGGAGATGAACGGGCTGAGGTCCACCCCGGTCACCGCACGGCCGTCGGCGGCACGGACCTTGACCGCGTCGGGAAGAGTAGCCACGAGCTCGCGCCCGTCCCCGGGCACGTGCGGGTAGACTCCACGCTCCACCGCCCCCAGGAGGGTGGACTTACCGTGGTAGCCACCACCGACGACCAGGGTCACCCCGGCCCCGACGACGGCTCCGCGCACCGTCCCGGCGTGCGGCAGCTCGACCGTGGCAGCCAGGGAGTCCGGGGCAGCCAGGGGAACGCCCTCAGCCAGGGGCTCGTCACTGACTCCGGAGCGACGTGGCAGGACGGAGCCGTCGGCCAGGAAAGCCACCCAGCCCTGCTGCCGCACGACCTCCGTCAGGGCGCGGTGGTCCTCCAAGGCGGCAACGTGGGCGAGCAGGCGCTGCGCCCTCTCCCCACTCAGGTCCAGGGCTGTCTCCAGCTCGCGCACCAGGTCGCGCCCCACGATCCGGGAGGCAGCCTGCCCCTGGATGGAACGCCCCTGCGCCGGCAGAGCGATACGGGCGCGCACCTCAATGGTCCATCCCGCCGCCGCAGAGGACTCCTCACCGCGCGCCACGCCTGCACCTGCGTCAGCCCCGGCGTCGGCCCCGAAGCCCCGGCGCAGGACGACGCTGGAGCGTTCCAGGATCTCCTGGCCGGGAGCCGCGATCGACAGGTCGGTACCGCGGAAGCAGGCGTGCAGCTCCCGGGTAAGGAAGTCGCTCACGGCCAGACGCCGGTCGGCAGTGGTCAGCAGCCCCTCGTCCTCAAGCAGGGCCAGCGCAGGCAGGTCCGCTGGCACGTCCACGTGGACCCGCGTGGGTGGAGCGAAGGGATCAGGCTGGACCTTGTCGACGTGGAGGACCCAGCCCCCAGGCGCCTCGTAGCGCCCCACAATGGCCTTGTACGCGGCGTAGGAACGGCCGTCCAGGGCACGGAGGTGGCCCACGAGGTCCGTCAGAAGACCGTCACGCGGCTCATCACGGTCACGGCGACCACCCTGGCGGTCACCCCGGTCATCACGGTAGTCGCGGTAGTCACGGTAATCACGGTAGCCGCCGTGACCGCGTCCGTCCCGGCGGTCATAGCCACGGCTGTCACGGTATCCCTGGCGGGAGCGGCCCCCGTCCCTGCGCTCACTTCTGCCACTTGGCCTGCCCCGGTACCCCTCGCGCTCACTCATACCCGCACCCTACCTGCGCGCCAAACCTGCACCTGCGAGGACATCCTGAGAGGACATGACGCGCACTTGCCCGTACTTGCCGCACATCGTCAGACTTCTGCCCGGCCCAGGTGACCAACGAGCCAGCGCCCCTGCGCAGGTCCAAGTCACCCCATGCGCCAAAGCGAGGCCGAAGATTGCATCACAGTCTCAGGCTGAGGCGTCGAAGGCTCTGTGGACAGCATCAGTGAGACGGTCCAGGAGGGCTGAGCGCAGGCGCCATCGGTACCAGGTCAGCTCACGTCCCACCGGTACCAGCCCCGGGACAGGCACCAGACCGGGGTTGCGTGCCGCCTGGGACCGAGTCAGGAGTCCCCAGCCCATGCCTGCCAGGAGCGCCTGGGTGTAGGCCTCCGCCCCGGGCACGTTCGGCCCGGGAAGGCCCGGCGGCAGCCCCGATGCCTCTAGCACCAGGTCCTCCAGGTCGTCGACCGCGTCGAAGCGCAGGACAGGAAGCCGGGACAGGCGCGATTCCTCCGACCCGTCCGGAACGCCATAGCCTCCGCCCCTGTCCAGACCCACCCCCTCCAGGAGAGCAGGTACGGCTACCGGGAGATAGGACACCTTGCCCAGGGGCTCGCTGCGGCACCCTGCCACGGGCCCGGAGCCTGCCGAGACGGCCGCCATGACACTGCCGTCTCTCAGGAGCTCGGCTGTGCGCCCCTCGTGAGCAGCTACCAGCCGCAGCCGCACGTCGGACCACCGGGCAGCCTCAGTGAAGACCGCCGGAAACCACGTCGCCAGCGAGTCCTCGTTGACAGCCACAGGCAGCTCGACGGGTCCTTCTCCCTGCCCTCCCGGGTCCCCCGCCTCAGCCTCCAGCCCCAGCTCTGTGGTCATCTCCCCGGCCAGAAGCTGTTGCTGGCGCGCGTAGCGCAGGACTGTCGCACCCGTCTCAGTGACCGTCGACGGCGCACCTCGACGTAGGAGTACCCGACCCAGCCCAGACTCCAGTGCCCGAATGCGCTGGGACACCGCCGAGGTGGACACTCCCAGGCAACTTGCCGCACGGTCGAAGGAACCGGTGTCCGCCACGGCTACGAGGGCCGCCATCTGGTCCGGGTGCATGAAGACGTTCTTCACGATATGAAGACTATCGCGCTTGGCTTCACTTCGTCGAGACTCTAGCGTCGTTCCCATGGATCTCATCTCCCCCGCCCTCACCGGCTTCGGTACCGGTCTGGGCCTCATCGTCGCCATCGGCGCCCAGAACGCCTGGATCCTGCGCCAGGGCGTGCGCCGTGAGCACATCGGCCTGGTTATCACGATCTGCACCGCATCCGACGTGGTCCTCATCCTCGTCGGCACCGGCGCGGTGAACGCGGTGTCCTCCATGGCTCCCTGGGTGCTGGAGGTGCTGCGGTGGGGCGGAGTGGTCTATCTGCTGGGCTTCGCTCTTACCTCCTTCCGCTCCGCCCTCAGGCCCTCCAGCCTCGAGGCCGACACGACCAGGCCCGCCACCTCGGTCGCGGTGACGACGCTGGCACTGACCTGGCTCAATCCTCACGTCTACCTGGACACCGTCCTCATGATGGGCTCGGTGACCAACCAGTTCGGCCCAGCCCGGTGGGTAGCCGCCGCAGGCGGGATCGCGGCCTCGGCGGTGTGGTTCACCGGGCTAGGACTGGGTGCGCGCGCCTTGTCTCGGCCCCTGACCCGGCCCGCGACCTGGCGGGTGCTGGACGTCCTCGTGGGGGTTGTCATGGTCACGGTGGCTGTGCATCTGGTCGCAGCAGGGTAGGGCGCCCCACCCGAGCCCGGGCGCGTCATTCAGGGCTGTCAGGACTACGCGTCATCGTCGGGGCGCCCCATCCGTACCCGGGCGCGGCAGGCATGCAGGTACCTACTGGTCCGGTTGGGTAAGACATACCGATTGGGAGCCGCCAGAGAGCCTGCGACGCACAACGCTGCGGCTCGCTCCTACCCGACTTCACTAAAAAGAATTGTCTCAGTTGGAGGCTCCCCGTGAGACCGGCCGGTGACCAGCAGCCCCTCCCGGCCCAGGATAATCGGCCGCATTCCCAGGGCTTGAGAGAATTTTTGTTATCAGGCCGTCATATGCTCCAGGTGAGCCGTGCTGACACCCCGCACGGTGATATCTCGACCCGGCAGAAATCAGGCACTAACGTCAGACCCTGTTAGGCAGCACGCATAGTGTGCTCACGTCTTTGAGGGAGAATCAGGAGCATCAACCATGGCCAGCAACAACGTGATTGCCGTGACCTTCTCGGAGGAGTCAAAGGCCTACCAGGCGTTCAGCGAGCTGCGTCAGGCCTCTGAGCAGGAGAGGATAGGCCTGGTAGGAGCGGCCGTCGTCGAACGCACCGCAGACGGGCAGCTGCGCATCCGGGACCGCAGGGACAACACTGCCGACTACGGGGTCGCCACCGGAAGCCTGATCGGGATGCTGATCGGCGTGCTGGGCGGACCACTGGGCATGCTTCTGGGCTGGGGCGCGGGAGCACTGATCGGCAGCTCGGTCGATATCAGGCGCGCGGACCGCGGCGCTGAGGTCCTTGCGGAGTTCTCCCAGGCGGTTTCCCCGGGCCAGACCGCCCTCCTGGCCGAGGTCAACGAGTTCGCCACCGAGGTCGTGGACTCCATCATGACCCCCCTGGGTGGCACCGTGCACCGCCGCAGTGTCGACGAGGTCCTCACCGAGCTGGAGTCCGCGCACGCGGCGGCCGAGGCGGCCCAGGCGGAGGCCCGCCGGGTGATGCGCGAGGAGAAGCGCACCGAGCGCAAGGAGAAGATCGAGGAGAGGATCAGCGCGCTCAGGTCCCGGCTGCGCATCAGAAGCTAGCAGCGGGGCGGCACCACACCCGGTCGGGTCCCACCGGGTGCTGTCCCCGACACGGCCTCGCCCGGGGACAGCACCCTCAGACTCACCGCAGGCAGGCCAGCGCCTCGCTACGTGCGACGACCGCCTGCACCATGGCAGGCACCTCACCGTCGTGGTAGGCGGCCGGGGCAAAGGCCCCGTCAGCGACGTCAGTGTTGAGAGAGAGGTAGACCTGCGGGCTGGCGACAACCCCACCGAACCCGGTGACGATCTGCTTGAGGTGCTCCACGGCACGGATGCCGTTGGAGTAGGAGTAGCCCACCAGCCCCACCCCCTTGTTCGCCAGGGCACGCGGCTCCAGGTAGTCAATAGCGTTCTTCAGGGCTCCCGGGATGGAGTAGTTGTACTCTGGGGCCACGAACACCACCGCGTCAAAGGACTGCATCGCCTGGTTGAAGGCAGCACCAGCCTCGTTCGCGGGAGCGCCCACCATCGGGGGGAGCTCCTCTGCGAAAAGAGGGAGGTCATAGGCGGCGATATCAACCAGCTCGGCCTCAACCCCCTCGACGGCACTGGCCTGGTCCACGACCCACTGGGCAATGGAGGTAGCGATCCGGTTGGGGCGGACAGAGCCGACAACGACGGCGACACGCGTCATAGTGTTCTCCTTGCAGGACAGAAAACGAGGAAAGACAGCGGGGCACCTAGGCCTTCCTGGCGCCCACGAACCGGGACACTTGATCCATGAATTACCTTAGGACCTAATATCCAGACTTGCCAAGGTCTATTCGATGATACCCACCACAGTCACCGGCGTCCCCCTGACGTGCCCTGGCGCAGCCCCACGGTCACCCCAGGGTCAGTCGGCAGCCCATTCAGCGTCCCAGGAAGAAACGGGCAGCAGGATCAGCGGTCTCCTCGTTGTAGGTGTATCCCAGCCGGTCCATGTGCTCGGTCAGCTCGGTGTCATCGGGGCCGGCAGCGAAGGCGCACAGGATGCGCCCGTAGTCGGCACCGTCGGTACGGTAGTGGAACAGGGTGATGTTCCAGCGCGTCCCCAGGACCTCCAGGAAGTGCAGCAGCGCCCCGGGGGACTCCGGGAACAGGAAGGAGAAGAGCCTCTCCGCCACCCCCGCCGCCGCGCGGCCCCCGATCATGGAGCGCACGTGGACCTTGGCCAGCTCGTCCTCCGTCAGGTCGATGGCGCTGTAGCCCGCCTCCTCCAGGTCCGCCACGATCTCAGCACGCTCCTGGTAGCCCCCGGTGGTACGCACGCCGACAAAGATCCGCGCAGGCTCGGCCTCGGTACGGCTGGCTGAGAACCGGTAGTTGAACTCGGTGACGGAGCGCCCTCCCAGCACGGCGGCGAACCGGAGGAAGGACCCCTGCTCCTCGGGGATCCTCACCCCGAGGATCGCCTCTCTCTGCTCACCGATCTCGGAGCGCTCAGAGATGTAACGCAGCTGGTGGAAGTTGAGGTTGGCCCCCGACAGGACACAGGCCAGGCGCTGGTCATGCAGGTCGTGGTCGACGGCGTAGCGCTTGAGCCCCGCCAGGGCAATGGCACCGGAGGGCTCGGAGATCGCTCGCACGTCCTCGAAGATGTCACGGACAGCGGCGGAGACCTCGTCGGAGGAGACAGTCACCACGTCGTCCAGCAGCTCAGAGCACAGCCGGTAGGTCTCCTCCCCGACACGTCGCACAGCCACACCCTCGGCAAAAAGTCCCACTCGGGTCAGGGTCACCGGCTGGCCGGCCAGGACGGCTGCGCTCAGGCAGGCCGACTCCTCGTGCTCGACACCGATGACCCTGATCTCAGGCATGAGCTGCTTGACCAGGACGGCGACCCCCGACGCCAGGCCCCCACCGCCTACAGGCACGAAGACGCAGTCCAGGTCGGCGTCCTGCTGGATGAGCTCCAGGCCCACCGTGCCCTGACCCGCGATCACCCGGGGGTCGTCAAAGGGGGCGATGTAGGTCAGGCCCTCCTCCCGTGCCGCCCGCAGCGCCTCAGCCTTGGCAGCGTCAAAGTTGTCCCCCGCCAGCCGGACCTCCCCTCCTAGCGCGCGCACGGCATCAACCTTGATCCTGGGCGTCACCGTGGGCATGACGATAAGCGCCCGCATCCCCAGCAGGGCCGCTGAGCGGGCCACTCCTTGGGCGTGGTTGCCGGCTGAGGCGGTCACCACGCCCCGCAAGCGCTCCTGCTCCCCCAAGGACCTCATGGCGTTGTAGGCACCACGGATCTTGAAGGAGTGGACGGCCTGGAGGTCCTCCCGCTTGACCTGGACCGTGCAGCCCAGACGGGAGGACAGAGCCTCCATGGGCTGGAGGGGAGTGTGCTCGGCCGCCTCGTAGACCGGGGCGCGCAGGATCTCCTTGAGGTAGTCCGACCTGGTCCAGCCGGTGGGGCCAGCAGCACTCGTCGCAGCGGTCCTGGCGGCAGGTTGCACCGCAGCAGGTTCCGTCACGACCGAGCCCGTGGTACCTCGAGGCCCGCTGCCCTGGTCGCGCCCGAGGGCGTCATCAGCCTGTGGGAAACTCACTCGAGCCACCTTAGACGATCAGGGTCAGGGGACGGAAACGAGACTCTGCACCAGGGGCGCGCACCTCCCTGTGAGACCCCTGAGATCCTCAGCCAGGGAAACCGCGATGTTATGAAATCGACCACACCCGCCACCTCGTCGCCGACCGGAGCTTTTCCAGGTCCTCACAACAAGAAACCCGGGTCCAGCCACCCAGCCAAGAGAGGCGAGGATGCAGGAATGACGCCAAAACGACGGACAGTCGAGACTGAGCACGCTAGGCTGGGGACCGTCGTGAGCAAGTTGTCGACGGCTCACCACCTCCGCCACGCTGCCGTATAAATTGTGCTGACGTCGTTGGGCGGAGTCATCATCAACGGAAGGGGCCCGTGTGAGCGCACTCAGCGCAGAACACGTGTACAAGGTATTCGGACGATCATCGAGACAGGCGGTTGAGGAGCTCCAGGCCGGGAGCAGCCGTGAGGACGTCGCCCGCCTGGGGACGGCGGCAGTCATTGACGCCAGCTTTGACGTGCGCCAGGGAGAGACCTTCGTGGTCATGGGCCTGTCAGGATCGGGCAAGTCGACCCTGCTGCGCATGCTCAACGGCTTGCTGCCCCTGACCTCGGGGCACATCACCATTGGCGGCCAGGACCTGGCGGACCTGTCGGAGAAGGACCTGCGCACCGTGCGCAGGGAGAAGATCTCCATGGTCTTCCAGCACTTCGCCCTTCTGCCGCACCGCAGCGTGCTGGCCAACGCCGCCTACCCCCTGGAGATTCAGGGCGTGGACAAGCAGGAGCGCGAGGAGAAGGCGCTGCGCGCCCTGGAGCTGACCGGCCTCAAGGGCTGGGAGACCTCCATGCCCTCCGCCCTGTCCGGCGGCATGCAGCAGCGGGTGGGGCTGGCCCGGGCGCTGACCGCCGACACGGACATCCTGCTCATGGACGAGGCCTTCTCCGCGCTGGACCCCCTCATCAGGCGCGACATGCAGGTCCAGCTCCTTGACCTCCAGGCGAGCCTGGGCAAGACGATCGTCTTCATCACCCACGACCTCAACGAGGCCATGTTCCTGGGCGACCGGATCGCCGTCATGCGTGACGGGCGGATCGACCAGATCGGCACCGCCGAGGAGATCCTCTCCGACCCCGCCAACAGCTACGTCGCCCGGTTCGTCTCCGACGTCGACCGCTCCCGGGTGCTCACGGCGGAGTCCCTGGTGGAGAGCCCGCCAGTGGTCATCCGGCCTGGCGACGGCCTCAAGGTGGCGCTGCGGCTGCTCAACGACGCCAAGGTGGAGGGTGCCTACGTGGTGGAGTCCGGCACCAGGCGCCTGCTCGGCTCCGTCTACGCCGAGGAGCTGGCCACCAGCCTGCGGGAGGGGACGGCCCCCAAGGAGGCGTCCAGGAAGGTGTCCGACGGATTCATCCACCCCGACGACTCAGCAGTGCAGCCGGGGACCACGCTCAACGAGATGTTCGCCGCCTCTGTCGAGGCGCGTCTACCGCTGGCCGTCACCAGCGAGGACGGCATCTTCCAGGGGATCGTGCGGCGCGTCGCCATGCTCCAGGCCCTGGCGGGAGGTAGCGAGACCGACGCCGCGCCCGACAGCCCTGAGGAGGTCACCGGGAGCACCGCGGACGACCAGGACGACCCGCAGAAGGACGGAGAGTACGCACGATGAGCTCCAGCCCCTACTTCCGGATCCCCGTCGGCGACTGGGCCGACGCAGCGGTCGACTGGGTCACCACAGCCTGGGAAGCGTTCTTTGACGGTGTCTCCTCACTCATCCAGAGCTGCTTCGACGGCGTCGACTGGCTCCTGGCCGCGCCCCCGTTCTGGCTGGTCATCATCGTCCTGACAGCGCTTGCCTGGGTGGCCCGCGGGTGGCTGGGCGGCCTCAGCGCCGCCGCAGGCTTCCTGGTCATCTACGGCATGGACCAGTGGGAGAACGCCATGGACACCCTCTCCCTGGTGCTGGTGTCCTCCTTCTTCGCTCTCGTCATCGGGATCCCCCTGGGAATCTGGGCCTCCCGGAGCCAGGCCGTGTCCCGCGCCGTCCGCCCCGTGCTGGACTTCCTCCAGACGATGCCCGCCTTCGTCTACCTCATCCCCTTCGTCGTCATCTTCCGCGTGGGGATCGTCCCGGCGGTGGTGGCCACCATCATGTTCGCCATCGCCCCCGGCGTGCGCTTCACCGAGCTGGGCATCCGTCAGGTGGACAAGGAGGTCGTCGAGGCTGGTCAGGCCTTCGGCGCCACCCCCACCCGCATCCTCTACCAGATCCAGCTGCCGCTGGCCCGGGCGACGATTATGGGCGGGGTCAACCAGGTCATCATGCTCTCCCTGTCCATGGTCGTCATCGCGGGCATGGTGGGCGCCGGCGGCCTAGGTTCCGACGTCGTCACCGCCCTGCAGCGGGTCAACGTGGGCCTGGGGGTCGAGGCCGGCCTGTCCGTCGTTCTCCTGGCCGTCTACCTGGACCGGGTGACCGCGGCCTTCGGCTCCCGCAGCTGGGGCTCCCGCTGAGGCCGACTCCTGCCCACCACACCCGTGCCGCACCCGCTGCGCCGCTCACCAGCCGCTCCCCTCCCGTCCCTGAACCGAAAGGAAGCACCATGAGTAACCAACTGAGCAACCACCTCACCCCACCCGGCATCTCCCGCCGCCACGCCCTGACCGTGGGTGCCAGCGTGCTGGCCGCCACCGGCCTGGCCGCCTGTGGCTCCTCCGGCGGCTCCGGCTCCTCCGGCGGCTCCGGCGGTTCCTCCGACAAGGCCCTGACCATCGGCGTGCCCGCGGGCTGGGACGAGGGCATCGCCATCTCTAACCTGTTCAAGGTCATCCTTACCGACGAGGGCTACGACGTCACCCTGTCCGACGCCGACGTCGGTGTCGCCTACAGCAGCCTGGCCAACGGCGACTACGACCTCATGCTCGACGCCTGGCTGCCCACCACTCACGAGTCCTACATGGACCAGTACGGTGACAAGGTCGAGGACTTCGGCGCCTGGTACACCAACGCCAAGCTCGCCCTGGCGGTCAACGACTCCGCCCCCATCACCTCTATCGCCGAGCTGGCCGACTCCGCCTCCGACTTTGACAACAGGATCGTGGGCATCGACGCGGGTGCGGGTATCACCACCCAGACCGAGGAGTCGGTCATCCCCACCTACGGCCTGGACACGATGGAGTTCGCCACCTCCTCCACCTCAGCCATGCTGGCCGAGCTCAAGGGCGCCATGAGCAAGGGGGACAACATCGTCGTCACCCTGTGGAGCCCGCACTGGGCCTACAGCGCCTACGAGATCCGCGACCTGGAGGATCCCGAGAACGCCTTCGGCGAGGCCGAGCAGATCCACGCGCTGGGGCGCCAGGGCCTGTCCGACGACATGCCTGACATCGCGACCCTGTTCACGGACTTCACGATCACCGACGAGCAGCTCAGCTCTCTGGAGGATCTCATGCTCAACGAGAACGAGGGCACGGACAACGAGGGGTCAGCCCGCACCTGGCTGGAGGACAACTCCGACTTCCGCGACTCGCTGAGCATCTGAGCGCAGCACGGCATACAACCGGGCCTGGGTGCTGCGCGACAGGGCCACCTGGGCCGGTGCGGCGTGGGGGACTGAGGCCGATCCTACTCGCTTGGTCTCAGCCCCCCAGCCTGTCAGGTCCCCGTAGCCGGGCTCAGCCGTCCCCGACGCCGCGGCGCCGCTCGACGGACATATTCACCCGGGAGGTGGCCACGGCCGTCACCGCGAGCGCCACCAGGGCCGAGGCAGGGGCGGCAACAGCCCACGGCGCCCGCTCGATATAGGGCAGGGCCTCGGCTAGCGCCAGTCCCCAGTCCGGCGTGGGGGCCTGCGCTCCCAGGCCGAGGAAGCCCAGACCGGCCAGCGCCAGGGCGATCCCCGGCAGCCGCAGGGCGGCGTGACGTGCCAGGGGCGGGGCGATGGCAGGCACCACCCGCGTCAGGGTGATCCGCGCCCTTCCCTCCCCCAGCACCGGTGCCAGGGCGACATCGGGCCGCTGACGGACCTCGCGCACGAGCGAGCCGGCGTGTGACGCCAGTGGCGCCCACGCCACGCAGCCCACCGCCACGGCGGCGCCCAGGGCGCTCGGACCTGTCACCGCCGCCACGACCAGTCCCGCCAGGACCGGCGGGGCCGCGTTGGCGACCTCGGTGAAGCCCATGGCGGCACGGGGCACCAGCCCCACCAACATGGCTACCAGGAAGCACGCAAGGCACACGACCAGGGCGGTGGTCGTGGTAGAGACCGCCCCGTGGGCCACGCGAGCCAGGACGTCACGCCCCAGGGCGTCACCTCCCAGCGGCAGGGCCAGGCTGGGTACCTCTAGCCGCTCGTAGCCGGTGGCCAGCGGGTTCCGGCCGATCCCCGCGCAGACCATCCCCATGAGGACCAGCGACCCGAGCACGGCGATGACGCCCGCACTACGCCCCGGACGGCGCACAGGTGGAGGCGCGGGCAGCGGGGTCCCGACGGCTGCTCCCAGCAGCCACCGGCGGACCAGCTCTGCCAGGGCACCGACTCCTACGGCCAGCGCCAGCAGGAGCAGGATCCCCGCCTGGAGGGAGGGGACGTCCTGCGCGGTGGCCGAGCTCAGGAGCGTCCTGCCGATCCCGGGGATCGCGAAGATCTGCTCGGTGGCCACCGCACCCCCGGTCAGCCCGACCACCACCAGACCCACCTGGCCGCACAGGGGCGCCAGGGCGCGACGCAGCACCGCCCGTGCCAGGGCGGCGCGGGATATGCCAGTAGTGGTCCAGGTAGCCACCCACCGCTCGTTGAAGGTCGCCGTGACGGCGTCGGCAAGCAGGCCACCCAGGAGACCACCGCCGGGCAGGCCCAGGGTGAGGGCGGGCAGCACCACCTGGGCAGCCCGTCCCCATCCGTAAGGCGGCAGCAGCCCGGCGTAGACCGCCAGCGTCAGTAGGAGCACCGGGGCCAGGAGGTACTCCGGCAGCGAGGTCAGGAGGGCCGCGACGGCCCCGCCCCGGGGACGGGGCTCCCCCCGCAGCCCAGCCCGCATGGCTGGCAGGGTAAGCAGTGTCGCGACAAGGAGGGACACCAGGAGGGCCGCCCCCATGAGGCCCAGAGACACGCTGAAGGCGTCCAGCGTACCGGGAGCGACGTCACCGCCCGACACCCATGACGTACCCAGGTCGCCGCGGAGGACACCGCCCAGCCAGTGGCCGATGCTGCCCAGGGGACCGTCACCCAGACCCAGCCGCTCCCGGATGGCCTCCAGCGCCTCCGGGGTGGGCTCACGCTCGTCAGAGGTTGCCCTCAGGATGGTCAGGGCAGGATCGTTGGCTGACAGCCACGGCAGCATCCCCACCAGGGCCACCAGTCCGCTAAAGGCGAGCACCCGGGAGGCCACGACCACCCCGTCGTAGTGGCGGCGGGCCCTGCGCGGCAGACCCACCACCGTGCCTACCATTCGGGCCATCAGCCCACCTGCTGCCTGACTCACTGCCCGACCTCACTGCCCGACCGCCGTAGAGGCGGTAATCAGCGCCCTGGTGTACGGGTCCCGCTCGGCACCGGTGAGCCCTGCCGCCTCCCCCTGGAGCAGGCGCTCGTTGACCAGGGGGACGGCCGCCCCGGTAGCGAGGATCGCCTCCTCCGCAGCGATGATGGCCTTGCGCCGCTCCTGCCCGGCCTCCAGCGCGGCGGCCTTGTCCAGCGCTGCGTCTACCTTCGTGTCCTTGAGGAAGCACAGCGAGAACGACCCGTCGGAGGAGAAGTCAGACTCCATGTAGGCCACCGGGTCCCCGGAGTCCAGGACCGTTCCTCGTGACAGGAGGAAGGCGTCGAAGGCTCCCGCCAGGGCGTCGGACTCGATCTGCTCGTACTCGCGTACGTCGTTCTTGACCGTGAACCCGGCCTTCTCCAGCTGCTCGGTGACGACGACGAGCACCTCCTCGAGCTCGGGACGGTCGCTGTAGGTACCGATCGTGATGGTGGTCCCCTCGGGAACTTTGCTGGCCTTGGCGGCCCCGGGAACCCGGCCCGCGGCACCGGCGCCCTTGGCCCCGGTGAAGGAGGTGGTGCCCCACGAGCGCAGCTCCTCGGCCCACGTCAGTGCCGGGCCGAACAGACCGGGCGCGACGTCGGCGTAGCCCTCGTAGACGGTGGCGGTGAGCTCGGTGGGCTCAATGGCGTCCCTGACGGCGGCCCTGAGGCCCTTGTCGGTAAAGACGCCCTCGGCAGTGTTGAGGTAGAGCGTGAGGGTCCGCGGCGTGACGATCTCGTGCAGGAGCGACTCGTCAAGGTTGGCGACCTGGGAGAAGGGGACCGCCTCGACCACGTCGGCCTCGCCGGTGCGCAGGGCGGAGCCACGTGCGGTGCCGTCAGGCACGAAGGACACGTCGATGCCTGACGCGGTGGCGGCCTCTCCCCAGTAGTCCTCATAACGCTCCAAGGTGGCGGTAGCCGTCCCGTTGACCTCAGTCAGTCTGAAGGGCCCGGTCCCGTAGCCGATAGGGTCAATGACGCCGTCAGAGGCGTCGGGATAGGCTCCCTCGGCGAGGATCACCATGCTGGGGCTAGACAAGCGCTGCGGGAGCAGCGGGTCAGGCTCGGCCGTAGTGACGACGACCTCGCTGCCCTCGGCGGTGACGCTCAGCTCGACGTCGTCGAGGATACGGGGAGCCTCAGGGTGGCTGGCCGCAAAGTCGATGCAGGCAGCCGCCTGCTCCGCGGTCAAGGCGCTTCCGTCGTGAAAGGTGACCCCCTCGCGGACAGTGAACCGCCACGTGGTGGCGTTGGTGCGCTCCCAGGAGGAGGCGAGCGCCTCGACCAGCTTGCCCTCGGCGTCGAGATTGACCAGAGTCTCGGCACACGACCACTTGGTCAGCATGAACGCGTCGTCAGAGAAGGGGCTCATACTGGCGCGCGGCGTATTAAACATGGCGAGGCGGACACGGCCGTCGGTGGCCTCGGGCGGGCCACCGCCACAGCCTGCGACCAGGACCGCACCTGCTCCTATGCCTAGCACCGCGATCGCCTGGCGACGGGTGGGGACCGGTGCGGAGGTGTTCATGTCTGTCTCCTTGCAGGTTGCTGAGGCTGGTAGGCGCCCTGCGGGGAAGGCAGGCTGGGCACGGCGTCACGCAGGGCACGGGCGGCGGGATGGGACGGGGCGGTCAGAAGGTCACCCATCGGCGCGTCCTCGACGAGAACCCCGCCGTCCATGACGATCCCGCGGCTGCAGATACGGGCGACAGCCGCTAGGTCGTGGGAGACAACAAGCAGGGCTGGGGCGGGACGGGCGCAGTCCAGGGCTGGGGCGGGACGGTCTTGCTGCTCTGCTGGTACGTGCTGGGGCTGGGCTGTGGTCTCCTTGTCAGCCAGGTCTGCACCAATCCCCGACAGGAGCTCCAGGACCTGGCGTCTCAGCGCAGGATCGAGCCCTGACACGGGCTCGTCAAGAAGAAGGTGACGAGGGGCTGGCGCCAGGGCACGGGCGATCGCAACACGTTGAGCCTGCCCGCCAGAGAGCTCGTGCGGACGAGAGTGCCACACCTGCCGAGGAAGCTCCAGACGAGTGAGAAGATCCTCGGCAGCAGCCGTGTGCTCCTCCCGGCTCCCGGGGACCCCCAGAGTCCGCATGGGTCTGGTGACCTGCGACACGACCCTGAGCCGGGGGTCAAGGCTGCTGGCAGCGTCCTGGGGGACATACTGGACGACCCGTCGGTAGGAGCGCAGACGACGCGCGCTGCGCCGGAGCACGGGAGTGCCGTCGAGCAGGATCTCCCCGGAGTCCTTCGGACCCGGAACGTCCAGAAGCAGCAGCGCACGAAGCAAGGTGGTCTTCCCGCATCCAGAGCGCCCGAGGAGGGCAGCACTGTGACCGGCAGGAAGATCAAGACTGACACCGTCGAGGACGGGGCGCAAGCCTCCGGAGCCGTCTGGGTAGGAGCGGGCGATATTGCTGACCCTCAGCCCCTCCACGCTAGGACACCTGCCGCACGAGGGTCCGCGGGCACCCATCGACGTCCTGCGCCTGCGGGAGCCTGACATCGGTGAACGCCGTCAGAGCGGCCGGGAGAGTTTCACGTCTGGCTGCCTCGCACATGGCCTGCGTCACCGGGTGATCAGGGCAGGCGAGGACCTGCCACGTGGCTCCCCTCTCGACGACCTCTCCCTGGGAGAGGACCACGATGTCCTCACAGATCATGGCAGCCGGGAGGTCGTGGGTAATCAGTAGCAGGGCCGGACCGTCGTCCCGACCTGTCACCCGGGCCAGAAGGTCAAGGACCTCAGCACGAGTGACGACATCCAGCGCCGTGGTGGGCTCGTCAGCAATCAGTACGGTCGGGTCACCCGCCAGGGCCAGGGCCAGGCAGGCCCTCTGACGCTGACCTCCTGAGAGACATCCGGGCACTCGTTCCGCAAGCCGCCTCTCCAGGCCAACGGCAGCAAGCAGGTCCGTCACACGCTGAGCCGCCCGGTGGCGGGTACTCTGCGAGGTACGGGCCGCCAGCTCGATCTGACGTCCGACAGGTGTCAGCGGGTGCAGGGCCGTGCTTGGATCCTGGGGGACCAGCGCGACCCGGTCCCGCAGAGGACGGCGCGAGGCAGGCAGCGGCAGGAGGTTGACCGCGGTTGCCGACTCAGGTCCTGTGCCCGTGAGGCTCCCGGTCACCGTCAGGCCTGGCGGCAGCACACCCGCAAGCGCAGCACAGGTCAGCGACTTCCCCGCCCCGGAGGCCCCGACCAGGGCGGTGCGGCTTCCCGGGGACAGGGCGAGGCTGACATCCTTGAGCAGCTGACGCCCTCCCGCGCGGACACTCAACGACTTAAGAAGGGTTGCCATACCTAAGAACCTTAGAGGCGAAAGGGCCGAGGCGCAATCCCGTCACGAAAGAGGCTGGTACCACGCCCACCACGCCAAGGCGCCACGACGGGCGCGCGCACCACACCTCCGGCCGACACCTGGGAGCAACTGTCATAAAGGCACCATAGACCATAATGACAACCGTTCTCAAATCTGGCTGATAGCACCACCGTGCCGCGCCCAGCCCGACAGCCCCTGACGACTGCGTGGCCCCCGGAGCGACGACGCCCCGTGGGCCACGCGCCCGCACCCCTAGTCGGCCCCCAGCAGGCCCAGGTCCCGCACGGCCCCCAGGTCGGCGCTAGTTGCCAGCATCGCGTAGGCGCGCAGGGCGGCAGAGACCTTGCGGGGACGCGGGGAGTGGGGGGTCCAGGCGGCCGCCCCGCGCGCCTCCTCCTGCGCACGACGACGCTGGATCTCGGCCTCGTCCAGGCGCACCGAGATGGAGCGGGCCGGGATGTCGATGTCGATGACGTCACCGCTGCGAACCAGGCCGACGAGGCCGCCCGCCGCCGCCTCCGGGGAGACGTGCCCGATGCTCAGGCCCGAGGTCCCCCCGGAGAAGCGCCCATCGGTCAGCAACGCGCACTCCTTGCCCAGGTGCATGGACTTGATGTAGGTGGTCGGGTAGAGCATCTCCTGCATGCCCGGCCCCCCACGGGGCCCCTCATGGGAGATGATCACCACGTCGCCTGCCTTCACCTTGCCGCCGAGGATGCCCTCCACGGCGTCGTCCTGGGACTCGAAGACCACCGCGGGACCAGAGAAGGTGAGGATCGAGGCGTCCACTCCCGCTGTCTTGACGATGCAGCCCTTCTCCGCGATGTTCCCAAACAGCACCGCCAGCCCTCCGTCGGCGGAGTAGGCGTGGGCGACGTCGCGGATGGCGCCGTTCTCACGATCAGTGTCCAGCGCCTCCCACCGGGAGGACTGGGAGAACATCTCGGTTGTGCGCACACCCGCGGGGGCGGCCAGGTAGCGGGTGCGGATCGCCTCATCCACCCGGCTCGCCTGCGGATCGCGCCCGCCGCCCTCGCCGGGGCAGCCGATGTCGTACTGGTCGAGCTCGTCGGCCAAGGTGCCACGCAACACGGTACGAGTGGTGGTGTCAAGCAGCCCCCCACGGTCCAGCTCCCCAAGGATGCCCATGATGCCGCCGGCCCGGTGGACGTCCTCCATGTGGAAGACGTTGGTGGAGGGAGCCACCTTGCACAGGTGGGGAACCTTGCGGGAAAGCCGGTTGATGTCGGCCATCGTGAAGTCGACCTCCGCCTCCTGGGCGGCAGCAAGCAGGTGCAGCACCGTGTTGGTAGAGCCGCCCATAGCAATGTCCAGGCTCATGGCGTTCTCAAAGGCGGCCTTGGTGGCGATCGAGCGCGGCAGGACGGAGGCGTCGTCCTCCTCGTAGTAGGCCTTGGTGATCTGAACGATCTGGCGGCCGGCCTCCTGGAACAGAGCCTTGCGGTCGGCGTGCGTGGCCAGGAGCGATCCGTTGGTCGGCAGCGCCATGCCCAGGGCCTCCGTCAGGCAGTTCATAGAGTTGGCAGTGAACATGCCCGAGCAGGAGCCGCAGGTGGGGCAGGCCAGGCGCTCAATGGCGGAGATGGTCTCATCGGGGACCGTGGGGTCACCGGCATCCATCATCGCGTCGATAAGGTCCAGCTTGCGGGTGGTGCCGTCCGCGGACACCATCTTCCCCGACTCCATGGGCCCGCCGGAGACAAAGATCGTCGGGATGTTCAGGCGCAGGGAGGCCATGAGCATGCCAGGGGTGATCTTGTCACAGTTGGAGATACACACCAGGGCGTCCGCGCAGTGGGCGGAGACCATGTACTCCACTGAGTCAGCGATGAGCTCTCGGCTGGGCAGGGAGTAGAGCATGCCGTCGTGACCCATGGCAATGCCGTCGTCCACGGCGATGGTGTTGAACTCCTTGGCGATACCGCCGGCAGCCTCGATCTGGGCGGCGACCAGACGGCCGACGTCGCGCAGGCCCACGTGCCCGGGGACGAACTGGGTGAAAGAGTTGGCGATCGCGATGATGGGCTTGCCGAAGTCGGAGTCCCTGACGCCGGTCGCGCGCCACAGGGCGCGTGCGCCCGCCATGTTACGGCCGGAGGTTGAGGTGGCGCTGCGGTACTGCGGCATGTTCTCTCCTGTCGGGAGGTCTGTAGGGACGTCACTGGGACGCACTCGGCAGTGGCGGTAGCGAGCAACCCCGTCACCGCAGTAGGCGAGGACCCGGTAATGACACCGCGTCCGCCTCCCAGCCTAGTGCTCCCTGCTAGAGCACGCACACGGCCCTGCGCATTCCCGGCCGACCGGACCGAGAGCAGCGTCGGCGCCAGGTCTGCTCAGCCGTCCTCGCGCGTAGGTTCATGCTAGGCACGACTCCTCGCCGGGAGCCTCCTGCCAGGCCCGCCGCCCAGACCGAGCGCCCCGCCCACCCGGAATCACATAACGCCTAGAATCTCCGTGACGAAGACGAGAGTGTCACCACCTCTGATCCCTGCTTGCGGGACGCCACGATCGCCGTAGCCAAGCTCAGAGGGGATCGACAGCAGCACCCGAGATCCGACCCTCTGTCCCACCAGGGCGTCGTCCCAGCCGCGGATTACCATCCCGGTCCCAACCTGGAAGCTCAGCGGCTGGCCACGGTCGTAGGAGCTGTCGAAGACCTTCCCGTCCCAGACCTGGCCCAGGTAGTGGCAGGCGATCGTGTCCCCCGGTTCAACCACCCGGCCGTCCCCGGCGTCGACAACCTGCACCTGGAGGCCCTCGGGTGCCTGCGGGCCGGGGAAGGTCAGGGACGGCCTAGTCCCCTTGGCGCCGCCGACGGAGGGCATGTTCATACTGATCATGGCAGGAGCCTACGCCAGGCGACTGTGGCGTACACCCAGGTCCCGGGCACTGACCAGCCCCACCGGCGGCGCCGGCACGGAGCAGGAGCCTCGGGCGGGGACCAGCAGCCCCCGTCCGGGGCTCAGTGAGGCCCTCAGTGGCTGCACTGAGAGCCTCACTGAGGACCTCCTCCACCGGCGCGCCTGTTCTGGTGCGGGTGTCAGTCGCGGAAGTAGGACAGCAGGCGGAGGAACTCGATGTACATCCACACGATGGTCACCACCAGGCCGAAGGCCCCGGCCCAGGCGTAGCGCTGGGGCAGGCGGTTGTCCACGCCCTGCTGGACAGACTCGAAGTCCACCGCCAGGCAGAAGGCGGCCATGACCACCGCGGCCAGCCCGATGACCACGCCCAGGGG
The DNA here is from genome assembly GCF_003591215.1 of Actinomyces sp. 2119. Taxonomy (NCBI): domain Bacteria; kingdom Bacillati; phylum Actinomycetota; class Actinomycetes; order Actinomycetales; family Actinomycetaceae; genus Actinomyces; species Actinomyces sp. 2119. Next base: position 109,165 of record NZ_QYRR01000008.1, read on the forward strand.
GATCCCCATGACCTCGATGCTGCGCAGCCCCCACTGCCCCGGGGTCACCCCAGTGAGCATGAGCCCCAGGTTGACCAGGCTGAACAGCAGGTAGCCGCCCACGGCCACGAGCAGCACGCGCCGGACGCGGCCCTGGACCCTGAAGCCGACGAACCGGTAGGCGCACAGCACCACCACGAAGGTCGCCGCGGTGGCCAGCACCGCCTGGGCCACGATGCCCTCGTAGCGGTACTCCATGATCCCGGAGAAGCCCCCCAGCAGCAGGCCCTCGCACACCGCGTAGCCCATGATGAGCGCCGGGGAGGGCACCCGCCTGAAGGAGTTGACCAGCCCCAGCACCAGGCCCCCGACCAGGCCGACAAGCATCAGCATGGTCCCCAGGCCCGTCGTGGCCGGGGTGGTCACCAGGTTCCACGACACCGCCCCGACCACCACGATGACCGCGAACAGGCCCGCGGTACGGATGATGACGTCGTCATAGGTCATCCGCCGCATGTCCGTGCTCGTGGCTGCAGGCGCCCGGTACCGGGCCTCCATGCCGGCCACCTGCTCCGGGCTGACCTGCCCGTAGCCGGGCTGGGTGGTGCCGTAGGAGCCGCCCTGCTGCCCCCAGGCCTGGCCCGGGACCTGACCATAGACCTGCCCGTAGCCCTGGCCGTAGGCCTGCCCGGCCCCGTAGGACCGGTGGGCAGCATAGCCAGCCTGCCCGGAGCCGGTGTAGCCGGGCTGGTAGCCCGGCATCGTGGGGTACCCGCCAGGAGTGGTCCCCACGGGCTCGGACTCACGCACGCCCCCACCCGGGGCAAACGCCCGGCTCTGACTGAAGAAGGGATTACTCACTGCTACTCTCCGTCTACTACTCTCCGTTGTACTGGCCAGGCCTGTCCCAGGTACCACCTGGCTGCGGCGACACGGCAGCTGCCACCCAGTGCAGGATCGGCGGGACCGTCCGTGCCTCCACCTGGTCACCACCTGCGTCCACGGACAGACACCAGTCTAGCCCTCACGACCCCACCAGTCCCGGCGGTACGGGCAACCCCTGTCCGAACCGAGGCTTCCCGGTCTCGCTGACAGGGAAATCAAGGTAATCGGGGTATTATGGGCTTCTCGCAGGCTGTCCGCCCCTAGCGCGCCCCGGAACCTTCAGGCAGACTCGCTGTCATGCGATCTCCCAAGCTGTCCGCGCTCCCCGTGGCCGCCGCGCTCCTCCTTGCTCTCAGCGCCTGCCTTGGCAGCCAGGCGGAGCCTGTCGCCCTGACCACGCTCGGTCCTGCTGGCGAGAGCTCCCAGAGCGCCACCCCCAACGGCGGCCCCACTGCCGCACCCAGCGACGAGGCCAGCCCGTCCGAGACCCCCTCCCAGCCATCCGGTCCGGACTCCTCGCTTGCCTTCCTGGACGACCTGGAGGTGGGTGACTGTCTCACCGACACCCCTGACGACGTCATGAGCTCCAGCAACCCTCTTCTCCATGTCACCGACTGCAAGGAGTCCCACTACCTGGAGCTCTACCACACCGGTGAGGCTGCAGAAGAGTCCTACGAGACCTATGACGAGGAGGCCCTGGCCGCCGACGTGGAGACCGCATGTACCTCCCAGTTCTCCGGCTACGCCTCCAGCGACGTCGACGAGACCAGCTTCCGGCTGCTCTATCTCTACCCGAACGAAGTAGCCTGGAACGCCTCCAATGACCGGGGCTTTCTCTGCTTCGCCTTCAGGGTGGACGAGTCTGCCATGACCGGCTCCGTCGCCGAGGGCGGGGGTGCCCCAGCAGAGGCCCCCGAGGGCACTCAGGACTCTGAGGAGACCACCTGACCTCTCCCCGGACCGCTCTCACTGACGCGACAAAAACGTCGGAGGACAACAAGGCATCGTGTTGTCCTCCGACGTTTTTGTCGCTTGAGCGGGATACCTGCCGTGTCTCCTCCGCTCTCCTCCGCGCGGAGGAGACACCCTCCCCCCGAGAGGGACAGCAGGCTCACCAGGATTCAGCCTCCCGGGCGAGTCAGACGCCTCACCCACGCCCCTAGCCTGGTTCCAGCCAGCGGCCCTCCAGCCCGGTCGCTGACCATCTGCCCGGGCCGCCGGATCCACGGTGGCAGACCTGAGGCGGGGCGCCGCTAACCACGGCTTCCGCCCCTCTCCCGTCTCCACCGCCCCCTGGCCTGGCTTACCCATCGAGAGGAGACTGTTGTGATTGAGGCTGTGGAGCTGACAAAGCGGTTTGGTGACAAGACGGCTGTGGACCGGGTGTCCTTCACCGCGGAGCCTGGGACCGTCACGGGCTTCCTGGGGCCCAACGGAGCCGGAAAGTCCACCACGATGCGCATGATCATGGGGCTTGACCGCCCCACCGGTGGCAGTGTGCGGGTCAACGGGCGCGCCTACCGGGACCTGGGCGCCCCGCTGTGCGAGGTCGGCGCCCTGCTGGACGCCAAGGGAATGCACGGCTCGCGCAGCGCCCGGGCGCACCTGACCCAGCTGGCGGTGTCCAACGGCATCCCCACCAAGAGAGTCAACGAGGTACTGGAGATGACCGGGCTGATGAGCGTGGCTCGCAAACGGGTCAAGGGCTTCTCCCTGGGCATGGGTCAGCGCCTGGGGATCGCCGCAGCCATGCTGGGCGACCCCGGAGTGCTCGTCCTGGACGAGCCGGTCAACGGGCTGGACCCCGAGGGCGTCAAGTGGGTACGCGAGACCTGTCGTGCCCTAGCCTCCCAGGGACGCACCGTGTTCATCTCCTCCCACCTGATGAGCGAGATGGCCCAGACCGCCGACCAGCTCCTGGTCATCGCCCGGGGACGCATCCTGGCGCGCGGCCCGGTTGACGAGATCATCGCCCAGGCCACCAGCGACGTCGTGCGCGTGGTCTCCCCCCAGGCTGACACCCTGGCCCAGGCCCTGGCCTCCCGGGGTGTGGAGACCTCCAGCCCCAGCCCCGGCACCCTGACCACCACAGCCGCACCAGCACATGTGGTCGGTGACATCGCAGCAGCAGCCAGGGTCACCCTCCACGAGCTGACCACTGAGCACGCCAGCCTGGAGGAGGCCTACCTCACCCTGACTTCTGGCGAGACCGAGTACACCACCGGGCAGGCCACGGGAGGGAGTGCCCCCGCCCGCCAACAAGCACCGGCCACCGTCTAGCGCCGCCCGGCCCGCAAGCCCAGGGCCACACCTGCCGCGCGCCAGTCCCCACCCACTACAGCTTTGCCAAGGAACTACCATGACCACCCCAGCAGCCAGCACAGCACCCACCCGGGCAGCCAACGCCGTGTCCGACGCAGTCCCCGCCCCCAGCACAGCCCCTTCCGCCAGACGCCCCTACCGCAGCCGTGTCACCGGACGCCAGACCTTTGCCCGCGCCGTCTACGCAGAGTGGGCCAAGATCCGCAGCCTGCGCTCTACCTGGATCACCAGCGGCCTCGCCCTCTTCCTGACCGCCTTCTTCGGAGCCGCCATCGCTATCACCTACGCTGCCGAGGAGGCCTACAGCGACGCGATAGACAGCATCACAGGCGGTATCGTCTTCGGCCAGATCGTCATCTCCGTCCAGGCTGCCCTCACCGTCACCGGCGAGTACGCCTCAGGACAGATCCGCTCCTCCCTAGCCGCCGTCCCCCATCGGGGCAGGCTCCTGGCCGCCAAGGCGGTCGTCGTCTCCGCCCTGGCCTTCCTCCTGGGCCTGGTCTCCGTCCTCGTGGCCTGGGGGGCGTCCGCCCCGTTCCTGGGTGAGCACGCCGGGTCCCTCACAGACCCCGAGTACCTGGGATACTTCTGGGGAACCGGTCTGGCCTTCACGGGTATCGCGCTGATGTCCCTGGGTCTGGGCTTCCTCCTGCGCTCCACCGCCGGGACGATCACCGTCGCCGTCGTCCTGCTGTTCATCCTGGACCTCCCCCTGGGCCTGGCCGCAATGCGGTGGGACGTCGCTGCCGAGATCGACGGCCTCCTGCCCGGCAACAGCGCCACAGCCGTACAGGACCCCTTCGCCCGGACAGTCGACTGGGCCTCGTCGGGTACCTCGTTCTTCCTGGAGCAGTGGCAGGCTGCCGCCGTCTTCGCCGCCTGGGCGATCGTGCCCGTCATCATCGGCTGGATCGTCCTCTCCCGGCGTGACGCCTAGGTCAGGCACCTAGGTCCTAGGTAGAGACAGGTAGACAACGTGGTCACCACCCAGCCCCTGGCTGGCGGCCCTCACGCGGGCCGACCCAGGCGCCCCGCGATCGGGGAGCGGGTCGGCCCGCTGGCCTACCAGCGCCCACCGCAACACACCTCGCCCCGCTGGCAGGCTCCCGGTTGGCGAGGCCGCGGTGGCACACTGGCCCCGATGCCCGACTCTTCTCCCAGCCTCGACACCGCTCCTGCTCAGGCGGCTCCGGTGGAGGCACGCGACACCACCCGTGACCGTGGCTCTGCGCGACACCTCCTGCGCGGCCTCGCCCGCTCACTGACATCCTGGTACCGCAGTCACCCCACCTGGGTGGACGGCACTATCGCCGTGGCGGTCCTGCTGACCAACATCCTCATGGCCCACCTGGCCCTCCATCAGTACGGGGAGTCGCTGTCCTCCGTCCCGGCCCTGGTGGCACGCTACCCCCTGGCGCTTGCCGCCTGGCTGTGCGGTGCTATGGCCCTGACCCTGCGGCGGCGTCACCCCGTGGTGGCGTGGCTGGCTCTGCTGACTCTGCTGCCCCTGTATGAGCAGCTCCTCCTGTGGGTCCACCGACCGCCTACGACCGAGGAGTTCGGGCTGGCCGCTGTCGTCATCACCATATTCGCCTGGCTAGGCGTACCCATCACCCTGGGAACAGTCGCCGCTCGCAGCCGCCCGCTGACAACCTGGGCCGCCTGGATCACGACAATGGCCGTCTTCTACCTAACAGCGGTCTTCATTGAGGGCTACCCTGCGACCTCGGGGCAGACGCTTCAGGTGATGCTCCAGATGACACTTATCTTTCTCGTCACGGTACTGACGGGGCTGAACCTACGCTCGGCACGCCTACGCGTCACCGAGGTGGAGGTGCGCTCCTCGCGCCTGGCGCTGGCTCGCGAACAGGAGGCCCTGCTGGCTGCCTCCAACGAGCGCAGTCGGATCGCCCGGGAGATGCACGACGTCGTCGCCCACTCCCTGGCTGTCATGATCACCATGGCTGACGGCGCGGCGGCTACCATCGACCGCGACCCGGCTACCGCTAGGAAGGCCCTGGAGACTCTGGCGGAGACCGGGCGCGGGGCACTGGCGGACACCCGCCGCCTGGTCGGCGTGCTGCGGGAGGACCCCGCGCTGACCGGGGTCGGGCATGACACCGGTAGCCCGCCCGTCTCCGGGGACCAGCCCTCAGACCCTACCGAGGACGCCCCTGAGGTTGGCGGGGCGCCGCCCCCACCCGGCCCTCGCCCTGCCGAAGGAGCCGGAGACACGAAGGGCAACGACCCCGGCCCCTCCCGGAGCACGGCAGCTAGGTCCCGGGCAGCCCAGACGGGAACCCGGTCATCTCGCTCCCCCGAGGTGCGCGACCTGCCTGTCCCGGAGTTCGCACCTCCGGGGACCGTGGCGGCTGTCGAGCCCAGCGCCCCGATCGCCGACCTGCGCCGGGAGGCTACCGACCACGACTCGGACTCCTCCGCAGGGGCAACCCCGCTGGCTCCGGCCCCGGAGCAGGCGGATATCGCCGGGCTGGTGGAGCGCTTCCGCGCCGCTGGGGTCCCGGTGGACTACACGTGGTCTGGTGAGGCGCTGCCTGAGGACAAGGCCCTCCAGCTGACAGTGTTCCGTATTGCTCAGGAAGCCCTGACCAACATCCTGCGCTACGCTCCTACCTCACCGCGGGTGGCAGTCACCGTCGAGCGTCACACTGGCACGGCTGTCCTCACCGTGGACAACGAGGCGGCTCCCGGAGCCCGCCCGATGCACGGCTCCGGCAAGGGCCTCATCGGCATGCGGGAGCGGGCCGCGGTCTATGGTGGGAGCGTCCAGGCCGGACCGACCGCCACGGGCTGGCGGGTCCGCGCGGTCCTGCGCTGGGACGAGAAGAACGAAGGAACACTGTCATGGCAGATGCCCCTGTGAACGACGCGGCTCCGGCCGACGGTGGCGCCGGTGCGGGTACCCCAGAGGAGCCCGCACCGGTAACCGTCCTCCTGGCTGACGACCAGTCCCTTATGCGTATGGGCTTCCGCATGGTGCTGGACGCTGAGCCAGGTATCCACGTCGTCGGCGAGGCCTCCGACGGGGCCACTGCAGTCGCCCAGGCCCGGGCGCTGGGACCTGACGTCATCCTTATGGACGTGCGCATGCCGGGGATGAACGGTATCGAGGCGACCGAGACGATCGTGCGGGAGCTCCCCGGCATCCGGATCCTGATCCTGACCACCTTCGACCTGGACGAGTACGCCTTTGCCGGGCTACGCGCCGGGGCCTCGGGGTTCCTCCTCAAGGACACGCGTCCGGCGGACCTGGCGGCCGCGATCCGTACGGTGGCCTCCGGCGAGGCCGTGGTCTCCCCCCGGGTCACCAGGAGGATGCTGGAGATGTTTGCCTCCTCGCTGCCGGAGGACCGGGAGAGGGCCTCCATCTCCCAGGACCCGCGCATCACCTCCCTGACCCCCCGGGAGAAGGAGATCCTGCTGCTCATGGCCCGGGGGATGTCCAACGCGGAGATCGCCGACCAGCTGGTGGTGTCTGCCACCACGGTCAAGACCCACGTCGGCAACGTGCTGACCAAGCTGGACGTGCGTGACCGGGTCCAGGCCGTCGTCCTCGCCTACGAGTCGGGGCTTATGGCCTAGGAGCAGGACCCGGCTCCGGCCTCCCACCGGCTGAAGCTGTCATAGCCGTTGCTACGCGGATAGCGGTGGTAGCTGTCAAGGTGCAGCAGCAGGTCGGCGCGCTGCTGCACGCTCAAGGCACCGGGGGTGAACTGGACGGCGAGCCAGTCGTGACGCACCGTACGCGGCAGGGTGTCCGCCGCCCGGCAGGCGTCCCGCTGGTCGTCAAACATCATGACCACCGCGGTGTCGGAGGTGACCGCCCACCGGCACGGCAGGTCCTCCGTGCAGGTCTGCTCCGTGGTCTCCACCGGGTCAGGAAATACCTCGGAGCCATAAGACCCCAGAAATACAGCCCAACTCGCTGGGATGTCGTCACGACGCTCCATCGCCACGGCACAGGCTACGAATCCGCCGAGCAGGAGGACCAGCACAGACACGACGCCCAGGACGCGCCCAAGCCCTCGCCGCGAGGCACTACGACCGTGTACAGCCACGACCACACCCTACGACGGACAGGACTGGTCCTCCTCGAGAGCCCAGGGGTCCAGCGGGTCCGGGGTGCCTTGCTCGCTGGTGCGCCAGTAGTAGCGTTTGTAGTAGGTGTCGATGTGGATGAGCAGGTCGTCCTGCTGCTCCTGGGTCAGGGCGCCGGGGGTGAGACGGACGGCTACCTGGTCGCGCCAGTACGCGTCAGGTAGGGGATCCGCGGCGTGGCAGGCTGCTGGATTGTCGTTGAACATCATGACCACGGCGGTGTCTGAGGTGAGCGCCCACCGGCACGGCAGGTCTTCGGTGCAGGTCTGGGTAGTGGTGTCCCGCGTGTGGGGCATCAACTCTGGGTCCAGAGTCTCCAGCTCCGCGACCCACTCTGCCAGGCCGTCATCACTCGGCCCCGCCGTATAGTAGGTCGCGATAATGATGCCCACAGAACCCACGTACACCAGGACCACGACTGCCACCGCAATCGCTGCCCCCTCGAGCAGTTGGCTCCACCATGAGCCTCGAGCCGTCACAGCAGACACTCCCTACGAGCAGTTCGGGGTGATCCAGGGCAGCCAGGACATGTCGTCGATTCCTTCCCCATAGGGGTATCGCTCGTAGGCGTCAAAGTGCAGCAGCAGGTTGGCCCGCTCCTCCACGCTCAGCGCCCCCGGGGTGAACTGGACGGCCAGCCAGTCGTGCCGCAGCGTACCTGGTAGGGTGTGGGCGGCCTGGCAGGCGTCCTTCTGGCTGGTGAACATCATGACCACCGCAGTATCTGAGGTGACCGCCCACCGGCAGGGCAGGTCCTCGGTACAGGTCTGGGCGGTGGTGTCCACCGGAGCAGGGAACAGTTCCGGGTTCAGCGTCCCCAGCTCCACGGCCCAACTGGCCGGGATGTCGTCACGCAGCTCCAGGTACCACAGGCAGCCCAGGAACCACCCGAGGAACAGAACCGGCACCGCCAACACGATCACGACCGTCCTGACCCAGGCCCGCAGTGCACTACCTGAAGGCACCGCCTCTCCTTCCTGATTTTTACGAGCAGGTCCGTACCACCCAGGGCAGCCACGAGCCCAGGTCGTCGGCAAAGTCGCCGTCCGGGTCACGGTTGTAGTTGGCGAAGTGCGCCATCAAGTCGTTGCGCTGCTTCACGGTCAGGGCGCCGGGGGTGAAGCGCACGGCTATCCAGTCCTGGCGCACCGTGGCGGGCAGGGTCTGCGCAGCCCGGCAGGCGTCCCTCTGGTCGTCGAACATCATGACGACGGCGGTGTCTGAGGTGACCGCCCATCGGCAGGGCAGGTCCTCGGTGCAGGTCTGCTCCGTGGTCTCCACCGGGTCAGGAAATACCTCGGAGTCATAAGACCCCAGAAATATAGCCCAGTCCGCCGGGATGCCGTCACGGTTCTCCAGCGCCCGGACACAGCCCGCGTACCCCCAGAGCAGGAGGACCATGACCACCACCGCGCCCACGATCCTCCTGCCCCAGGACCACCGCCGCACACGGCGCTCAACCACGACCACTCCTCATACTCACTCACAAGTACCTGCCGCAACGGCACTACAGCAGCTCTCAGCCTGACGCGATCACGAACCGACTGAGGATCCGTGCACAGCCTAGTCGTACTCCCGCCAGTTGCACCTGTGCTCCAGGATGTCCATTGGCCAGTCGGGCTTGTTGACACGGGCCATCTCGAAGTCCCAGTGCACCCCTGCGCCTCCGAGCGGCGGCGGTGCCCAGACAATATAACCAAGAGCCACGTGGCACTCGTACTGGTGGCGGATAGTGGGTTTGTCATCGGCTCGATCCAATTTGTCCACTACCTCGTCCCAGCCCGCGGTCAGGAGGATCCCCTGTCCTGTCCAGGGCTGCGGCGGCATCACTGGAGGATTACCCCCAGTGATGTACCAGTACCAGCCCCAGCGAGACAGCATGACGGACAGCACCACGTCACCATGTCCGTCGGTTTCCGGTCTGTCATACTCCGCCTCCCCGAACAGATCGATGCCCAGCCACGGGTCGGCCACCACGGGGTAGGCGGCTCCGCCAGAGTGGTGCTCGATCACCTGGGTGACCACCACGCCGCCGGAACTGGTCTCCTCGACCTCGTAGCGGGTAGCCAGCTCGGTGCCGTTGACGTCCTTGGCCCACGGTGGGGTCAGGCCCCCGAGGAACTCGCCCTCGGCGGAGGTGAACACCACCCCGCCGTCCTCCTCGGTCACCTCGGCAGTCGCTCCCTCGGGCAGACCCACCTGGAAGGGGAAGCGCTCGGGCGCGTCCGCGGACTCCACCATGAGGGCCACCTGGGCTGAGCCGTCCTCCTTGACCACCGGCACGGAGGTGAACCCCTGCTCGTTGGCGAAGGAGACCACCCCGTCGCCCACCGGCACGGCGGTCTCAGAGGTCTCAGCGTAGGGCAGGGTGACACTGACCTCCTTGCCCTGCTGTGAGGTCAGGTGGATCGGTGTGCTGGGGTCCTCGGAGACCACCGTGTCGGTGACGTCGGTGTCCACCGTCAGCACCTGGCTGGTGCTGGTGCTCGGCGTCACCGCCGCGACGTCCTCCAGAAGGTTCCCTCCGGGCACGGCCGCCAGGGTCTCCCGAACAGTCTCCGGGTCGGTGGCCCCAGACGTGGAGACGCAAAGGCAGAACAAGCGGGCTACATCTCCGGCGCCGCAGCGGGCGCGTGGAGGCGCTGCTGGGTGGCCTCCAGGCCCAGGGCCACCACCTGCTCCACGGCGTCGGCGGCCTGCTCCAGAGTCACCGCCAGGGCCTGCCGCTCCCGGGCAGGGACGTCCTCCAGCACGTAGTCCGCCGGGTCCTGACGCCCCGGAGGGCGCCCGATCCCCACGCGGAGCCGGGCGTAGCCCCGCGTACCCAGGGCGGAGGAGACCGACCTCAGGCCGTTGTGCCCGCCTTCACCGCCGCCGCGCTTGAGCCGCAGGACGTGAGCAGACAGGTCCAGCTCATCGTGGACCACCAGGAGGCGGTCGGTCGCCTCCACACCGTAGTAGTCGGCCAGAGCCTTGACCGGACCGCCGGAGCCGTTCATGAGGGTGCCCGGCTGAGCCAGGACCGCCCGGGGGCCGGGGGCTCCCCCGGGCAGCACCCCCAGACGCACCTCGGCTACCTGGGCGTGGGCGCGGTGGGAGGACAGCCTCGCCCCGGCACGCCCAGCCAGCACCTCCACCACCATGCGTCCCAGGTTGTGGCGGTTGCGGGCGTAACGGGGGCCGGGGTTGCCCAGCCCCACCACCAGCCAGGGGGCACTCATGCCCGGCTCCCCCCGGTACTCACTGTGCAGCCTCGGCCGACGCCGGGGCCGATCCTCTGGAGTCCTCCCTCACGTTGACCACACCGAGCCCGGCGTCCGCGACGGCCTCTACGCCCTCCGGCAGGGACAGGTCGGCCACCGTGATGACTGTCCCGGCCTGAACACCGGTCACATCCACCTCGATCACCTCGGGGATGGCCACCGCAGAGGCGGAGATCACGACGTGGTCCGCCTCAATCATGTGCATGGTGCCAGGCGCGGCGTCCCCGACCACGGTCACTGGGACCTCGACCTCCACCTGCTCGTTGCGGTTGACCAGGAGGAAGTCGACGTGCTGGACACCCGGACGCACGGGGTGGCGCTGGACCTCCTTGGTGAGGACCAGAAGGGGCTCCTCCCCCTCGATCTCCAGCTCCACCAGGGCGTTCTCGTTGGAGCGCAGGGCCATGCGGGTGGCGTGCTCCTCCAGCAGCAGGTGCCGGGGCTGGGCGCCGTGACCGTAGACGACTGCGGGAACCTGACCGGCACGACGGGCCTGCCGGGCAGGCCCCTTGCCCAGCGCGGTGCGCAGCTGTGCCTTGAGAGTGACGGTGTTGTCTGCCATGGGGGTCTCCTCCGTGCTCATCAGGTGGTCCGGCGGGCGCGACGGCGCGCGGCACAACCAGGCACCACCACGTCGATCACGGATGCGCGCGCAGGCGCGTCCCTCGCCGGGGCAACGCGGCGATCCTACGTCACCCCCGGCGCGCTGGTGGGCCGCCAGGCGGTGAGGCCGCCCACGAGGGGCGGCCGGGGTTGCGGCAGGCAGCCGCGGCCCCGCACGCACCACCCCACGCCACCGGAGCGCCGACCCGTCCGGTCCTGTGCCTGGCCGCAGTGTCCTCACCCCCGAGCCACTAACCCGCCCGGACGCAGGAGCAGCAGGCCTACCGGCCGTCCAGGAGGGCCAGGCAGCGGCGCACCTCCGCCAGGGGCAGCTGCCCGGGGGCGGAGGGCTCCGCCCGCCCCTCCTCGTCGGGGACGACGGCGAAGGTCAGGGCGGAGCCGAACACGGCCGCCACCCGGGTCACCGCACCGAGCGCTCCCATAGACATGGCTGCCACAGGCACGGGCAGGCGGGCACGCGCCGTCACGGTCAGCAGGCGGGCCACGTCAACGGCGTCGGTGGGCCACACCGCCACCTTGGCCAGGTCCGCCCCCTGAGCCACCATGCGCTCCAAGACGTTCTCCAGGACCGCCTCCCCAGGGGTAGCGGCGACGTCGTGGAAGGAGGCAACGACGTCAATCCCCGCCGCGTGCGCCGCCCGCGCCACACGCTCCAGGCAGCCGCGCTCCAGCTCGACGTCAACCGCCACCGGGCGCAGGGGACCAGGCAGCCTAGCGGCTCCCTCCACAGCCGCCAGGAGCAGGGCCTCGTAGAAGGCGTCATCGACGTTGGCCTGGCCGCCCTCCGCCGCAGTACGGCACGTTAGCAGCACAGGAACACCGGCACCCCCCCGCCTACCAGGAGATCCAGGGGACCCGGGAAGTACAGCTCCCACGGCCTCGACCGCCTCCAGCACCGCCTGGGCGACCCTGGCAGCCTGAGCGGACTCAACCTCCTGCGCGCGCCCACCTGCCCGGCTGGCCCCACAGCCCTGCGCGGCTCCGGCCACCTGATCACGCACTGGCTCCAGCAGGTCTACCCGCAGCTCCAGCACGTCCGCCCCCGCCGCCACCGCGCGGGCAGCCTGCTGGCGGGTACGGGCCAGCGTCGGCCCCGTCAGGGACACGGCAACCGCCGGGCCGCCCTGACCGATCACCGTGGTGCCCCAGTCCAGGACCCGTGGCAGCGGCCTGTCCGGTACCGGGCCTGCTGGCGCACCAGCGCTGTCGGCGCTGCCCAGGCCTGCGGAGCCTACCCCGCCGTCGACACCTGCCTGGCTCACGGCTGCTCCTCCAGGGAGCCTGGCTCCCTGCACCCCGACGCCGTGCACTCCCGGGACGGGGCAGCGGGAGGTACCAGGGACAGGGCGATACCGTCAAGGATGTCGTGGAGGCTGGTGGTCACCGTCTCCAGGGGCCGCCCAGCCGCCGTCGTCTCCTGCGTGACCCTGCCGACCACTTCCGCCCACACCAGCGCCCCCGCGGCGATCACGTCGCGGCGGCCCGGCGCCAGGTAGCCCCACGTCTGCCGCTCCTGCGGGGTGGAGGCCATGATCGCCTCGCAGGAGGCCAGCACGGCCTCCACACCCAGTTCGGCTCCGTCGATCGCGGCGGGGTCAAAGTGTTCCAGGCCCAGGGCGTGGGCCGTCACCGTGGCCACGGTGCCCGCCAGGCCCACCAGACGTGCAGGGGCGGCGAGGTCAACCACCTCTGCGGCCTGGTCCAGCAGCGCACGCACCTCGCCACGGGCGCAAGCCAGGGCCTGGGGGCCAGTCCCTCCGGCAAGGAAGCGCTCGGTGACACGCACGCTGCCGGTGTCCAGGCTGACTGCGCTGCGCGGCTCCCGGTCCCCCAGGACCAGCTCGGTGGAGCCGCCGCCCAGGTCCACCACGAGCCGCTCGGTAGCCCCAGCACCAGCGTCGGCACCAGCGTCGGCACTGTCAGGACCGCCAGCCCCCCCGTCTCCCAGGAGGGAGCCGACAAAGGACAGCCGGGCCTCCTCCTGACCGCTGACCACCTGGGGTTCCACCCCCACCAGGTGGGCCACCCCGGCAGTGAAGTCGTCGCGGTTGCCCGCGTCACGGGTCGCGGAGGTCGCCACGAACCGCCGGGCACCCGGCCCCTCAGGGACCCCCAGCTCGCGACAGTCCTCGGCGTAGTCGGCCACAGCAGCCAGGGTCCGCTCCAGGGCCTGCGGGTCCAGGCGGCCGGTACGGTCCACGCCCTGACCCAGACGGACGATCTGGCTGCGCCTGCGCAACGGCTCCAGGCGCACCCGGCCAAGGTCGTCACGCCAGGCCTGGGCGACAAGCAGGCGAATGGTGTTGGTACCGCAGTCAATAGCGGCGACTCGGGTCATCGGTGGTCTCTCTACATCGATGGAAGCATCAGTGGCGCCAGCGGCGGTGAGGCTAGCGGCGGAGCCAGCAACGGAGGCAGTGACGTCGGTAGCAGGGGGTGGTCAGCACGCACAGGAGGAAGGATCCCACAGAGCACGCTCCCGCAAGAGGTCCAGCACCCGGTCCCCGACCGGGTTGAGTCCCGGCCCCACTGCCAGGGAGTGGGCCACCAGGGCGTGGAGGCACTTGACCCGGGTGGGCATGCCGCCCGCGGAGACGCCGTCGATCTGCGCCACCTGTCCCAGCTCGCGGCGGCGGGCCAGGTAGTCCTCGTGGGCACGAGCGTAGGCAGCGGCCAGCGTCGTGTCCCGCCCCAGCTCGTCATTGAGCTCCTCCATGAGGTGCTCGGCCTCCAGGGTGGAGCATCCCCTGACTGCCGCCGGATGGGTGAGGTAGTAGGTAGTGGGGAAGGGAGTTCCGTCCTCCAGGCGGGGGAGGGTACGGACCACTGTGGGCCGCCCGCACACGCAGCGCGCCGCAATACCAGCCACCCCTCGAGGCGCCCGCCCCAGCTGGTCCGCCAGCACCTCCAGGTCGGCCCGGTCCACAGAAGAGGCCGACTGAGCCTGTCTCCTCACCCGTCCTGCTCCTCACTGCGCTCCTCGCCGTGGCCAGCAGCGCGGGCGGAGTCCTGGAGGGTCGTGTACCAGGGCAGGTCCTGGTCCTCCCGGCCCCCGCCGACCTCCCCCTGGGCGCCGTCCTCGAACTGTTCCGCCCCGACGACCACGTAAGAGGTCTCCCCCGGCATGACGTAGCCCAGGCGCTCACGGACCTGAGCCCGCACGTAGTCCTCGTCCTCCCACAGCTCGAGCTCCTCCTCCAATGCGGTGGAGGTGGCCCGGGCCTCCTCGATCTGGTCCACCACGGCGTCGTACTGAGCCTGCTGAGAGAGGTAGGCCCGCAAAGAGGTGAAGACGACAGCAAAGGCGATGAGACAGACCAGGACCAGGGTGACCACCCGTGGCGGCACTCCCCGCTCAACCACTGCCGCACCGTCGTCGTAGTGTCCTCGCGCCGCCTCCACAGGGGACGACGAGGCGTGCTCCGACGCGCTCGTCCCGGGATGGCCTCCCGAGCCACGGCGGCTCCGGAAGCGGGTAGACACAGGTCGTCTGGGCACCATGGCAGGCATGGTGCCCCAGCACGCCCCTGGTCACGAGAACCCGCCGTGGTGCGTCGCTCACCTGCCAGGCGTGCCAGGCAGGCCGCAGAACTGAGAAACCCGCACCCCAGGAGGCGTTGCGGGGTGTCACGAACTGCACCGACTCCTCATAAACGTACCGAGTCCTCATAGTGGACCGGCATGCCTGTCGTCCTATGAGGACTCGGTACGTTCTGCGCAGGGAGCAGCGGCTCAGGCCTGGAAGCGCGGGAAAGCGCCCGCACCCGCGTAGACGGCGGCGTCGCCCAGGGCCTCCTCAATACGCAGGAGCTGGTTGTACTTGTTGATGCGCTCGCCACGGGCGGGGGCTCCGGTCTTGATCTGGCCGGAGTTGGTGGCCACGGCCAGGTCGGCGATAGTGACGTCCTCGGTCTCGCCGGAGCGGTGGGAGGTCATGGAGCGGAAGCCGGCACGGTGGGCCATCTCCACGGCCTCCAGGGTCTCAGTCAGGGAGCCGATCTGGTTGACCTTGACCAGGAGGGCGTTGGCCGCACCCATGCTGATGCCCTTGGCCAGACGCTCGGGGTTGGTGACGAAGAAGTCGTCCCCGACGAGCTGGACACGGTCGCCGATCTTGTCGGTCAGCGCCTTCCAGTCCTCCCACTCGTCCTCGCTGAGCGGGTCCTCAATGGACACGATCGGGAAGTCCGCCACCAGCTTCTCGTAGTAGTCCACCATGAAGGCGTTGTCACGGGCCTCGCCCTCGAAGCGGTAGGTCCTGGTCTTCTCGTCGAAGAACTCCGTGGAGGCCACGTCCATAGCCAGCGCCACGTCCGCACCCGGCTTGTAGCCCGCCTTAGTAATAGCCTCGACGATGAGCTCCAGGGCCTCACGGTTGGAGTCCAGGTTGGGAGCGAAGCCGCCCTCGTCACCCAGGCCGGTGGACAGGCCACGGTCCTTCACCACGGCCTTGAGGGCGTGGTAGACCTCGGCACCCATGCGCAGGGCCTCGCGGAAGGTGGAGGCGCCGATGGGGGCGATCATGAACTCCTGGATGTCCACGTTGGAGTCAGCGTGGGAGCCGCCGTTGAGGATGTTCATCATGGGCACGGGCAGGACGTGGGCACCCGGGCCGCCCACGTACTGGAAGAGGTCCAGCCCGGCGGCCTCCGCCGAGGCCTGGGCAGCAGCCAGGGAGACCCCCAGGATGGCGTTGGCGCCCAGCTTGCCCTTGTTAGGGGTGCCGTCCAGCTCGATCATGAGGTGGTCGAGGCCACGCTGGTCGGCCGCGTCGAAGCCGATGATCTCCGGGGCGATGATCTCGTTGACGTTGGCGACAGCCTTCTCAACCCCCTTGCCCAGGTAACGGCCCTTGTCGCCGTCACGCAGCTCAACAGCCTCGAAGGCGCCGGTGGAGGCACCGGAGGGGACGGCGGCGCGCGCGGAGGAGCCGTCCTCCAGGAGGATCTCGACCTCAAGGGTGGGGTTTCCGCGGGAGTCGAGGATCTCGCGGGCGTGAACGTTCTCGATGAGGGCCACTTGCAGCTCCTTGTTCGTCCTTGTTGGTTTCGACCTGGTTGGTCTCGACCTGGTTGGGCCTGGTTGATCTTGATCCCCCTCGGCCCGGTCGGTGCTCACGAGCACCCGCCCAGTCCGGTGGCGACCAGGGTGCAGCCCTAGCCTAGCGGTAGCGCGTGCGGCGCATACCAGCATTGGTCCCCCGGTCATGACAGGGTTCACGCCAGGCGCGAAACCAGGGTCGAAACGCCAGTGAGAAATTCTCAGGACGTCGAAGGTCGCCACACCCTCGCCCCACCTGACCACGGCCCCGCCCGGAGACGGCCGACCCCCGGGCTACGGGCTGACAGCCGAGCGGATGGCACGGTCCAGGACCGGGCCGACAACCCCCAGCGCCCCCGGCTGGGTCATCTCTCGGTGGTTACAGTCGACGTCCACCACCTGCAGTCCTCCGGTGACGTAGGGCTCCCACTCTCCCGGGTCATGCTCAGGACCGATCCCGCCGCGGGCTGCCCGGAGGAAGAGCGCCCGCCCCCGGTAGGCCCGGTGCTGGTACTCCCGCAGGATCCGGGTGGTGTTGCGGTAGGTGGTCACCAGCGCCTCCAGGACGCCGCGCTCCAGCCCGGCCATCGGGGAGGAGCGCTCCTCCAGCGCCCTGACCACGGCAGCGAGGTCCTCCTCGTGTCCGGCCAGGACGTCGTCATCAATCCCGGCCATGGCCAGGAGCGCAGACAGGGCGTCCGCCAGCGGCGGCTCCATAGCGCCGCTAGCCGCCTCCGAGGGGTAGGCGTCCATCAGCGCGAGCACCCCCACCTGGTGGCCCGCCTCCTGCAGAAGCACAGCCATGACGTGAGCGACCATCCCGCCCAGGGACCAGCCCACCAGGTGGTAGGGGCCGCTGGGCTGGACCTGGAGGACCTGGGTGACGTAGTCGCGGGCCATCTCCTCCAGGGAGGTCGGCTGTGAGCCCGGCTCCAGGACGCCACGTGCCTGCAGGCCCCACACCGGCAGTCCGTCCAGGTGGCGGGGCAGGCCGGCGTAGCACCAGGACAGGCCGCCAGCCGGGTGGACGCAGAAGACTCCCCCCAGGTCCGTACCGGGACCCTGCCCGCTGCCAGGCCCGCGGTTGTCCGGAGGACGCAAGGGCAGCAGCACGCCCAGGTCGGTGTCGCCGGGACGCGTCGGGTCATGCTCGTCCAGGTGGGCGGCCAGCAGGGCAGGAGTCGGGTGGGTCATGACCGTGCCGACCCGCAGGGGGCGCCCGGTGGCCTTCCTGAGCGCCGCTACCAGCGAGACCGCCAGCATCGAGTGCCCACCCAGGTCGAAGAAGGAGTCATCGGCGCTGCACCCCTCGATACCCAGAACCCGAGCGACGTGCTCGCACACAAGCCTCTCGGTCCTGGTGGCCGGCGCCCGCCCCTGCGAGCGGGGCAGCCGGGGGACGGGCAGAGCCGCGTCGTCACGCTTGCCGTTGACAGTCAGGGCCAGGCGGTCTAGGACCACCACCGCCGCCGGGGCCATCTGGCCGGGCAGGCGTCGTGCGACCTGGCGGCGCAGCAGTGCCGGGTCCGCGGTCGTCGGATCAGGTCCCGTCAGGTAGAGGACAAGACGCTCGTCGCCCTGGCGCACCTGGACCACCCGGGCGTAGGCCAGGCGGACGCCCTCGACCTCGCGCGCCCGGGCCTCGACCTCCCCCAGCTCGACCCGGAAGCCCCGCAGCTGAACCTGCCTGTCAGCACGCCCCGTGAACTCCAGGTCGCCCTGCCTGGTGCGCACGGCCAGGTCGCCGGAGCGGTACATCCGCCCCTGCCTGGCCCAGCCCGAGGAGCCTGGCCCCGCCGCCTCCGCCGGGGCCGCCAGTGCCTCAGCACTCCTGGGCGCACCCAGCAGGCCGCCTACACCCCCGTCGTGCCCGGCACCCTCCAAGACAGCCAGCGCGAAGGGGTCCGGCAGGAACCGCTCGTCGCTCAGCCCGGGCTGGTTGACGTAGCCCGAGGCCACCCCAGCACCACCGACGTGGATCTCCCCGACCACGCCCGCAGGTACCGGGTGGCCGCCCTCGTCCAGGAGGTAGACGGCCAGGTCCTCCAGGGGACGCCCGATCGGACTGTTCCCTGTGGTGGCCTCATCAACCTCCAGGTAGGTCACGTGCACGGTGGTCTCGGTGATCCCGTACATGTTGACCACCCGTGGCGATCCCGGCGGGTGCCGCCGGAACCAGCGCCGTACCACGTCCAGGTCCATCTCCTCACCACCCAGGACCACCACGCGCAGGCCCAGGCCAGACTGGCTGACCTGGCCTAGGCCTGCCTCCTGCGCCACAGCCTCGTCACGCTGCGCGTCAGCCGCGGCCAGCTGGGCGAAGGCTGAGGGAGTCTGGCTCAGGACCGTGACCTCCTCGGCCTCCAGCAGGGCCAGCATCTCCTCGGGGCTGCGGCTGACCTCGTAGGGGACCACCACCAGCCTGCCTCCGGTCAGGAGGCACCCCAGAACCTCCCACACGGAGAAGTCGAAGGCGTAGGAGTGGAAGAACGTCCACACGTCTGCCGCGCCAAGGCCGAGTCGGTGCTCGGTGCTGCGCAGCAGCCTCAGGACATTGTCCTGGGTGACCTCGACCCCCTTGGGGCGGCCGGTGGACCCAGAGGTGAAGATGACGTAGGCGGGGTCGTCGGCGCAGGTCGCGGACGGCGGCGCGACCTGACCGGGGGACCTCCCGAGGAGAGGAGCCTGGCCCGGCAGGCCGGAGCACCCGCCCTCCAGGTCACGGGCGGACAGCACCACCGCCTGCGACCCCAGGGCGCTGCGCAGCCCCGGCGGCAGGGGAGACCCCTCGGCATCGTCGGGCAGGTCGTGGACCAGGACCACGGGCTGGCAGTCCTCCAGGGCTGCAGCCAGCCGGGCCTCAGGGTACTGCGGGTCGAGGGGGACGTAGGCAGCCCCGGTGCGCAGCACCGCAACGATCATCTCGACCTGGAGCCGCCCACGTCTCAGCAGGAGCGCCACCCGGCGTCCCGGTCCCGCCCCGGCCTCAAGCAGGACGTCCCTGACCCGCGCCGACACCCGCTCCAGGGCGGCGTAGGTGAGACGCTGCGCACCGGGCGCATCAGGTACACCCGCACCACGTGCACCGGGCTCGTCAGGTACCGTCAACGCCTCGCGCTCGGCCCACTGCGCCATGGCGGCCTCCAGCGCCTGCCCCAGGCTGGCACGGCGTAACGCGGGACTGGTGGCCTCGGGCATAGCAGTCCTGGCCCCCAGCATCCTGGTCGCCTCCTGGAGCGCCTGCTCCCGGGCCTCCTCCTCCAGCACCCGGTCCCACAGCCGTGAGTGCGGGTCCTCCAGCATCTGGTCCAGCAGCCGAAGGAACCAGCGGGTCAGGGCCTGCGCCGTGGCCGAGTCGATCACGTCGGTGGCGTACTCCAGGCGCACGCAGATGCCCTCACCCATGGTGACCTCCCAGGTCAGGTCAAACTTGGAGGTACCGGTCCCCTCAACACCTACGCTGACCTGAGGTGCCCCGGCACCCGCGTCGAAGGAGAGGCCTCCGGTGTCCTGGGCCACGAGCATGACCTGGAACAGGGGGTGGCGGCTGGAGTCACGGCGCGGGTTGACGGCGCCAACCACCGCGTCGAAAGGCACCTCGGCGTGGTCCAGCATGGTCAGGGTGTCCTCGCGGACCCGCGCCAGGAGCTCGGCGAAGGAGGGATTGCCCTCCGTACTGGTCCGGGTCACCACGGTGTTGGCGAGGAACCCGACCTCCTGCTCACGCCGGGCGTCGGTACGACCCGAGGAGATCGTCCCTATGGGGACGTCATAACCTGCGCCGCACCGGGTCAGCAGGCCCGCGAGCACGCTGTGGAGGACCATGAACGGGCTGGCCTGGTGGGCTCGGGCCAGGCCCTCCACAGCGGCTGAGCGCTCGGCCCCCAGGGACACCCGAACCTGCCCGCCCCGGTGGTCGCGCTGCCGGGGACGGGGCCGGTCCAGGGGCAGCGGGATCTCCTCGGGCAGGCCCCGCAGCCTCTCGGTCCACCAGGACAGGGCCTCAGGCGCTGGGGCAGGTAGGGGCGCCGGCGGTACGGCGACCAGGGGTAGGGGCGTCGGCGTGGGCGGCGAGACGCGCGGGAAGGAGACCGAGGCAGGAGGCGAGGAGGCGGGCCGGGGACCAGGCCCCGAGGCCCGTCGCGCTGCGTCCTGTCCTGGATCCGGGGAGTTCCGGCGGTCCAGGTCCTGGACACGGGCCCGGTAGGCGGCAGCGAGGGTGTCCACCACAGGCCTGAGCGACCAGCCGTCAGCAGCGACGTGGTGGATGACCAGCACCAGGCGCTGCCGGTCGGCGTCCTGGGCGAGGTAGGCGCGCACCGGAGGCTGCGCGGTGACATCAATGGTGGTGTCGAGGCTGCTCACCAGGTCGGGGTCGTGGGGGTCGCGGTCCACCACGACCAGTCTGACGGCCTGGCGTACCGCCGCCTCCTGCCAGGTGGCAACAGTGGGGAGGCCGTCCTCGCCAGCCGGGTAGGAGGTCCGCAGCGCCGTGTAGGTCAGCACGGTGTCCACGACTGCGGCCTCCAGCGCCCGGATGTCTAGGTGCCCGGCGACGTCGAGCACAAGAGGAATGGCGTAGACAGGGGACGGTCCCTGCTCCTGCTCCAGGAACCACAGGCGACGCTGGGCCGCAGTCATCAAGGGCCGGCCTCCTGCCGCAGGGGACGCCGGGACCGGGAGTGCCGGGGCACCTGGGCTCCCCGCGCCGCCGACAGCCTCACCAGCGGCCTGGGCACCTGTGCCGCCACTGGCCTCCGCTCCCGTGCCGACACCGGGAGAGGATGCCGGGCGGGGACCTGTCCCACCCAGGAGACGAGCCACCTGTTCCACACTGGCGTCCCGGAAAAAGTCCCTCAGGTGCAGGCCCTGGTATCCCGCCTGGGTGAGTCGGCCCAGCACACGGGCTGCGGTCAGAGAGTGGCCTCCCATGGAGAACAGGTCGGTGTGGCTACGCAGGGTGTGGGCAGGCACGTCCAGAACCTCGGCGTAGACGGAGGCCACCACCTGCTGGTCGGGGTCCATCTGCTCCCACGACAGACCCGCACCGACCTCACGCCCGGGGGCAGGCAGACGGCTGCGGTCCACCTTGCCCCGCTCCGTCAGCGGCAGAGCCTCCAGGCACACCAGGGTCGTGGGGACAAAGGAAGGGGGCAGGAGGCCACGCAGGTGGTCGAGCACCCCGGCAGTATCCAGCGGCGCCTGTTCCTGCGTGGGCACGACGTAGCCCACCAGCCTGGCACCGTCACCGTCGTCGCGCACCGTGACCACGGCCTGGCGGATCCCGGGCTGGGTGACGAGGGCTGCCTCGACCTCTGCCACCTCAATGCGTACGCCGCGCAGCGACACCTGGGAGTCAGCACGCCCCATGAAGGTGAGCGCTCCGTCAGCCTCCCGCCGTACCAGGTCGCCGGTGCGATAGCACCGCGAGCCGCCGGCGGCGGTCACGAACCGCGAGCGTGTCAGGTCGTCGTCCCTGAGGTAGCCGCGGGCCACCGAGCTGCCGCACAGATAGAGCTCACCGGTTACCCCTGGCGGCAGGGCACGGCCCAGGTGGTCCAGCACCCGAGCCTCCTGCCCGGGCAGGCTGCGGCCGATGCTCGGCTCCGGGTGGTCGGCCACCCAGGCGACGGTAGCCTCCACCGTGTTCTCGGTGGGACCATAACCGTTAGCGGCAAAGACGCCGCGACGCGTCTCCTGGCGCAGCCGCTCCCACAGCGAGACGGAGCAGGTGTCACCACCGATGAACAGGCTGGTCACCGCGTGTCCCCGGCCCTCACGGTCCCGGCCGACGGGCAGTCCCACCTCCAGCAGTTGCTCCAGGACAGCCGGGGAGAGGTCGATGACATCAACGGCATGGTCCTGGAGGAACCGGGCATGGGCAACAGGGTCACCAAGCTGCTCCTCGGTAGGCACGTGCAGGCGGTGCCCGTGGAGGAAGGCGACCAGGGGGCTGAGGGCGGAGTCAAAGGCCGGGGAGTACTCGTGGCTGTAGTCCAGCACCACGCTCTCCCGCGTAGTCCCTGCGCCTGATGTGCTCCCCGGCTGTCCTTCCCGCTCCACCTGCCCCGACCACCCGGTCGTGCCCGCAGCGACCAGCTCCCTATCCACGTAGAGCAGGTCGAAGGCCCTGGCATAGCTGGACAGGTTACGGTGCTCAACCACGACTCCCTTGGGGCGTCCGGTCGAGCCGGAGGTGAACAGGATGTAGGCGGCGTCCTCACCCCTGACCGGGCGGTCGAGTTCACCGGGCGCGACCGGCCCCGCTGGCAGGGCCTCCATCTGGGCACGGACGCTGTCGGCGTCGAGAACCAGAGTCTGCGGTGCCCGCGTCCCCGCCCCTCCTGCCTGGCTGAGTGCCTGCCGCAGGGCCGGTCCCTGCCCCAGCACAGAGGTGGTCACCACCACGGCAGGCTCCACGTCCTCGACAACCTGGCTGAGTCGACGGGCAGGCCACTGGGGGTCACAGGGGACAAAGGCGGCCCCGGCCTCCAGGACCGCCGGAGGCGCCAGCACCATCCAGCTGGTCCGGGGCAGGTAGAGCAGGACCCTGTCCCCGGCTCCCACGCCGAGCTCCCTGAGCAGACGGGTCAGGCGGTGGGCCCAGGAGGCCGTTTCCTCATAGGTGAGGAGACGGTCGGGGGCGCAGAGGTGCTCCTGGCTGGAACCAGGGGGCCGGAGCCGGCTACTGGTGGCCAGGCGGGCGCGATCCAGCGCGCCCACCGCCCACACCGGGTCGGTCGCGCTCCGTCCCTGCCCCGCAGCGGGCAGGGACGCCACCTCCTCTGGCTCGGGGGGCAGCGCCTGCAGGTCAGGGGGGTGAGGGGAGCCGGTCACGTAAGGCACCTGCGGGCTGAGGACCAGGTCGCGTAGGCGCTCGTGCGTGTCACCAGCCATCTCGGCCCCGGCCCCCTCAGGCGTGCCTGTCCCGTGGGCTGCCCGGCTGAGTCGGCTCACAAGCGTCTCCAGGACCCGGGCGTACCCGGCAAGGACCGACTCGCTCAGGGAGCCTGCCGGGGCCGCCAGACCCATGGGAGCGTCCGGCTGGCCGGGCCGGACGTCGAGAACCAGCCCCTCGGCCGGGCCCTCCCACACCGCCTCACTACGCCCCCGCGCCCTGCCGTAACGTCGTGCCCCGCCGAAGGGGACGATGTTGACAGCGACGTCGCAGAGCGCCTCGGACACTGCCAGCCCCCGGTCGGCACGGATGTCCTCGTGCCGGTAGCGCTGGTGGTCCCGGCAGCGCTGCCAGGCCTGCGAGACCTGGGTAAGCAGCTGGCCCACGCTCTGGTCCGGGTCCAGGTCGACCCGCACGGGCAGGACGTTCTGGGTGTGGCACGGGGTCCGCAGGAGCGTCTGGCTGGTCCGGTTCATGACGTGGACACCGACGACCGCCTCGTCACGCCTGTGGACCACCCCGGCCAGGACGGCCAGGGCCGCGACAAGCACCGTGGGGTCGGCACCTGCGAACGGGCCGGGCGCTTCCACCGGGTGGTAGGCCGCCTTGGAGGGGTCCCCGCCCGGCGCCATGGAGACGGCCGGGGCATCGGGGGCCTGCTCCCGCCAGAAGGCACGGTCCTCCTTGGCCTGGGGGCTACGGGCGTAGGCAGCCTGCTGCACGACGGCCTCCAGGTAGGCCTCTACCGCCTCAGGGTCGGCACCTGCGGTGCTGCCGGTGCTCCTGTCGGCCTCGGCACCAGGGGCCGTGCCGACAGCGGCAGCACCGCGGGCCGGGGCGGCAGGGGACCCGGCACCCTGGGAGGAGAGCCGGGACGAGTACTCACGGGCCAGCGTACGCCCGACCAGGGCGAACCCGTAGCCGTCCAGCGCCAGGTGGTGGACCCGCAGGAACCACTGGGCGCTGTCCTGGCCGGTGAGCAGCAGGCAGGCGCGGGACACTACCCCCTGCTCCAGGTCGATCGGCTCCCCCAGGTGCTGGAGCACCCACTGCCGGGCTGCCTCCTGCCCTCCCCGGGGATCCTGCCTGAGGTCGACGAGCCCGGCGCGAACAGGAACGGCGTCGAGCACGACACGTGGCAGGCCCTCCCCTGCGGCGGGTGCCTGCCGCCCGTCCACCTCCCCGACAGCACCCACCGGGACCGTCGGGCGGGAGGCGGCGTCGTCCAGGCTTCCTACCGGGCTTCCTAGGCGGCCCGGGCTGGCCGTACCCGGGTCGCCCTTGACGACCAGGCGTGTGCGCAGGGCCGGAATGTCGTGGAGGACCCTGTCCGCCGCCGCCAGCCACGCCCCGGTGTCAAGGGGACCCTCGATCCTGGTCACCTCTGCGACCCCGTAGACGCTCTCGTCAGCCAGGACGTGCTGGGACAGCCAGATGCCCTGCTGTGCAGGCGTGAGCTCCGTGCCCTCGTTCACCTCCCCGCCCGTGCGCCCAGTGCGGGCGTCGTGCTCGGGACGGCCGGTACCACTGCTGCGGCCGGGACCCTGTTCTGCGGGCACAGCACTACCTCCCACCGTCGGTCCCGCCACGGCGCGCGTGCGGCCTGGAGGGCACGCGCTCGGACGGCCCCTTCTGCGGTGCCGCCATGGTGAACCCGTGGGTGGTCTCCAGGAGGTCCGCCAGGTCGGCGACGGTGCGGCACTGGACCATGTCAGTGAAGTCCACCTCTGCCTCCAGCGTGCTCCAGGCCTCGGTGAGCATCATCATGCGCACGGAGTCCACACCGATCGACGGCAGCTCACTGTCAGGCGTGATGCCGTCAGCCGGGGTGGAGGTGGTCTCCTCCAGCTGTGCTGCCAGCTCCCCCAGGGAGGTGGGGTAGGGCCGGGCCTGCCCGGGCTCCCGGCCCTCCTGCTCCCCCTCCTGATGCTGGGTAGGCCGCTCAGGGCCTCCCGGACCCTCCAGAACCTGGCGCATCCGGGAGAGGTCTGTGACTACGCCGCAGGAGCGCGACACCAGCTCCAGGGCCATGCGGTGCTCGTCGGCGCCGAGGTCCGCTACCGCGTCAGCAACCAGGAAGGGCCTGAGGTCCAGGACGAAGGCCCGCAGCGCCGTGGCGAGGCAGCCGATGTGGGCGTAGACGCCGGTGATGACCAGCTGGTCGCGTCCCAGGGCACCCATCAGCTCGTGGAGGCCGGTCCCCTCAAAGGCGTCGTAGCGCCTCTTGGTCAGCACGGTGTCACGAGGCCCGGGGGCCACCTCGGGCACGATCGCGGCGTGCTCGTCATCTGCGACGCCCTGGCCCCACAGGTCCTGGAGCAGACCCCGCTCCTGGCGGCCCTGGTGCGCAGGCTGGGCGGTGTAGACCACCGGTACCCCCCGAAGACGGGCCAGCCTGACCATCTCCGCCACGCCGTGCAGCAGCCCACGCAGCGGCTCCTCCCCCGGCACATAGGCCGACAGGAAGTGCTCCTGCATGTCGTGGACCAGGAGCACGGCCCGGTCGGGGTCAGGTTCCCAGGGAGCACGTGAGGGCGGCAGGGGCTGTATCGGGGTCTGGTATCGAATCTCCTGGGGGATCATATCTCGCTCCTCATGTCACAGGGTCTGTCGGGGCTGGGACGGGGCGGGCGAGCAGGTTCCTGTCTGCTGGGCCCCAGGGACCTTCTGAGATCCCCCAGAGCCTTCCGGGCACCTGCCCGCTGCCCTCGCCACGGCTACCCGGAGTAGGACTCGGTGAGGGCGTCGAGCATCTCCTGGGCGGAGTAGTAGTCCAGCCGGAAGGTGGTGGAGGGCATGTAGGAGACCTTGTCGTCGCGCACAGGGGCAGCAGTGGTGTAGGCCTCGTTGCTGTCCATCGTGTCCCTGGTCGCCTGGTCGGCGGCCACGACGACCCAGTTCTCACCGACAAGCCCCTTCTGGACGTTCTCCCCGGACAGCTCGATGATGTCGCCCCGCTCACCCATGGACTCCTCGCCCTGGACGTCGGCGGGGACGGTAGCCATGGTGAAGCCCAGCTCGGTGAGCAGCTGGACCTGGGGAGACTCCTGGGTCAGGACCATGGCGTCCCCGGAGTCGTCACCGGCGACGATGAAGGCCGAGGTGTCGCCCTCGGGCACGGTGATCGACTCCTTGGCCTGTGCCACCTTGCTGTCGAAGTCGGAGACGACCTCCTCGGCCTGCTCCTCCTGACCTGTTGCCTCGCCCAGCAGGGTGGTGACGTCCTGCCAGGAGCGTGTGCCGTAGTCCACGACCAGGACTGGGGCGACGTCACGGAGCTGGTCGATGATGTCCATGGCGGAGTCACCCCCCGTCTTAGCCACGACAATGAGGTCCGGGGAGTACTGGGCGACGCTCTCCGCCTCGGGAGCGCTGTTCTCGTAGGCGACCTCGACCCCTTGCTCCTGGGCGGCGTCAGACCACTGGAGGAAGAAGCCGTTGGAGTCGCTCAGGCCCTCCTGGTCGGGCGCCGTGGCCCCGGAGGCCACGACCGGGGCGCCCACCGCCAGCAGAGAGCCGGTGAGGGTGACGGAGGTAGAGACGATGGTCTCGGGCTGGGCGTCCAGGGTGAGCTCGGCGTCGGTGTCGTCATCGGTCTGGACGGTGCGCGGCCAGTCGCCGTCCGCACTGGCCGGGTCCACGGCCTGGTCGGTACCTGCGGAGCCGCTAGCCTCGTCAGAGCCTCCTGAGCCGCTGCCGCAGGCGCTGAGGCCCACGGCGAGCAGAACGGCCACCAGGAGGGCCGGGACGACGGGCAGGAGCAGGTCCAGTCCCCGTCTCGGGCGGCGCGTCGCTGGTGAGCTCGCTGGAGAAGAGGTGCTCATGTTTCCTTCCTTTCTTCTTCTCGCCGCCACGCGGCGAGAGGTCTCAGTCAGGCCGCGCGGCTGTCCTCACCACGCGCGGCCGAGGGCCTACGGGCGGGGCCGGCCTCCCCCAGGTCGCGGGGGACCACCATGGGCATCCCTGCTACCGGGTCCGCCATCACGACGGCGTCCAGACCGAACACCTCCCCCACCATCTGCTCGGTCACGATGTCGCCCGGGCTGCCCGTGGCGTAAACCTGGCCGTCACGCATAACAATCATGTGCGAGGCGCAGCGGGCAGCGTGATTGAGGTCATGGAGCACCGCGACGACGGTGCGCCCCTGCTCCTCGTTGAGCGCACGGCACAGCCGCAGGATCTCCACCTGGTGAGCCAGGTCGAGGAAGGTGGTGGGCTCGTCCAGGAGGACCGTCTCCGTGTCCTGGGCGAGCACGAGGGCGAGCCAGACCCTCTGACGCTGCCCGCCGGAGAGCTGGTCCACGGGCCGCAGCGCCAGGTCCTGGACACCGGTCAGGGTCATGGCCCCATCCACGGCGTCACGGTCAGCCTGCGACCACTGCCGGAACATCCCCTGATGGGGGAAGCGTCCCCGGGCCACCAGGTCGCGCACGCTCATCCGGTCCGGCACCAGCGCGGACTGGGGCAGCAGCCCCACCTTCCTGGCCACGGTCCTGGTGTCCAGACGGTAGATGTCCTCGCCGTCGAGCAGCACGGTCCCGTGGGAGGGCCGGTGCAGGCGCGCCAGGCAGCGCAGCAGCGTGGACTTCCCGCAGGCGTTGGGACCCACGACGGCGGTGAAGCCGCCGACAGGGACCTCCACGTCCAGATCGGCAGAGACCGTGTACCCGTCGTAGGCGATGGTCACCTCCTGCGCACTGAGCCGGGTACTCAGCCAGGTCGTCATCTGTCGTCTCCTCCCCGTCTTACGTGGTCTTATGTGTATTACGTGGTCTTGCGTGGTCCTGCGTGGTCCTGCGTAGTTTCATATGGCTCCGCGTGGTCCCGCGCGGTTCCACGTACGTCTCCCTGCTGTCCTGTCCCTGCCCCTCGGCGCAGCAGGCCGGGTACAGGTGCTCATCCCCGCCTCCTCCTGGCGGCCACCACCAGGACGCACATGAGGTAGGTGCCTCCGACCGCCCCCGTGGTCACTCCCACCGGCATGGAGGCCAGCAGCCTCTGGCTGACGACGTCGGAGCCCAGGAGCAGGAGCGCCCCCACCGCGCCGGTGACGTAGACCGGGGGGACCTCCGCGCGGGCCGTGAGGCGAGCCAGGTGGGGCGAGACCAGGGCGACGAAGCCGACGGGACCAACGGCCATGGTGACCAGGGCGACAAGCGCCGTCCCCAGAAGCACGAGCCTGGTGCGCAGGCGACCCACCCGCGTCCCCAGCGCCGCAGCCAGGTCGTCACCCAGGGGCAGCATCCGCGCCTGGCGGGCCAGAGGAGCCAGGAGGACCAGCACGGCCAGGACACCGAGGAAGGTCGGAACCGTTACCTGCCACGTGGCTGCCGACAGCGTCCCGGTGGAGGTCCTCAGCGCCCCGAAGGCAGTGTCCTGGTCCACCCGCAGCAGCAGCCAGCGGTTGACGGAGGACAGCATCGAGCTGATGGCGATACCGGCCAGGACCAGACGCATGCCAGCGAACCCTCCCCGTACGGAGAGCAGGAACACCCCCGTGCCCACGCCCAACCCGCCCAGGAGGGAGGCAAGGGACACCGACAGCACCGACAGCGCCGTGCCGGGCAGGACCAGGACGCTGACCAGGATCCCGGTCTGCGCCCCCATGGAGAAGCCGATGAGGTCGGGGGAGCCCAGGGGGTTCCTGGTCACTACCTGGAACAGCTGCCCGGCCACGCCCAGAGCCGCGCCCGCAACCACGCCCAGGGCGATCCGTGGCAGGCGCCACCGCAGCACGACGACCCGGTCCCCCCGGGAGCCTCCTCCGGCCAGGACCTCGCCTATCTGGGAGTAGTCCAGGGGGATGGCTCCTGTCCTCAGGGCCAGGACCGCCGTGACCAGGCACAGGAGCGTCAGGACCGTACCTACCAGCAGGTGTCGGGGGGTCAGCAGCAGCGAGCAGCCCGCCCGCCCGGGAGTCGGCAGCCTCAGCCACCAGTAGCCTGGCACGGAGCGCCCGGAGTCCGGGTAGGCCGCGCTCACAGTCGGGCGTCCTTAAGGCGCAGGACCATGACAAGCAGCACCGGCGAGCCGACGAAGGCCGTCAGCAGCCCCACCTGGATCTCGCCGGGACGGCTGATGACCCGCCCCACGACGTCGGCGGCCAGCACCAGGCAGGGGCCCATCAGGGCACTGAGGACGATGATCCACCCCCGGTGAGGCCCCATGAGCCAGGAGGCAGCCAGCGGCACGATAAGGCCCACGAAGCCGACGGGACCCGCAGCCGCTGTGGCCGCGCCGCACAGCAGCGTCAGGGAGACCAGGCTGAGCGCACGCACCAGCACCACCCTGGTTCCCAGGGCTGCCGCGACGTCGTCACCCAGGGACAGGTTGGTCAGTCCCCGGGAGCACGACAGGGCGATGAGCGTCCCGACGGCCACGACGGCGGCCAGAGCCCCCAGGGGGACGTCGGTGCGCAGCAGCGCGCCCGCGTCCCAGTAGCGGAAGGTGGCGAAGGTGCGAGGGCTGGACAGCAGGAGGGCCTGGATCGCGGCCGAGGCGGCGGCGGAGAAGGCGACCCCCACCAGGAGCAGGCGCACGGGTGAGGCCGCCGCACCGCCGAGGGAGGCCACCAGGTAGACGACGACCGTGGCCGCCAGGGAGCCCGCGGCCGCCAGCCCAAACTGCTCGGGCACCGACGTCGCGCCCGTGAGCCAGGAGCCCAGGACTACGGCGAGAGAGGCCCCCGAGGTCACTCCCAGGAGTCCGGGCTCCGCCAGCGGGTTGCGAGTCACCGCCTGCATGAGCGCGCCGGCCACAGCCAGGGCCGTCCCCACCAGGAGTCCCAGGACGGTACGCCGGGGACGCAGCGTGTTGACGATGACAGAGTCGTAGACGGAGGCGTCAGGATGAGTGAGGTACTCCCAGATCTCACCCAGCGTGAGGGCAGAAGAGCCCACGCTCACCGAGACGAGCGCGCACACGGCGACAAGAACCAGGGCGGTAAGGACCACCGCCAGCCGGAACGGCACGGACCGCGCCTGCCGAGGTCGCCGACCCTGCCGGGTCAGGCGGTCTCGGCTGCGGCGGGCGGTCCGAGGGGGTCGGACGCCAAGCGGCTCGTCCGCGGCTCCTACGGCACCCACCCGCAAGCCGCTCCCTGCTCTGCCCTCGACCACTCCCAGTTTCACCACCTTCACCATGCGTATTTAGATGAGCTTAACCTAAGGTGTAGGGTGACGTTGTGTCAATCACTTCTTCACCACCGCGTGACATGGAGAGCCCCGGGGAGAGCCCTCGCGTAACCGGGGGTCACAGCCGTCTGGGCCCGGGCTGGACCCCGGTCCCCGCCGATCTCGCCTACCGCTACCGCCAGGACGGCTACTGGACCACAGACCTCCTGGGTGACCTCGCCCGCCCCACCGAGGGCACCCGGGACCGCCTGGCTGTCGTCGACCCCCGTCACCGCTGGACCTACGCGCGCCTGGAGGAGGAGGTCGCCGCGCTGTGCCCCGGGTGGCAGGACCTGGGCCTGCGCCCCGGGGACACGGTGGTGGTCCAGCTGCCTAACTGCGCCGAGTTCGTCGCCGTCCTGCTGTCGCTGTGGCGGGTCGGAGCGGTGCCTGTCATGAGCCTTCCCGCCCACAGGGCCAGCGAGATCACCGACTTCGCCCACCACGCCCGGGCACGCGCCTACGTCAGCTCTGAGCGCAGCGGGGAATTCGACCAGGTGGCGATGGGACGCCGCCTGCGCGCCCAGCTCCCGGGGCTGGTCCACGTCGTCGTCCCCCAGCCGGCCCAGGACACCCCCGGGGCCGGGGAGACGGAGCACGGTACGGACGGCGAGGGCGCCGGGGACGCCGCCGCTACCCCGTCCGACACCGCCTCCCCTGTCACCTACGACGCGCTCAAGAGGCTCACGAACCCCGAGGTAGAAAGGGCGGACCTGGCCGCACCGAACCCCTTCGACGTCGCCCTGCTCCAGCTATCCGGCGGATCGACGGGCACCCCCAAGCTCATCCCCCGCACGCACGCCGACTACCTCTACAGCGTGCGCGCCAGCGTCGAGCTGTGCGGGGTGGATCGTGACACCACCCTGCTGTGCGCACTGCCCTGTGCCCACAACTTCGCCATGAGCTCTGCGGGCATCCTGGGCCAGCTCCTGGCCGGGGGCAGCGTGGTCATGGCTCCCGACCCCTCCGCAGCCACCGCCTTCCGACTCATTGAGCAGGAGAAGGTCACCCACGCGGCCCTGGTGCCACCTATGGTGCTGCTGTGGCTAGCCCGGGCAGCCAGGATCAGCAGGGCCGAGACCTCCAGGTCGCCCGGGTCAGGGCGGCCCGCAGACGGCACCGAAGCGGACGGCGGGAGGCGCGGAGGCCCCCTGGAGACTCTACGCGTCCTGCACGTGGGCGGCTCACGGCTGCCGGAGGAGGTCGCCCGCCGGGTCCGGCCCGAGCTGGGGTGCCGCCTGCAGCAGGTCTTCGGCATGGCCGAGGGCCTGGTCTGCTACACCAGGCTCGACGACCCCGACGACGTCATCGTGTCCACTCAGGGGCGTCCTCTCAGTCCCGCCGACGAGGTCCTCATCGTCGACGACCAGGACCGGCAGGTGCCCGACGGCACAGCGGGGCACCTGCTGACCCGGGGACCGTACACGATCCGCGGCTACTTCCGGGCTGCCGACCACAACCGGACCTCCTTCACCCCCGACGGCTTCTACCGGACCGGGGACGTGGTGGTGCGCGGCCCCGGGGGCAACCTACGTGTCGTAGGCAGGGCGAAGGAGCAGATCAACCGGGGCGGGGAGAAGATCGCCGCCGGGGACCTGGAGAACCACCTGCAGGCCCACCCCGACGTCTTCGAGGCGGCCGTCACCGGGGAGCCGGACCCCGTCCTGGGTGAGCGTATCGTCGCCCACCTCGTGCTCCGCCCTGACGCCGCCTCCCCGTGGCACCGCCAGCCTCCGGCGCAGGTCCTCGCCGAGGTGCGCTCCTTTCTGCACGAGCGCTCGGTGGCCACCTACAAGATGCCGGACAAGGTCCTGCTGGTCACGACGCTGCCGCGCACCGCTGTAGGCAAGACCAGTGTCACCCAGATCCGGGACGGTGGCGCCCAGCCCCCGGCAGCGCGGAGTGGATCCGCTGCCCGGGGCCGCAGGCGAGGGCTGGAGCCGGAGTTCCTGCCTGCGGTCCCGCCCCAGCACCCCGACGCTGTCAGGCGGCTACTACACGACAGTCAGGATCTGGGGCACCTGCTGACCCGGCTGGAGGCGGGCGGAGGCTACCTGGTGGAGGACGGGCCGGAGCCCGGCACCTGCACCGTGACGCTGGCCCGAGCGGTCACCGACCCGCGCGAGACAGCCGTGGCCGTCTTTGACACTATCACCCACATGCACAAGGAGGACCTCTCCCCCTTCGTCCTGGGGCGCCACACCGTGCACGGGGTGCCGGTGCACGCCTCGGCCTTCGTGCTGCCCCGCGGGCTGCGGGCCACAACCTCCCTCCTGGTGGGACGCGACCTCGACCACCACCTGGGCCGGGACCGGGAGGCCTGGGTCGGGGCGCTGCACCGGGCCGAGCCGCTGAGCACCAGGAACGAGGTTGTCAGGGTCGACGGTGCCCGCTCCACCGTGATCAGCCTGCCGGGAGCCCTTCCCCAGCCCTTCATCACGCCCACCGGCACTCCGGCCCCGCAGGGCCGCACGGTACGAGGCCGCGTCACCTCCTCGGTCCTGAACCTGGACCTGGAGGTGTGGTGCCACCTTCCCGCAGACCAGCACGGTCAGCCGCAGGCGCTCCTTATCGCCTCCGACGGCCAGGTCCTGACCAGCCACGTCCCCCTTCTGCCGTGCCTGGACCGGCTCAACGCCTCGGGCCAGTCGCTGCCGGTCGCGGCCGTCCTCTTCTCGCCTGCGGATCCGCGGCGCCGCCCCGAGGTGCTCGGCATGGTCCCGGGACTGGCGGACTGCCTGGCCACCGAGGTTCTGACCTGGGCCGCCGACCAGGCCGACCTGCCCCGCGACCCCGCCCGGCGCGCCGTCTCGGGAGCCTCTCTGGGCGGGCTAGCGGCAGCCGACCTCGTGCGCCGACGCCCCGATCTCGTCTCCAACGCCATCGTCCAGTCAGGTGCCTTCTGGTGGCCGACTGACGCCCGCGGAGAGCCGACAGACGCCCAGCTGCGCCTGTGGCAGGAACACGTCG
This sequence comes from Actinomyces sp. 2119, assembly GCF_003591215.1. Lineage (NCBI taxonomy): Bacteria > Bacillati > Actinomycetota > Actinomycetes > Actinomycetales > Actinomycetaceae > Actinomyces > Actinomyces sp. 2119. The sequence goes on from NZ_QYRR01000008.1 coordinate 142,437, forward strand.
GACCCAGCCGTCCTCCTGTGCGGGTGTTCCAGGAGGTCGGCACCATGGAGGGGCACCTGCTGGGGTGCAACCGGCGCTTCCGTGACGTCCTGCGGGAGCAGGGCATTGACCTCGTCTACCGGGAGTACGTCGGGGGTCACGACTACGCCTGCTGGCGGGGCGGGATCATCGACGCCCTCCTCCACTTCTTCCCCAGCCAGGACACAGCCAGAGCCGAGGCAGGCAGCCCCCACCCGCCCTCATCCGCTACAGCCCCGTCCGCTGGCCCTGCCCCCGTCGGTGGTCCCGGCAAAGCAGTCAGCGGGGAGCAGGCATGACCAGCACCGGGCTGCCCCAGGCCATCGTGGTAACCGGCGCGTCCGGGGGCATCGGCTCTGCCGTGGCGAGTCTCCTGGCCTCCCGGGCGCAGGAGCACGGCGCAGCCACCGTCATCGGCACCGACCTGAACCCGCCGCACGACCGCTCCTACCGACCCGCAGACGGCCAGGCAGGCCGCCCAGCCACGGTCCTGCCCGCTACGGGCGGCGGGTCCGGTCCCGGGAGGCCAGCGCCTCAGACGGCACCCCAGGAGGAGGGCGTGAGGTGGTGCAGCCTCGACGTCACCGACGCCGTGGGCGTCGAGGCGTTCTTCGAGCAGGTGGCCAGCTCCTACCGGCTGCGCGCCGTCGTCCACGCCGCTGGTGTCCTGGTCCACGGTCCCGCGCTGGACACCCCGGCCGAGCAGGCCGCGCAGGTCATGGCCGTCAACGCCCTGGGAACCGTCAACGTCTGCACGGCGGCAGCGCGCCACATGACCAGCCAGGACCCCGGGGACATCCCCGCCGGGACCCGCAGCCTGGTCACCGTCGCCTCCAACTCGGCGCTGCGTCCCCGCAGCGGCCTGGCCGCCTACAGCGCCTCCAAGGCAGCGGCCTCGCAGTTCACCCGCAGCCTGGGACTTGAGCTCGGTCCTGCCGGCATCAGGTGCAACGTCGTGGCACCGGGCACCACACTGACCCCCATGGTCCGCGCCATGTGGGCAGGGCAGGACCGCCGTGCCCAGACCGTGAGGGGTGCACCGGAGATCTTCCAACCCGGTATCCCTCTGGGACGTGTCGGTGAGCCTGCCGACGTCGCCCACACAGTAGCGTTCCTGGTCTCGGAGAGGGCACGTCATATCACCCTGGCCGAGCTGGCGGTTGACGGAGGGACGAGCCAACGATGACGATCAGCCTGCCGCAGCCCGCGCGCACGGACGATCTCCCTGAACCCCTGCCCGACTTCCTCCTCGCTTCGCGGCACTGGGAGATGCACGCCCGGGGAGGGCGGCTCCTCCAGCCGGTCCTGGCCCCAGACCCTCGGTCGGCGGCGGCCGAGCTGCTTGGCGTGCTGCGCCACGCAGAGGAGGAGACCGGCCAGGCCCACGTGCTGTGCGGGCTCATCCCCTTCGACCTGTCAGAGCCTGCCCACCTGCGAGTCACCAGCGCGGTGTCCTGGCGCCCCCGCCGCTGGACCACGCCGAGCCCCGCCCCCCAGGAGCCGCCAGGCCTGCCTGGACACGGCGGCCAGGTACCGAGCCCGCCGCAGGACAGCCCCCTGACGGCACTGACCAGCGCCCCTGCCACCGGCACTGCCGACACTGCCCTTGCCGGTAGTAGCCTCGTCGGCACCGACGCAGGCCGCACCGACACCGGATTCATGGACAACGTCCGCACGGTCCTGGACCTCCTCGGGCACGAGGGCCTCCAGAAGGTCGTGCTGTCCCGGTGGGTCGATGTCGCGCTGCCTGACTACCTCGACCCTGCCCGGCTTGCCTCGTGCCTTGTGGGCCGTCTCATGACGGACAGGCACCGTGACGCGGACGTCTACTGCGCCACTGACGCCCAGGGCCGGACCTGGCTTGGCGCGTCCCCGGAGGTGGTGGCAGACACGCGGGACGGTCTCTTCCTCACCGCCCCCCTGGCCGGGTCGCTGCCGCGCAGTGTCGAGCGCACGCAGGCCGTGGCCCGCCTGACGGGCTCCCCCAAGGAGATGAGAGAGCACGCCCTCGTCGTTGATCAGGTCGCAGCCAGTCTGGGCGATGTCGTGGACGACCTACAGGTCCCAGCCGCCCCCTCCCTGCTGGCTACGGACACGATGTGGCACCTGGGCACCCGGGTCACCGGCCTGCTGAGACCAGGGAGCTCCTGCCTGGACGCGGCCCTGGCTCTCCACCCCACGCCAGCCGTGTGCGGCGTCCCGGCTGCTCGGGCCGCAGAGGTCATCCGCTCCCTGGAGGGGCACAGCCGCGAGCTCTACTCCGGGCTGGTGGGCTGGACCGACTCCAGCGGGGACGGGCGGTGGTTACTGGTCATCCGCGGGGCCTGCCTGTCGCGCCAGCACCTGAGGATCCAGGCTGGGGCAGGCATTGTCGAGGGGTCCTCCCCCGAGCGGGAGCACGCAGAGACCGCAGCCAAGCTGTCAACCATGCTCAGTACGCTCAGCCACCTGGACCACCTCAGCGGCGTCCCCGGTTCCTTCAGGCGCGCTGGACAGCCCTAGACAGCCCTAGACAGCCTCAGCACCGCCTGCCTCCTGCTGCACGGTACCGCAGAACCAGTACGGCAGACCCGGCTGGGCTCGCCGAGCCTGGGTGTCGTACCCCCACCTGAAGAGGTCCCGACACCCAGGCTCAGCTCACTAGCTCAACTCACTGGCTCAGCTCACTGCCTGCGGCGGCGCAGCAGAAGGCTGCCGCCGCCGATCGCCGCCAGGGCAGCGACAGCGGGAAGCAGGATCGCAGCACCGGTCCTGGCCAGCGACCCCGTCACAGAGCTGCCGCCCGGTGACGGGCTCGCACTGGCGGGAACCTCCGAGGACGGTGTCGCGGGGCCGCTTGTGACCACGGCGGAGGGCCCGGTGCTGGGTTCCCCACTGGGCTGCGGTGCCGGGCTCTCGCTGGGCAGCGGCGTCGGCTCGACCTCGCGGGTGTAGGTGTTGGTGAAGGTCATCTCCTCCACAGTGTCCTGGGTGCTGACTGTGACGGCCTGGTCCTCCGCAGGCTCCAGGGCGTAGCCATCGACCGCAGCAGCCTCGGCGTCCTCAGACACCGTGCACTCCGTGCCCACCGGCAGGGCTGGGCTGGTCACCGTCATGCCCGCAGGCACGGTGACCTGGTCGCTGACTACTCCCCCATCAGCACCGCCCTCGGCGTCAGCGGCGTCCTCGGGAAGGGTGCAGGTGTAGGTGAAGAGATAGTCCCTGGGCGCGGCCTGCGCGTCGGGGTCCCCAGCGTCCTCAGAGTCGTCCTCCAGCCCCTCGACGACCTTGGTCACGGAGAAGGAGCCTCGGTGCAGGGTGTAGGTGTTGGTGACCACGACAGCCACCATGCCGCCGTCGGTAACGGTGAGGGAGGCCTCCTCCGTGATAACCGGGTCTCCGTCCACGACCGTCTGCGTGAGCAGGTCCGTCCCCTCCACGGAGGCATCCTCCTCGCTGATCGTGCAGCGGCCCACTGGCACGTCGGTGACAACGGCGCTGTCGGCGTCGGCGGCGGGCACCGTGCCGGTGGTCGTGGTCCCGTCGACGCCGGTGCAGGTGTAGGCGAAGGAGAAGCTCTGCGGCGCCCGCGCAGCCCCGTCCCCGTCCACGGTCTTGCTCACCGCGAAGGAGCCCGTCTGGCGGGTGTAGGCGTTACTCAGGGTCAACGCCGTCTCCTGGCCGCGGGCCTCCACCGTGACTGCCTGGTCCTCCGGAGCAGTCAGGGTGTACCCGGCCAGGGAGGCCGACGCGAGGTCCTCGCTGACAGTGCACTCGGTGCCCACCGGCACCTGCGGGCCGGAGACGGACTGCCCGTCCGCCCCGACCGCGAGCACGCCCGTGCTGCCGTCCGTGCAGGTGTAGGTGACGCCGAACTCCTTGGCGGACAGGTCGGCCTCCTCAGCACCGGTGACCTCCTTGGCCACGGAGAAGCCTCCACGGTGCACCGTGTAGTCGTTGGTGGCCTGGACCACTGCGGTGGCCCCGTCGGCGACGTCGAAGGTAACCTCGCCGTCAGTCTCCTCCCCGTCCACGCTCCAGGTGGTGGTGAGGTCCGCTCCGTCCACGGAGGCGTCGGCCTCGTTCACGGTGCAACTGCCCACCGGCACGTCAGTAACCGCGGTGGTGGCACCGGAGACCAGCTCGACCGTGTCCGTGGTCGTGGTTCCGTTGACCCCGGTGCAGGTGTAGGTGAAGACGTAGGTCTGGGAGTCAGCCAGGCCAGCACCGTCACCGGTGACCTCCTTGGAGATCTGGAACCCGCCAGTCAATGCCGTGTAGGCGTTGACGACGCTGACCTCGGAGGTGGTGTCCCTGGTGATCGTCAGCCGGGAGCCCTCGGTGCCGTCAACCCTGATAAGGGTGGAGACGTTGTAGCCGTCACGCTGAGTGGTCTCCTCCGGCTCGCTGACGCTGCAGGTGGTCCCTACCGGCAGGGTGGGACCGTTGACGGCGGGAGCACCGCCGGTGACCTGCAGGGTGCCGGAGACCTCCGTCCCCTCGGGCTGGGTGCAGGTGTAGTCGACGTCGAAGGTGTCTGCCAGGAAGGGGACGTCCTCAGGGCCGACCTGCTTGGCCACGGAGAAGGTCCCGGTGTGGCGGGTGTAGCTGTTGGTGAAGGCCGCCTCGGTTACCGCCTCCTCGGAGGGGACGACCGTCACGGTCACCGGGTCGGGAGCTGCCAGGTCATAGCCGTCCATGGCTGCGGCGTCCACGTCCTCGGTCACGGTGCACTCCGTGCCCGCAGGGATGGTAGCACCCGCCTCGACAGGGGTCCCGTCACCGGGGACGTTGCTGATGGTTCCCGTAACCTCCCCGCAGGTGTAGGTGTAGGAGTAGGTCCTGGGGGCGGCCGCCTCCAGGCCGGTGACGGTCTTGGTCACGGCCAGGGTGCCCGGCTTGTAGTCTGCGGTGTTGGTCAGGCCCAGCGCCGTGGAGGTCCGGTTGCCCACGGTGAAGGTGTCTGTCACCCGGTTGCCGATCCGCAGCACCGGGTCGCCCTACTGGTAGGCGGAGGCGTCCGGGGAGGCGGTAGCCGGGTCCTCAGTGAGGGTGATCTGGGTCCCTGCGGGGAAGGAGCCCGGGTAGACTGTCACCTTCCCCATGGTCACCGTCAGGGTGGTGGTGCCGGTGAGGCCGTCATCGGCCAGGGTGCCTGGCGGGGTCCAGCCGGTGTACTCGCTGGCGGCCTGGGACAGGGTGTAGGCCACGTCCACGTCAAAGGTGGTGCCAGCGGCAATCTCGTCGAGGGCCTGACCGTCCAGGTACTTGGTGATCTCGAAGCCGCCGAAGCCATTGGCCAGCTCGACGGCGATCTTGAAGGAGTCGGTGTAGTAGCGCTCGGCACTGGCGGTAACGTCAGCGCCCTCCAGGGTGACAGAGTTGCGGTAGATTACGCCCTCTACGGCCGTTCCGCTGTTGATGCCGCCGGGAGCGTTGACGCTGTAGTTCGTGTCCGGCTCGAAGATGCCGGTGATGGTCATGGTGGCCACGGTGGCGTCGTCGTTGAACTCGACGGTGTAGGTGAAGTCCTCACCCGGCGAGTTGTAGACCCGGCCCGCAGCGTTGACCAGGTTGAGGGAGGTCGCCGACTCCGCGGAGGAGGCCCGGCGGAAGACCCAGCTGTTCAGGTTAGTCACGAAGGTCTGGCCCGGACCGGCCTCCTCAGTGAGGACCACGGTGGACTCAGTGGTCCCGTCAGCGACGAAGCCGGGCAGGATCGACTCCAGGTGGGTGGTGCCTATCGTGATGCTCCAGGGCACGGTGGTGGAGGTTGCCGCCAGGGGCGTAGCCACCTTGGAGAAGGTCGCCGGACGGTAGGTGGGCTGCGCCTGCGGCAGGATGCCTCCCGTCCCGGGCAGGTCCACGGCAGTGGTGGTGCCGTTGAGATCCATGTCGGCGGTCTCAGCCTCTACGACCTGGGCGGCGATGAGCAGGGCCTCCCCGGAACCCCGCAGGAGGGAGCCGCCCTGCTCCTTGACGGTCTCGACCTCGTCGTTGAAGGTGCAGGTGATGGTGCGTTCCTGAAGCTGGCAGGAGCCGATGGTGACCTGCTGTCCACCCACCGTCACCGTCATCGGGTTGGTCCTGGGGTACTCGCGGTTCCTGAAGGCGTCCCCTAGGTCGATGCTGAAGTAGTCCCCGCTGCTGACGTCGGTATCGCCCGCATCCCAGGTGAAGGCCAGCTTGGCGACGTCGCCCACCCGCAGGAAGCCCGACTGGACGATGCCGTTGGCGTCAGACTTGTCCAGGGAGGTGACAGTGACGTCGATGTCAGGGTTCTGGGCCGCACGCGCCGGAGTGGTCAGGGCGGTGAGCATGGTGAGCAGGAGAGCCAGCACCGCCAGGGAGGCCGTGACGCCCCGAACCACCGTACGGTGGCGGAAGGCGGGCCGGAAGGACGAGATCCTCATGGTGCTCCAGTCTGGGACGGGCACAGGCGTCGTCGACCTCGCGACCAGAAGCCAAAACTACCGCCGTCATACAACCGTGATTGTCATCGTAATGCAGCTTTGGGCGGGAGGTGAGCCGTGCTCCGATGCCGGATACCGAGCCGAGGCGAGCCGGACACGGACCCTCCGGCGGCACCCAGGACCAGGATCGACTCCAGCCCCATACCACCATCGGGCCGCAGAGACAGCCAGGTCCAGCCGCCCCTCCCGCTCAACGGCGCCGGTACCGGGTGGCCTCCACCTCGTAGGAGTCGTCACCCTCAACGACGGCGTGCAGCAGCACCTCTGCCCAGGACAGCAGCTCCTCCCCACCGACCGCGCTCGATCCCATGCGGGCCGAGGCTCCCGGGGCAGGAACGACAATCGTGCGCGTGGCAGGCTTGACAACGGTGCCCGGGTAGAGGCGGGCCACCCGCGTGCGCCCGGAGTCGTTGAGGTTGACCGGGGCAAACCGTACCGACTTTCCCTGGGCGACGATCTCGGTGACCCCGAGCCGGGCAGCCAGGGCACGCAGCCGGGCCAGCGCCGCCAGGAGCCGCGTGGGCTCGGGCACCGGCCCGTAGCGGTCGGTCAGCTCCTCGACGACCTCCTCCACCTCGGCGGCGGAGCGGGCGGCGGCGAACTTGGTGTAGGCCTCCAGCCGCAGCCGCTCATGGGGGATGTAGTCCTCCGGGACCGTCGCGTCCACAGGTAGCTCCACCCGCAGCTCAGTCTCCTCGGTCTCCTCGGCGTCCCCGCCGACGTCGGCGGAACCCGGGCCAGGACCGCTCCCAGTCCGGGTACCCAGGGACTTCTTGTGGGCGGACACGGCATCAGCAACCATACGCACGTACAGGTCAAAGCCCACTCCGGCGACGTGCCCGGACTGCTCCCCTCCCAGGAGGTTGCCCGCACCCCGGATCTCCAGGTCCTTCATGGCCACCTGCATCCCCGCCCCCAGGTCAGTGTTGGAGGCGATGGTGCGTAGCCGCTCCAGGGCGGTCTCGGTCAGGGGCTTGTCGGAAGGGTAGAGGAAGTAGGCGTAGGCCCTCTCCCGGCCCCGGCCCACCCGCCCACGCAGCTGGTGGAGCTGGGACAGGCCCATGCGGTCAGCACGGTCCACGATGAGCGTGTTGGCGTTGGTGACATCCAGACCGGTCTCGACGATGGTGGTGCACACCAGCACGTCGATCTCCTTACGCCAGAAGGAGTCGATAACGCGCTCCAGGCGCTGCTCCCCCATCTGGCCGTGAGCGGTGGCAACGCGCGCCTCAGGAACGAGCTCTGCCAGCCGGGCGGCGGTGGCGTCAATGTCCTCTACCCGGTTGTGGACGAAGAACACCTGGCCGTCGCGCAGGAGCTCACGACGGATCGCGGCGCTGACCTGCCTGGTCTCGTAACGGCCCACGTAGGTGAGGATGGGGTGGCGGTCCTCCGGCGGCGTGGCCAGGGTAGACATCTCCCGCAGGCCGGTGACGGCCATCTCCAGGGTGCGCGGGATGGGCGTGGCGGACATGGACAGCACGTCGACGTCAGTGCGCAACGCCTTGAGGGTCTCCTTGTGCTCCACACCGAAGCGCTGCTCCTCGTCGATGATGACCAGGCCCAGGTCCTTGAAGCGCACCTGGCCGGTGATGAGACGGTGGGTGCCGATCACCACGTCGACCGAGCCCGAGGCCAGGCCCTCCAGCACCTTCTTGGAGTCGTCCGCGTCCTGGAAACGGGAGAGCTGGCTGACCGTGACCGGGAAGCCCGCGTAGCGCTCGGTGAAGGTCTCCGCGTGCTGGCTGACCAGAAGAGTGGTCGGGACCAGGACGGCCACCTGCTTGCCGTCCTGGACGGCCTTGAAGGCGGCGCGCACGGCGATCTCGGTCTTGCCGTAGCCCACGTCGCCACACACGAGGCGGTCCATGGGCTGGGTCCTCTCCATATCCGCCTTGACGTCCTCGATAGCAGCCAGCTGGTCGGGGGTCTCGGTGTAGGCGAAGGCCTCCTCCAGCTCGGCCTGCCAGGGGGTGTCAGGGGAGAAGGCGTGACCCGTCGTGGCCGAGCGGGCGGCGTAGAGGCGCACCAGCTCACCGGCGATCTCACGCACCGCCCTGCGAGCACGCGACTTGGTCCTCTGCCAGTCCGCACCCCCCATCTTGTTGAGCGCCGGGCTGTCCCCGCCCACGTACTTGGTGACCTGGTCCAGGGCGTCGGTGGGTACCAGGAGGCGGTCACCGGGCTGGCCACGGCGGGTGGAGGCGTACTCGATGACGAGGTACTCCCGGCTGGCTGCGGTCTTGCCTGCCCTGCCGGCGCCCACGCCTCGGCGGGTCAGCTCGACAAAGCGCCCCACGCCGTGCTGAGCGTGGACCACCAGGTCTCCGGGGTGCAGGGACAGGGGGTCCACGCTGCGCCGCGCACGCCGCGCGGGCAGGGTACGTCGCTGGCTCACGGCGGCAGGTGCCCGCCCGGTCAGGTCGGACTCAGCCACGAGGGCCAGGCGCGGCCCCTTGGCCAGGAAGCCGTGCCCGGCGCTGGCCTGGGTGACCCTCACGACGCCGTCGCCGATACCGTCCTCGCCCGTGTTTCCCCATCCCAGCTCCTCAGGCTGGGTGAGGTGGGTGACGATACGGGCGGGAACGTCGCCGTCGGCCAGCAGCTGGGCCATGCGGCGCCCCGGCCCCGGGCCGTCAGTCGCCACCACGACGCTCCAGCCCTGCCTGGCCATCTCGCCGAGGTCCTTGACCGCCGCGCCCAGTTCTCCCCGGTAGGAGCGGGGGTCAGCCAGCGCCAGCTGCTCGTCGTCGGGACCCGACGGCAAGGAGGTAAGCGCCCACCACCCCAGGTTGGACTCCAGGGCCAGGGCACGGGCCTCACCCAGGCGGGCGAAGGCCGCAGCAGACAGGTCCACCGGTACGGTGCCACCAGAGGCGGCCGAGGTCCAGGCGGCGGCCAGGAACTCGCTGGTGGTGGCCACCAGGTCCTCTGCCCGCTTACGGATCCGCTCAGGCTCCAGCAGGACGATCAGCCGGTCCCCCACCAGCTCCAGCAGGGGGACCATCCGGTCCACCAGAACCGGGGCCAGCGACTCCATGCCCTCCACCGCGATCCCCTGAGCGATCTTGTCCAGCATGTCGGCGGCCCCGGGCACGGAGCCGAGCAGGTCGTGGGCGCGCTGACGCACCTGCGGGGTCAGGACAAGCTCGCGGCAGGCCGTGGCGGTCACCGAGGGCAGCGCCTCGATGGTGCGCTGGTCGGCCACAGCGAAGGAGGAGACCTCCTCGACCTCGTCGCCGAAGAAGTCCACGCGCACCGGGCGGGGCTCCGTAGGCGGGAACAGGTCCAGGATTCCGCCGCGCACCGCGTATTGGCCACGGGCCTCCACCATGTCTACGCGGGTGTAGGCAGCCGCCTCCAGGCGCGTGGCCACGTCTTCCAGGCTAGTGGTCAGCCCAGGTGCCAGGCGTACCGGCTCTAGCTCGCCCAGGCCGGCGATCACGGGAGCCAGGAGCGCGCGCACCGGGACCACCAGGACCCGGACGGGGCCGCACCCGCTGTGCCCGGCCGCCCCAGCGGTCGCGGCAGACTGGGCGTCCTCGGGATGGGCTAGACGACGCAGAACGGCCAGGCGACGGGCCACGGTGTCCGAGCGAGGGGAGAGCCGCTCGTGGGGCAGCGTCTCCCAGGCTGGGAAGACGGCGACGTCGTCGTCGGGCAGGTAGCTGCGCAGGGCGGCGGCCGTCTCGTCAGCCTCACGCCCGGTGGCGGTCACCACGAGCAGGGGGGTGCCGCTGGCTGGGTAGGTGGCGTCAGCCGGGCCAGGTTCCGGGTACGTGTGGGCAGAGTCCGCGCCAGCGGATCCTGCGGGCAGCGGCTGCCCGACCGCTGCGGCCACGCCGTCCTCCCCCAGCGCCATAGCGGCCAGGACGGCGGGGCGGGCGCCGGGAGCCACGACGACGCTGCGGTCGGTGCGGGTCGGCAAGCCCGCCTGGCGCACGGTGCGGCCGATGAGGGGGTCGTCGAGCAGCGGGGGCAGGAGGGCAGTCAGGCGCACGGCCGCGAGTCTAGGGGCTGGGGGACGGCGGCGTCACGAGCACCTGGCGGAGGGCTCTCCCTCTCAAGGGATCCTCACGCCAGCTCCGCACCGCAGACAGAGGCCTGCACTGTCCCTGCGCTCTCCATCCTCGGCCCAGACGACGGGGCAGGCCGCCGCTGGCGCTCAGACCGGATGACGTGGAGGCGGACCACCGCAGGGCCGGAGCCCGGCGGTGTCAGCCGACCTGGACGGATCCCACGGAGGTGTCGCCGGTGATCGAGGCCGTCCCGACCCCGGGCAGGGAGCCGGTGTGAGTGGCGACCAGCTCAGGGGCATCCACACCGACGACCTGGTTGCCGCTGACGTTGAGGTTGGTAATGCTGCCGATGAAGGCCTGCTTCTGGTCAGGGCCCGCCGACACCTCAGCACCCACGTAGACAACGGGGACTCCCGCGTCGCCAGGGGTCAGGACGTTGCCAGTAACCGCCACCTGGTCCAGCGCGCCACGCCCACCGTTGTAGGTCACGGCGGAGCCGTCCACAGGGCTAGGAATAGAGCCACTGGCCATGTATGAGGCCGCAGAGCCGTCAGCTGAGCGCCCGTCCCAGATCGACTCGATGCCGATGAGCGCCTTCGTGGCGCGGCCTGTCACGGTGTTGCCGGTAAAGATGGTGCCGCTGGAGTCGGGGCCGACGTAGAGCACCCACGCAGGAGCCGAGTCCCCCGAGAGGGTGACGGTGTTGTCGCTGAAGGTGTTGCTCCTGCTGCCCTGGTAGGCCTGGAGGAGGCCCTGGCCGGTGGCCCGGTCGGAGGAGACGGTGTTACCGTGAACAGTGTTGCCTTCGGAGCCGTAGGCCAGGTGCACCGCCGAGGAACGACTGTTGGTCAGGGTGTTGGACTCCACCCGGTTATTCGAGCAGTTGTTCTGCATAGAGATGGAGCGCATGGTGGTGCTCACGGAGTTGTGGGATACGACGCTGTCAGTGACACCCGACAGCCCGATGCCGTAGTACCCCCCGACGATGGTGTTGCCCGAGATTGTCAGGCCCGAGTTGTCGTACCGGTTGGGGCTCACGGTGCCGTCTGTGACGTAGCGCTCCCAGATGGGGCTGGCACTGCCGACGAAGCGGGTATCGGGGTCGTCAACCGCGGTGGTGACCAGCAGCGAGTAGGCCACCCCCTTTGTGTCCGTCGTTCCCTCGACATTGTCGATCCTGTTGTCGGTGATGCGCACCCCGGTCATCGGGCCCGAGCCCGCGGCGAGCTGGATGCCTCGGAAGGTCACACCGGTCATGGTGATACCGCTGATGGTGGAGTCGCTCAGGGCGTCGCCCTGGACACCGATGGTGTACGGGGAGTCGCCCAGGTCCAGGGTCATGCCTGTCACGGTAGTTCCGCTCGACCCGGCCGCCAGGCTGATGGCGCTGCCAGGCTTAGCCTGCGTGGCCCCCGCGATACTCACGTCGAGGGTGGCACCGGCGCCGTCGAGGAAGGGCACCTCGTCGGGAATCCGCAGGGATGCGGTGAGGGGGTAGGCCTGGGTGGGGCTCAGACGCACCCCTGTGCCCCGTTCAGCCGCCTTGGCTACCGCGTCGGTGAGCACCTGCGTGGCGTCCCCGCTCACGTCGAAGGCCAGGAGAGGGACGACGTCAGTGAAGACCGCCCCGTAAGCCCGTCCACCGATGGTCGCAGTGGCATCGGCCCCCTGGGTGCGGTCCTGCTGGAAGTGGATGTGGGAGGTGCCGTCGGAGACGACGATGTGCGCAGCAGTGGCACCCGTGTCGCGAGCCTCCTGGAGGGAGGAGACGACCTGGACCTGCCCACTGGCCTGGGCCTCGGTAAGGGACTGGGCGGCCAGGTACTCCTCCAGGGAGGAAGAGGCTGGGACATCAGAGGTCTGCGGCACCTCAGGGGAGGACGGGACGGCAGAGCTCTCAGGGGAGGCTGTGGGTGTGGCCTGCTCGGGGCTGCTGGGGGCCTGCGTGGGCTCGGCAGGGACGCCCAGGGGGATCTCCTCCGTGCTCTCCTGCGCCCCGGTCGCATACGCCGCAGCCGCAGTGGGACTGGGCTGAGCAGCCAGGGTGCGGTCTGGGGCCTGGGAGGAGCCGGGCTGGCAGGCACCCAGCACAAGTGTCAGCACCCCCGCGGCGGCTACCGCCAGGAGCCGGGAGGAGCCTGTGCTCGTGGCGGATCTGGAGGCGGCGTTCGTGGTGCTGCTGGTCATAACGGAGGGAGAGGGTCTGTGCACGGCGCGATGTTACAGACAAGCCACAAATCGCCCCAGCTCGGCTTGCCGCAGTCCTACGACACGGGAGGGGGAGGGGTCCTGCGCCATGGTGAACATGGCCCAGGACCCCTCCCCCGTGATCAGTGCCCGGCACTTCTAAGAGCCACCGCGCACTGGTGTGCAGCTCAGGCCTTGCGGCGGCGCACCAGGACAACACCACCGATGATGGCGGCCAGGGCTATGACAAGCGGCACCAGGACGCTCGCCCCTGTCCGGGCCAGGGACGGGCCCTGGTCCACCGCCGCGCCCGAGGAGGTCGGCTCCGGCACACCCGAGCCACCCGGCTGCGGGGACTCAGACCCTGACGGCCCCGGCGAGGGGTCCGTCGTGGGTGTCGTCCCACCCGGCTGCGGGGACTCAGACCCTGACGGCCCCGGCGAGGGCGTCGGGTCCTCAGACGGCGTCGGGCTCGGCGAGGGCGTCGGGTCCTCAGACGGCGGAATCTCGGTGTAGGTGTTGGTGAACGACAGGGTCGTGGGGTCCTGGCCGTCGTCGGCAGCCTCGATAGTCAGCTGCTGCGCCTGCGGGACGGCAACGTCGTAGCCCTCAACCTGGGCCGAGGAGGCCCTCTCTGTCACCGTGCACTCGGCGCCCACAGGCAGCTGGAGACCGGACTCGGTGGCAGAGCCGTCACCCGCGACCGTCAGCTCACCAGTCACCTCGCCCTCAGCCTGGGAGCTGCAGGTGTAGTCGAAGACGAAGGACTTCTTGCTGATGTCCTCAGAACCGTCGCCCTCCACCGTCTTGGACAGGTTGAAGGTGCCACGCTCCAGGGTGTAGGTGTTGGTGGCGGACACGGCAACGGCGGTGTCCTCACCGCCAGTGACGTCGAAGGTCGCCTCCCCACCGTCGACGTCCTGGCCGTTGACAGCCAGCCGGGTGGTCAGCGAGGCCCCCTCTACCGGGGCCTCCTTCTCACTGACCGTGCACGATCCGCTCACCACCTCAGAGACCTCCACAGTCTCGCCGGCCTTGACCGTCACCTCCACCGACTCCCCAGCCTCACCGGTTACCTCATCGGTACAGGTGTAGGTAAAGGTGAACTCTTCAGGAGCCAGGGAGGCACCGTCACCCTCCACCGTCTTGGAGATGGTGAAGCCACCCTTAAGACGCGTGTAGGTGTTGGTCACCGTCACCGAGGGCGTGGAGCCCTGGACCACGCTCACCGTGGTGTCGGAGTAGGCCGTGGCCACCGCGTAGCCCTCCCGGGCGGCAGAGTTGGCATCCTCCTTCAGGGTGCACGTGGTCCCCGTGGGCAGGCTCGGCCCACTGGTCGGCGTCCCGTCCATCGCGACGTCCAGGGTGCCCGAGGCGGAGTCGGCGTCGTCACAGGTGTAGGACACCTTCACCGAGTCGGAGGACGTCGGAGAGTAGTCACCCTTGACATCCTTGACTACCGAGAACGAGCCCGTCTCCCGCGTGTAGGTGTTGGTCACCGTGACGGCAACGACCTTGTCCTTGGTGATGGTCACCGTCTCCGGGGAGAACGAGGTGACGACCGAGTAGCCCTCCCGGGCCGCGGAGTCGGCATCCTCCTCCAGGGTGCACGTGGCCCCGGCAGGAAGCTGGGGCGACTCCACCTCGGTGCCGTCACCGGGGACGCTCAACGTCCCCTGCGTACCGTCCTCACAGGTGTAGCTGATGGCGAAGGAGGTCTGATCCGTACCCTCGGGCCCTCCCTCGACGATCTTGGCCACCGAGAACGAGCCCGTCTCCCGCGTGTAGGTGTTGGTGAAGGACGCCGTGACGGCAGGCTCCTCCTCGGTGGACTCCGAGATTGTCACCGTCTGCGGCTCAGAGGCAACCAGCACGTAGCCGTCTACCTGGGCGTCGTCAACGTCCTCACTGACCTCACAGGTCGTACCCGCCTCAAAGGTCTGGTCAACCTGCGCAGGCTGACCATCACCCGTGGCAGTCACGCTACCCGTCTGGCCGTCAGAGCAGGTGTAGGAGAAGGTGAACTCCCTCTGCGCGCCGCCCTCGGCCTCCTCCAGCCCAGAGACCTCCTTGACAACCTGGAAGGTACCCGAGGCCGTAACAACCTCGGCCACGTTGTTCAAGGTGACCCGGGTGGATGTCTGGTCAGCAATAGTCAGCCTGTTGGTCTCGGTCTGACCGACGGTGAAGACCGGCTCGCCCCAGGTGAAGCCCTCGGGAGCGGGGGACGCCTTGGAGGTGTCCTCCGACAGGGTGATGACAGTGCCCTGGGGGAAGGTTGCCGGGTAGGTGTTGGTCCGCCCGATGCTCACCGGCATGGTGGTGGTCCCGCTCACCCCGTCGTCACTCAGCGTGCCGGGAGCCTGCCAGCCCTCATACGAGCTGGCCGGGCCAGGAAGGGTGTACTCGAC
Organism: Actinomyces sp. 2119; assembly: GCF_003591215.1. Classification (NCBI taxonomy): domain Bacteria; kingdom Bacillati; phylum Actinomycetota; class Actinomycetes; order Actinomycetales; family Actinomycetaceae; genus Actinomyces; species Actinomyces sp. 2119. The sequence goes on from NZ_QYRR01000008.1 coordinate 157,524, forward strand.
TGTCACCGGCAGGGTCGTGCTGGCCACATCAACAGCGTCCACACCAGAACCGGACAGCGTCTTGAGGATCTCAAACCCGCCAAAGCCGGCCTCCATCTCCACGATCACCTTGAAGGAGTCGGTGTAGCTGCGCGTGAACTCGCCCTGCGCCCCGGAGTCGTTGAGGGAGGCCGAGTTGCCGTACTGCACCCCGGCGATGGCCGTACCCGACTGGGAGGTAAAGGTCACCGGGTAGGAGATCTTGTAGTTGGTCTGGGCGGCGAAGGGCCCAGTGACTGTGATAGTGGCGACCTGGCCCTCAATGGACACCGCCATGTCGAAGTCACCGTACGTCGTGCTCAGGTCCGTACCCGCCGCGTTAGTAACGTTGACACCCGGCAGGCTGGGCTCGGCGGCGCTGTTACGCACCATGAAGAACCACTTGCTCATGTCGGGGTTGAAGGCCATCCCGGCGCCGAGGGTGTCAGTAACGGTAATGGTCTGACGGGTGGTGCCATCAGCCTCGATGGGGCTATCGCCCCCGGCAAGCTGTTCCTTGATGTAGTCCGAGCCGAAGTTGACCTCCCAGATCATAGAGGAGGATGACGAGGCGATAACCGAGGACATCTTCGTGAACTTGAAGGGGGTGTAGACCACCTCCGGGACTCCCGAGATGCCCCCGGTGCCGGGCAGGTCCACGCTCACCGTCTGGCTTCCGTTGACCGTCATGTCCACCTCCTCCGCGGTGGTGGTCCGCGTGACGAGGAGCAGCGCCTCTCCTGAGCCCCTGAAGTTCGTGAACCCTGCGTTCTTGAGGTCAGTGACGCTATCAGAGAAGGTGCACTCAATCTCCTTCTCAGTCAGGGAGCACGAGCCGATCTCGGTCTGCGTGCCGTTGTAGGGCAGGGTCATTGGTACCGTCTTGGGGCTCTCCAGGTTCCTGAAGTAGTTGCCCAGGTTGACGGAGAAGGAGTCCCCCGGGTTCACAGTGGTTCCGGTAGCGTCCCAGGAGTAGGTCAGCTTGGCCACGTCCTGCGTCGTCAGCGCGCCTGCGGAGTCGTTGCCGTTACGGTCAGACTTGGTCAAGGTGAGATCCTTGACCTCGATCCCTTGGTTGACATCGGCGTGAGCCGGCAGGGGCGACAGAAGGCCAAGGAACAGGGCCAGGAGCGCCAGACAGGCGACCCTCAGCCGCAAACCGGGCGCAGATGCCCCACGGCCACTAAAGACCAGCATAGACAGATCCTCTTCGCTAGGGGATGGGATGGTCAACTCTGCAAGCAGACTACACAGCGTACAGGCCCAGAACTCCTCCGAACCTCCTGACGGCCACTCATCCCAGTCCACCCCCAAAAAAGTTACCCAGCCGCTACCTCAACGAGAAAGTTGAGACATTCCCGAAAGCTTTGAAACCGTTTCGACACCTTAGTGGATATCTCTCAACTCTCTCCTCCCATTCCTAGAGACCTTCTCACCTGAAAGGTGCGCACCACCAGCCAGCCCACGGGCCACCACACAGCCCTCCCCCAGCGCCCACCCGCCCGCGTCAGGACAGAGACAGCAGCCCGCCGTCTCGCAGCCCTTCGGGCAGCACCTGCCCACCGGGGAGCTGCCCGCTGGAACGCAGCACCGAACGGCCTCGACCGGCTGAAGCCCGCCCCGTCGCTCGCGCGCCAGACAGAACCGCGCACCGCGACCGGGACCGGAAAAGCCTCGCGCTGTCCTTCGCGCGCCAAAGACCACCAGGGAGGTACCCGCAGTGACTCCCAGTCTGCCGAACGCCCGCATAGGCTTCCCGCACCAGCTGTCCGCACACCAGCGGCGGACCAGCAGTGACCTAGAACCGTCAAATGCACCAGCAACCGGGAGGACACCGCCATGACCACCATTGCCATCATCGGAGGCGGCCCGGGGCTGGGCCACGCCGTCGCCCGCCACTTCGGCCGCGAGGGCTTCGACGTCGCCCTTGTCTCCCGCAGCCGCAGCCACCTGGACGAGCGGGTCGCCGCCCTGGGTGCCGAGGGCGTTACCGCCCGTGGCTACAGCGCCGACGGCCGTGACCGCGCTGCCCTGACCCAGGCACTGGCCGACGCTGCCAGCGATCTTGGCCCCATTGAGGTGCTCCAGTGGAGCCCTGTACCCGCGCGCGAGTTCATGAAGCCCGTCCTGGAGACTACCGCCGCGGACCTCGTGGGACCCGTCGAGATGTCCATCTACGGGCCTGTCAGTGCGGTGGGCCAGGTGCTGCCGGGTATGCGCGAGCTCGGACGCGGCACGATCCTGCTCGTCAACGGAGGCTCCGCCGTACGCCCGGGCTCCCGGGTCACGGGCACCTCGGTGGCCTTTGCCGGGGAGAGCGCCTACGGCCAGCTCCTCCACGACGCACTCGCCCCCGAGGGGATCCACGTGGCCCAGCTCATCATCCCTCGCGGGATCGGGGGCGGCGAGCCCTCCCACGAGCCGGACGCCCTGGCCCAGCGGCTCTGGGAACTGCACACCGAGCGGGGCGAGTTCCGCACCTTCGCCGCTCCCATGGACCTGTAGACGAGCCTGCGGGGCACAGGCCCGTCGAGGAGGCTGGTGGCGGGCAGCGCGACGTTCGGCTCAGGCCCCGTGCGGAATGAGGCCGACGAGCTCGTGGGCCTGGTAGGGCTCCTCCAGGTAGGCCACATCCTCCTCGCTGAGCTGCAGCTCTAAGGCGCGCACGGCGTCATCGACCCGGCTCGGCTTTGAGCAGCCGACCACCGGCGCGGCCACGCCCCTGGCCCTGTGCCAGGCCAGGGCGACGTCGGCCATGGGCACCTCGCGACGCTGCGCCACCTCGGCCACCCGGGTGACGATCGGCATGTCCATCTCGCGCCCGCGGTCGTACTTGCTGCGCATGACAGCATCCGTGGTGGAGCGCACCGAGTCGGAGTCCCAGGTCGGGCGGGTCAGGTGGCCGGAGGCCAGCGGGCTGTACGGGGTGAGCGACATCCCGTACTGGCGGCACACGGGAATGAGCTCGCGCTCGTCCTCCCGGTAGAGCAGGTTGTAGTGGTTCTGCATACTGGAGAACCGGGTCCACCCGTTGGCGTCGGCCACCACCTGCATGGTGTGAAGCTGGTAGCCGTACATGGCCGAGGCACCCAGCGCCCTCACACGGCCGTCGGCAACAAGCCGGTGGAGAGCCTCCATAGTCTCCTCAACGGGGGTGTCATAGTCGAAGCGGTGGATGATGTAAAGGTCGAGGTAGTCAGTGCCCAGGCGCTCCAGGGTGCCGGTGATCTCACGCTCGATGGCCTCGCGCGAGAGGTGCCCCTCGTTGAAGTAGACCTTGGAGGCCAGCACCACGTCCTCACGAGCGACGCCGAGGTTGCGCAGCGACTGCCCGATGAAGGTCTCACTGGTACCCCGGGCGTAGACGTTCGCGGTGTCGATAAAATTAACACCGAGTTCCAGCGCCCGGGCGATGACCTCCTGGGTGGCGGGCTGGTCGATGACCCACTGGTGGGTGTCGGGGAAAACCTCCCCGAAACTCATGCCGCCGATGCACAGCCTGGGGATGGTGATGTCCGTGGCGCCGAGGGCCGTGTACTCCATGTCTGGGTCTCCTTTAACCACTTTAACCGTACGTCCTGCCGGTACCTGCTGCCCGTGGACACACCTAAGGCTCCCAGCGCAGACGGCGCCGCGCAAGACCCCATGCTGGCCCTGCAAGGCCCCCTGTGCGAGGCCCCCTGTGCCGACTGCAACAGCGCGAGACGTGGCAGCACAAAGACGGGAAGGGGCCGCTCACCAGTGACAGGTGAGCGGCCCCTTCCCGTGGGGTTCAGAACTATTGCCAGAGTATCTGGGTCACGGTTCTGGGCCCGCGAGTGCTCGCGCAGGCGCCCTTACAGGACAGGCATCACAACCGGCGACGGCGCAGGAGCGCGACCCCTCCGGCGATCGCTGCCAGGGCGATGGCAATCGGCAGCAGGATCGTGACACCGGTCCTGGCCAGGGACCCCGTGGAAGGGGCTGTTGAGGCGGTCTTGGGGGGAGCCGAGCCGGTAGCTGCGCCACCCGCCGCTGTTGAGGGGCTCGGGCTGGACGAGGCTGACGAGCCGTCCTGGCCAGCCAACGCCTCCGAGGGAGTGGTCGTGGCCGGTGGGGCAGCCGACTCCTCACTGGCACCAGCCGAAGGACTCGGCTCACCCGCAGGCCCCTCAGAGGCCTCACTCGGAGTGGTCGTGGCCGGTGGGGCAGCCGACTCCTCACTCGCACCAGCCGAAGGACTCGGCTCACCCGCAGGCCCCTCAGAGGCCTCACTCGGAGTGGTCGTGGCCGGTGGGGCAGCCGGCTCCTCACTCGCACCAGCCGAAGGACTCGGCTCACCCGCAGGCCCCTCGCTGGGGCTTGGACTGGGTTCCGGCTCCGGCTCCGCCTGCTTGGTGTAGGCGTTGGTCACGTTGATCACACCAGGCGTGTCCTTGGAATCCACGGTCACCTTCTGGGCCTCCGGCTCATCCAGGTCGTAACCCTCAATCGCCGCGGCGTCGGTGTCCTCGGAGACCGTGCACTCGCTGCCCAGGACCACGTCGGCCTCGGCGTCCACAGCCTGGCCGTCAGCCTTGGCCACCAGCGTGCCCTCAGTACCATCGTCACAGATGTAGGAGAAGGAGAACTCCTTGCCCTCCAGACCCTCAGCCTCGTCAGCACCGGTGGCAGCCTTGGACACCGTAAAGCTACCGGTCTGAGGGGTGTAGGTGTTGGTGAAGGACGTAGCCGCCACCTGGTCCTGCTCCGTGATCGATACCGTCTGGTCCTCAGGCACGGTCAGGTCGTAGCCCTCAATCTGGGCGGAACCAGCGTTCTCGGTAACGGTGCACTCAGTGCCCACCGCGAAGCTCTGCTCGGCCTGGACCGCCTGGCCGTCGGCCTTGGCGCTCAGCGTGCCCTGCGAGCCGTCGGCGCAGGTATAGGAGAAGGAGAACTCCCGCTCACCCAGCCCGGTGCCCTCGACGAGCCCCTCGGTGGTCTTGGCCACCGAGAAGGTACCCCGGTGTGCGGTGTAGGTGTTAGTGACCTCCACCGCGACAGCAGAGCCCTCGGTCACTGTGACTGTGGCCTGGTCGGCCTGGGCCTCAGCAGCCTGGCCGTCCACGGTCATGGCTGTAGTCAGGTCGGCCCCGCTCACCGAGGCGTCACGCTCGGTGACGACGCACTCACCCACGGGTACCTCCACGTGCGCGGACTCCCCAGCCCTGACAACCACCTCACCGGAGGGGTCCGAGCCGTCATCCGTGGTGCAGGTGTAGCCGAAGACGAACTGCTCCGGCGCCCCAGCAGAGGCGTCGCCGTCCACCGTCTTGGCGACCTCGAAGCCACCAGTCTGCTGGGTGTAGGTGTTGGTGACGACAACCGCACGGGTAACGTCCTTAGCGATGGTCAGGGACGAGCCCTGCTCACCGTCCACGGTCGTACTGGTGGCCAGGGCGTAGCCAGCCCGGGAGGCGTCCTCCTCATTCACGACGCACTGGGTCCCCACCGGCAGGCTCGGACCGTTGACAGTGCCGCCGCCAGCGACACCGAGCGTGTCCGAGCTCGTGGAGCCGTCAGGCAGCGTGCACTCATAGGCCACGGAGTAGGTGGCGCCCCCGAAGTCCCCGTCACCGGCAACCTCCTTGGTCACGGAGAAGGTTCCCGTGTCCTGGGTGTAGGTGTTGGTCGCGGTCACGGCAGTGTCCTCGCCCGTGACGATAGTCACCTTCCCCCCAGAGAGCTCGGTGTCCACCGAGTAGCCCTGCCTGGCGGCAGAACCCTCTTGCTCGGCCACCTCACAGACGGCGCCTGCAGGCAGCACGGGAGAAGACACCGCGGTCCCGTCACCGGGAACCTCCAGCGTGCCGCTCTCACCCGTGGAGCAGGTGTAGTCGAAGACGAAGGTGTCACCGGAGAAGTCACCGTCACCAGCCACAGACTTGGCCACGGAGAAGGTGCCCTCGTCCTTGGTGTAGGTATTGACCGCAGTCACGGCCACAGGTGCGTCCTGAGAGATGGTCACCGTGGAGTCGGACAGCTGGGAGTCCACGGAGTAGCCCTCCTTGGCGGCCACCCCCGCGTCCTCGGTGATCTCACAGGTAGCACCCTCAGCGATCTCGGGGCTGCTGACCGCACGGCCGGTGCCGTAGGCCTCCAGAGTTCCCTCGGTACCGTCGGTGCAGGTGTAGCTGAAGGAGAACTTGTCCAGGGCGAAGTCACCCTCCCCGGCCACCGTCTTAGCCACCGTGAAGGTACCTGTGCGAGGCACGTAGGTGTTGGTGAACTCGGCCTGGGCCACGGCGTCGGAACCTGCGGCGATGCGCAGACGCTGGGACAGAGGGGCCTCCAGGTTGTAGCCGCTCACCCCAACACCCTCGGTGGACTCCGTGATGGTGCAGGTAGTGCCGACCTCGAAGGACGTGCCGGTCTCACGCACCGGGGTGCCGTCCCCCCTGGCCACCAGGGTGCCCTCCTGTCCGTCGGAGCAGGTGTAGGTGAAGGTGTAGTCCTTGTCCGCGACTCCGGGGGCGCCCGAGGCGGTCTTGACGACCTCAAAGGTGGACGGCTCGGCCCTGACCATATTGGTCAGCTCAGCACCGAGGACCTGCTGGTTGGCGATCGTCAGAGTACTGGTCGGAATGCCGCCCACCACGAACAGGCTCTCGCCCCAGCTGTAGCCCTCGGGCAGGGGGACGGAGGGCTCAGCCTCGGTCAGGGTAACCACGGTCCCGGCAGGGAAGGTCACCGGCGGGTTCGGACCGACAAAGACGTTCTTGCGCCCCGTGATGACCTCGTAGGAGGCGGTGCCACTGGCCTGGTCAGCGTTGAGGGTCCCCGGAGGCTCCCACTCCGGGTAGGTCGCCCGGGTCGTGCCCTCCGGCAGCTGGTAGCTGAGGTTGACCGTGAAGGTAGAGCCCGCAGGCACCTGGTCGGAGGCCGGGCCGGTCACGTACTTGTCCAGGGAGAAGGTGCCGTACCCCAGCCGCATGTTGACGGTCAGAGAGAAAGAGTCCAGGAAGGACTTGGTGGCGTCGCGCTCAAAACTGGTGCCGTCGATGGACACGTAGTTCTCATAGATAAACCCGGGGACAGCCAGGCCGTCCTCGGTCGTGGCTCTGGTGTCATAGATCAGCTGGTAGTTGCTCTGGGGGGCAAAGGGGCCGGTCAGCACGATCCGGGCGCTCTGACCCGAGTCGGTCTCCTGGCCGTAGACCACCTTGAGGCTGAACTCCCCCAGCACGGTGACCCGCGAGCTCTCTGCACCGTTGGCCAAGACCACCTGAGCCGTCTGCGGGTTCGACTCTGTGGCAGAGTTGCGCCGAGTGAGTCGCCACGAGGTCAGGTTCCCATCAGGGAAGGACTGACCGGGCCCCAGGAGGTCGGTGAGCTCGATCTCGTGGACGGTCTGACCGTCAAAGGTCACGTCCACCCCGTTAGCGGCGTACTCCTCTTGAAGTCTCTCAGTACCGAAGCCAATGACCCATGTCACACCAGTTGACCTCTCGGACATGGCGGTAGCCCCCTTGCTCAGGGCGTCGGGAACGTAGCGTATCTGCTGCGCGGTGATACCGCCCTGCCCGGGCAGGTCCACCATGACGGTCTGCGAGCCGTTGACGGTGAAGGGAAGCTCCTCCTCCGTGGTGGACTTGACAGCCACCCCCTGGATCTTGCCGGACCCGGACAGGAGGTTGTAGCCCTGGCGGATGAGAAGCGGCAGCACCTCGTTAAAGGTGCAGGTCATATTGGTCTCCGCGATGACGCAGGTACCGACCTCCGTCTCCACACCGTCAACAAAGTGGGTGAAGGCGCGCGTCTGGGGCACCCGGAACCTGAGCTCCTCAGGCAGGTCGATGGAGAAGGAGTCCCCGTCCCTGAGATCGGCGTTGCTAGCGTCCCAGTCAAAGGTTATGAGCGCAATCGAGCTGCCTGCGTCCAGGTTTCCTGACTGCGGGTTCTCCGAGGCATCCGTCTTGGCCAGCCTCAAGTTGGAGATCGTGATGCCGGTATTGACGTCAGCATGGGCGGGCGCGGGAGCCAGGACCGGCACCACCATGGTCACCACCATGGCCAGCAGGGCCAGACAGGCGCCAGCACGGCCAGCCCCCCGTCGGGGCGCAGCCGCACGGACGGCAATGGATTTCATAGATGAGACCTTTTCGAGATCAAAATGCCTGCACCATGCAGAGCAACGGACGACCCAGAGTATTAATGCCTGTCCCGAAGCCGCAACCTCTCAGCACTAAAAAGGAGGTACTTTTACGGAACCGATACTTACCCAGGCCTGCGCCCCTGCAATCCGCTTACAGGCCCACTAAGAGAACCTATAAGCCCGCACCCCGAGGCACTGTCAGAAACTGCAAAACATCTACGGAACCGGAAGGGGAGCCGAGGACTCACGCCCCCATGGCGTCAAAGAGGGAGGTGATACTGCCGTCATCGAACACGGCCTTGACCGCGCGAGCCAGTAGCGGGGCGATCGGCAGGATCGTCAGCTGGTCGAACTGCTTACCCACGGGGATCGGCAGCGTGTCGGTAACGATGACCTCGCGGGCGCCGCAGGAGGACAGGCGGTCTACCGCGGGCCCGGAGAGCACGCCGTGGGTGGCCGCCACGATGACGTCCTTGGCCCCGGAGCCCAGCAGGACCTGGACCGCCTTGGCAATCGTGCCCCCGGTGTCGATCATGTCGTCAACCAGGACGCAGGAGCGACCCTCCACGTCACCGACCACCCGGTTGGCTACGGACTCGTTGGGACGCGTGACGTCACGCGTCTTGTGGACAAAAGCCAGGGGGGTCCCGCCCAGGGCGCTGGCCCAGCGCTCGGCCACACGGATACGCCCCGCGTCCGGGGAGACCACCGTGGCGTTAGCGGGGACCACCCGGGTCCGCACGTAGTCCACCAGGACCGGCTGCGCCCACAGGTGGTCCCAGGGACCGTCAAAGAACCCCTGCTCCTGGGAGGTGTGCAGGTCCACGCTCATGAGGCGGTCCGCGCCCGCTGTCTGGTACAGGTCTGCCACCAGACGGGCTGAGATAGGCTCGCGCCCCAGGTGCTTCTTGTCCTGGCGGGCGTAGGGGAAGAAGGGCGCCACCACGGTAATACGCTTGGCTGAGGCTCGCTTGAGGGCGTCAACCATGATGAGCTGCTCCATGAGCCAGTCGTTGACACGGTCACCGTGAGACTGCAGCACGAAGGCGTCGCATCCCCGCACCGACTCATTGAAGCGGACGTAGGTCTCTCCGTTGGCGAAGTCGTAGGCCGTGGAGGACAGGACCTCCGTCCCCAACTCAGCAGCAACCCCCTGGGCCAGCTCGGGGTGAGCCCTCCCGGAGACAATGACCAGCCGCTTCTCGCCGGTGGTGATGATGCCTGTCATGACATGGATCCCTTCTCGCCGCCGCCGCGGCTGTGGTGCGTGGCCGTACCTGTAGTGCTGCGGCAGCCGTGCCGTGGCACGCGCTGCCACCGGTGTCGGCAGGAACCCCGAGCAGGCGCCCACCAGGCTCCCGGTCTGGTCTCAGCGCTCACCACCGGTGTCATCGGCACCCAGGTGGCTGAAAGGAGGCACGACGGCCCCGGGCGGTATCTCGACGTCCTCCAAGATCGCGTAGGCCCCGACGCGCACGCCCTGCCCCAGCCGGGTCCTCCCCCGCAGCAGGACACCAGGCTCCAGGAGGACGTCCTGAGCCAGCTCCACGGTGACGTCCACCCAGGCCGACGCCGGGTCCACCACCCCCACTCCCTGGGCCATCCAGCCAGACAGGACACGACGGTTGAGCTCAGCACCGAGCTCAGCCAGCTGGGCGCGGTCGTTGCACCCCTGCACCAACCAGTGGTCATCGACCACGAGGGCGCTGGTAGGGTGCCCGGCCCGGTGGGCATGGGCGACGACGTCGGTGAGATAGACCTCTCCCTGGTCGTTGTCGGTTCCTAGTGTCGCCAGAGCCTGCCTCAGGTGCTCGGCGTCGAAGACGTAGACGCCGGCGTTGACCTCCCTGACCGCCCGCTGGGCCTGGGTGGCGTCACGCTCCTCGACGATCGCGCCGACCGCACCGTCCGGCTCACGCAGGACACGCCCGTAGCCACCGGGGTCCTCCAGCTCGGTGGTCAGCACGGTGACAGCATCGCCACGCTCGGCGTGCTGGGCCACAAGCGCCTCCAGCGTGGCGGTGTCGAGCAGCGGGACGTCCCCGCTGGTGACGACGACCCCTCCGGTGAGGTCCTCGGGCAGTGCCGCCAGCCCGCAGGCCACGGCGCGTCCGGTGCCGGGGACCTCGTCCTGGTCCACCGCGAGGGCCTGCGGCGCTACCTGAGCCAGGTGGGCGACGACGGCGTCACGCTCGTGACGCACGACGACAGCCAGGTACTGCGGATCCAGGCCCCTGGCAGCGGTCACTGCATGGTCCAGGAGGGTACGGCCGCCGATGGCGTGGAGCACCTTGGGCGTAGCCGAGCGCATGCGGGTTCCTTTGCCAGCGGCCATGACGATGACGGCGGCGGGAGCGGTAGAAGCCACGTGTCCTCTCCTCGGTGGTGCCCGGCACCCGGAAACCCGGTGCACCGGACAGATGACTGGCTGGCAACGCGCCTGTGACGTGCCCCTTGATTACTTGTGCGTACCTGGGACGCCCAGGGCACACCGCCGAGCGCCTTCCGCGCCCGACGGGCCTGGGCAGCCACATAGTACGTCGCTCCGCCCCCAGGACTCGAACCCGGGCCTCAAGGCTCCAAAGGCCTGCGTGCTGCCGCTACACCAGGGCGGAACGCCGCCTCTGGGGAGGCGCGCGGGCATAGTGTCTCACGGAGGCACCAGGATGTGGGCGGAGCCGCAGAGGTGTCGTCACTGCCGCTGTCACGGCGCCCCGACGGCAGGCTTCCTGAGCTCTTGGAGACGGCATGAAGACACGGAGACAGCACGGCATGATGGAGCCATGTCCGTCAGAAACGGCAAGCGTTCCCGCCGGATGAGCGCCTCCGAGCGTCGTGAGCAGCTCATCGACGTCGCTCGGGGCCTCTTCGCGGAGAAGGGATTCGAGGCCACCAGCATCGAGGAGGTCGCGGCACGGGCACAGGTGTCCAAACCTGTGGTGTATGAGCACTTCGGGGGGAAGGAGGGCCTGTACGCCACCATCGTCGACCGGGAGCTGGCCGCGATCTCCGCGACGATTACCGAGGCTCTCGGCTCCGCACGGTCCGCGTCCGTCATCACCGAGCGGGCGGCCCTAGCCCTGCTGACCTACATCGAGAGCTCCTCGGACGGCTTCCAGATCCTGTCCGCCGGCTCGGGCAGGGCCGCAGGCTCCTACTCCACCCTGCTGGCCGACGTCGCCGTCCAGGTCTCCGGGATCCTGGCCTCCCGGTTCTGCGCCCATGGGCTCGACCCGCGCACCGCCCCCCTGTACGCCCAGATGCTGGTGGGAATGGTCGCGACCCCGTCACAGTGGTGGTTGAGAAACCGCACAATGAACACGGAGCAGGTCACGATGAGCAAGGAGGAGGTCGCCGCCCACGTGGTCAACCTGGCCTGGAACGGCCTGAGCGGGCTGGAACCAGACCCCGTGCTCCGGGCCGACGACGTCCCCGCCCACGGCACCGACGACGCCGACAGCACCGACGACGTGACAACGGCGTCATAACGTCCCGGGCGGACTGACCTCGCACGCGCTAGTCTGGTTGCTCCTGCCCACCAGCGGAGCCACCACCGGAACGGAGCCCATGGACCCGGAAACTGTCGTCGCCGCCCTGCGCAAGAACATCGTCCTTGTCGCCCTGCACGTCGTCCTGGGCGCCGTGCTGGGCCTTGTGCTGGGCCTGCTGACTCCCCCGGTGTACACCTCGACCGCGAGCGCGAACGTGGGCACCGAGCAGCCAGACTCCTCCCAGACCAACGACAGCGTCCTCAACTACATGAAGAACATCATGCCTACCCTCGTGGAGATGGGGACCTCAGAGGCTGCTCTGTCCCAGGTTGCCGAGGCCACAGGGCTCAGCGAGGACGAGGTGCGCCGCTCCGTGACTATCTCCACCAAGACGGAGACGATCATCATTGAGGTCCAGGCCTCCCACTCCGACCCCGGCCAGGCCCAGGCCATCGCCGAGGCTGAGATCGCGGCACTGGACTCCGCCGCCCGGGACCTGTCTGAGAGGAGCCAGAACAGCGACCTGACTCTCACGCTGGCCGTCCTGGACGCGGCCTCGCTGCCCTCCACCCCCTCCAGCCTGCCCACCTCGCGCACGATGATGGTCGGCGCCGTCGTGGGCCTGGCAGCCGGTGCGGGGATGGCGCTGCTGCTCTACGTCCTTCAGCGCAGGGACCCTGAGGCCCACACCGTCGCCCCCCTGGTCCTCCTGGGGCGCCCCAAGGACGCAGAGAAGGGCGGCAGGAATACCGGGGGCGCTGGGGACAGTGAGACTACTGGGGGCTCGGCCCGCACCGGGACGGGCACCTACCCTGGTGGACCCACCAGGCAGCCGCGAGCCGGATGACTCCCGTTACCGGGCGAGTGCGTCTGCAGAGCAGGAGCGTCCTGGTCCTGGCAGCCCTCCTCATGGTGCTGGTCGGAGTCCGCCGCGAGCTGGTCGGGTCCATGGCCACGGCGGACTGTGTGGCACTGGCAGCGCTGCCCATGACGTGGCCCACAGTACGACGCCAGCGCCTGTTCTCCCCTCTTCTCGTGACAGCGGTTCTGGCCGCCCTCACCGGGCTGGCTCTGTCGTGGCTCGCAGACCCGGACTTCAGCGTCATGGCCTCCGCCCAGCGCAACATCATCCTGAGTCTTCTCGGCGTGCCCGCCTCAGCGGCCGCCTTCGTCTGGGCGGCGCAGCGCCTGGGCACCCGTGGTGCTGCTCTGGCCCTGAGTAGCGGCATGGTACTGGACTCCATGCGTCTGCTGGGCAGCTCCCCCAACCCGTGGAAGTTCGGTGTCGGTGCGGCGGTGAGCCTGGTGGTCCTGGTCGCTGCGGACCGGTACGGGCGCCTGGTCCAGCTGGCCGCCCTGGCCGCCCTGGCCGCCACCTTCCTAGTCTCCGACGCACGCTCAAGCCTGGCCTTCCTGGCTATCACCGCAGGGATCGTGTGCTGGCAGGCGGTCGCTGCCTGGATGCGGTGGCAGCCTGCTCAGCCTCGGCGCCTGGCACTGACCCAGGTCCTAGCCCTGGCCGCCGTCGGTGCCACTGCCGTCCTGGGGGTCCTGCTCGCCTCCTCCACCGGCTCCCTGGGCGAGGACGCCCAGGAACGTACCGTGGCCCAGGCCTCCGGGCCCGCAGGCTTCCTCCTGGCCGCCCGTCCCGAGCTCGGAGGCTCCTGGGCACTCTTCCTCAGCCGCCCCTGGGGCTACGGCGCCGGGGTCATGCCCCGCTACGAGGATGTCCGCGTGGCCAAGGAGGGCATGGCGGCCCTGGGGTACGACCCCGCCAACGGATACGTAGAGAACTTCATGTTCGGCAACGGCTTCGAGCTCCACTCCGGTCTGGCCGACGTCTGGATCGCGGGCTCCCTGCCGGGAGCGGCGCTGGTACTGACTGTCCTGTGGCTCACCCTCCTTGCCATGGTGCGGGACCTGGGCAGCCTGCGTGTGACCCCCTGGTTGTGTGTCGCCAGCCTCGTCATCGTCCAGAACGTGCTTGTCGGGCCCTGGGCGGTGCTGCCTGCCTACCTGCCCCTGGTCCTGGGAAGCGCCATGGTGCAGGCACCTCTGGGCGGGAGCGGGACTGGCACGCCTTCCCGGCACCCTGACTCTGCGCTCCTGGTCCGCTCCTAGGAGCGGCCGTACTCCTCATGGGTCCTGCGACCAAGGCTGGCACCGACCATTCCCTGACCCCGCGCCACCAGCCGGGCACCTTTGGCAGCATGCTGCAGCTGCCCCGGCAGGAGCCCGACGGCCATCCGCAGGCCACCAGCACCGACCCGCAGGGCGCCACCGAGCAGGGCGCGTCCGCGAATACCCGCGTGCAGTCCCGTCCCGGCGCGGGCAAGCGCCACACGGACCCCCGTCGCGGCGTGAGAGCGCTGGCGACGCAGGATCCACTGGTGGTCCAGCCGCGATGCCGGGACATGGTCGCGCACACGAGCCTCGTCGCACCAGCGGATGACACCACCACAGTCGGTGAGCTGGCGGGTGAAGAGCGTGTCCTCTCCCCCGGTTGCCCCGAAGGCCTCGTCAAAGACGAGGCCTTCCTCCCTCACGAACCTGAGGTCCAGCAGCAGGCAGTTGGAGGCCGCCACCGGCCTGACCGTCCCTGTGGGCCAGGTCCTACGGACAAAGAACTCTCCCGCGACGACCCAGGCGTCAGGCTCGACCTCGTAGTCAGGGACTACCGGCCCGGCAACTGCCTGGCAGCCTGTGGAGGCACGCAGCCCCAGCAGGGACTCCAGCCAGGACGGCTCGGGGGTCTCGTCGTCGTCGATGAACACCAGAAGGTCGCTGTCCTTCGCCTCCTCCAGTGCCCGGTTGCGCACCGCAGCCACTCCGGGTCTGGGCTCCACGACATAACGGGTCGATCCGGGACGGTCCCCCGGGGTGGGGACGGCCTCCATGAGCGCCTCCACGGCGCCACGGGCCGAGCCTGCCGGGTCGTTGTCCACGACGAGCACCTCGGCACGCGAGACGTACCTGGGCACCACGTCACCGAGCTGGGCTCTGACCGCGGCTACAGCACGCGCCACCTCCCGTGGACGACGGAAGGTCGGGACAGCCACGGTCAGTACGGCTGCCAGCTGGGGTGTGCCCACCACTGCGCCGTTCATCGCCTCCCTCCTGTACGGCTGCCACCCACGTGTCGTGCGAGCCGGTGTCCAGGGCGCCCGTACTCGCGCACCCGCACGTCACAGGCGCCTACCACCATTCCCAGGCCGCCACGGGAGGAGACCTCGTAACGGGCCTGGGCGCTCAGGTCGCCCCGTAGCCGGGCTCCTGCGCCGCGCACGAAGTCCGCTCCCGCCTTGGCCGCGCCCTTGGCGGCATAGGCGACTCGCAGGGGGAGTCTCACGCGCCCTGCAGTGTCTACGCGTACCCGCACCCAGGAGGAGCCAGAGCGGAAGGCACGACGAAGCACCCAGGCCCGGGTGGCCCGCTGCCGGGGAACCTTCTTACTGACCACCGCCCCGGTGGCAAACCGGATCACGCCCCCGGCCCGGGTCAGCTGCCGAGTGAACAGGGAGTCCTCGCCCCCCGTCAACCCGTACCTGGGGTCAAAGCGCAATCCCAGGCGCCGCACGACTGCCAGGTCGAGCAGGAGGTTACCTGTGTCGGCGCTGCCCACCTGGGCGCCGTCCTCAGCCTGCCAGGAGTCAAAGGCCCCCGAGGCCTCCACCCACGGCGGGGGAGGCTCAGCAAAGTCAGCCGGAGTCGGCCCGGTCACCGCAGCGCACCGCGTCGTCCTCCACTGTGCCACCAGGGCAGCCAGCCAGCCTGGTTCGGGGGTCTCGTCGTCGTCGATGAACACCAGGAGATCGTCGTCGCGGGCCTCGTCCAGGGCACGGTTGCGCCCGGCGACGATACCTGGCTCAGGCTCGTGGACATAGGTCAGCCCAATCCGCAGACCACCGACGTCCACCCGGCCTGTCGCAGCAGCTGCGGAGCCGGAGACGGCACCGGTCCCGAAGTCCGTGAACCCGCACCCGTCTAGCGCTGCCACCACAACCGGCCGCGCCCCGGCCTGCGGGTCGTTGTCGACGACAAGCACCCGGGGGCGCGCCCAGTGCGCCACGCTGGCCGCCTGGTCCACCAGCAGGGGCAGGACTGCCCGCAGGTAGGAGTTGCGCCTGTAGGTGAGCATCGCAATGGTCAGCACCGGCTCCACCATGCCTGTTCCTCCTGGTCCCTCCCGGCTCCCCGGCTTCTCCTGCCAGTAGCAGCCATGACACGCGCCCAGTACCTGCACCAGCGGGAGACCCGCCTGCCGCTCCCTGCGGGGAGCCTGGGCACCACCTGCCAACGGTACTATCGTCGTCCACGCTGGTCCCGCCCCTGCCGCGTCCGCACCGGGCGTCGCCAGCTCTCACCGCGCCTCAGGTCGGCCTGTGCTACATACTCTCCGGAAGGCTCACGACATGACTGCCCGGCTCACCCCCCATGACGACCACGGCCGCCCGGTACCGGGCACAGGCACGACCGGCAGCCCCCCGCCGTCGCGCGAGCCGCAGCCGACGGAGCCGACAGAAGGGACCTGGAGCCAGCCTCTCTGCTCCGAGTCAGGGTCCCGGCTGCTGTCGCGTACGGCGATCATCGTCGTCAGCTACGATTCCGCCTCTCTCCTGAGCCGCAACCTCGCCCAGGTCGCCCAGGCTGCACCGGAGGCCGCCGTGGTGGTGGTGGACAGCTACTCCGGTCCTCAGGCACGCGCCGACGTCCTAGGCCTGGCAGAGGAGCACGGCTGGTCCACGGTACTGCCAACGACCAACCTCGGGTTCGGCGCAGGCATGAACCTGGGAGCCGCACAGGCCCTCAGCCAGGGTGCTGAGGTGCTTGTGCTGCTCAACCCGGATGCTGTCATCGACCGCGCCAACCTTGTCAGGCTGGTGACCAGAGCAGCCGGAAACCCGAGCGCCCTGGTGGCCCCGGTTCTCACCGACTCTGGCGGACGCACCGTCTCCGACGGCGCCGTCGTGTGCCTGGCGGACGGCTCGATGCGCTCGCGCCGCTCTCAGAAGCCCATACCACCCGGAGGGACTCACCCCTGGCTGTCCGGCGCCTGCCTGGCCCTGTCTGGTGAGCTGTTCGAGGCGGTCGGGGGTTTTGACGCCCGCTACTTCCTGTACTGGGAGGATGTTGACTTCTCCTCACGCATCCTGGCATCCGGAGGAAGCCTGGTGCTGGCCCGTGACACGACAGCAATCCACGACGAGGGCGGCACGCACGCCCAGGGGCACAGTGCACGCGCCAAGTCGGACACCTACTACTACTACAACATACGCAACCGGCTGCTCTACGCCGGGCTACACCTGGACCGTTCTCATCAGCGGCGCTGGGCGGTGACCTCTCTGGCCGCTGCTCGTGAGACCGTGCTTCGCGGTGGTAGGCGCCAGCTGCTGGACTCGCGCCAGCCGCTGCGCACCGCAGTCACAGCGACTCGCGACGGCCTGACGCTGCTGCGCCAGGTGCGCCGCGGCCTGCTTCCTGACCCTACAGAGCCCGTCGTGCGGTCTGGCCCCCGAGCCGCACCAACGGACAAGGACGCCACCCAACGGTAGCGGCCTGAGATAGGTGGGCTGGGCACCCACAGGCTACCCGGCGGTCTCCCGGCGCTCGGTAGCGCCAGTTCCTACCGACGGCCAGTTCCGCAGGACGCGATCTGCCCCCGGGCTATCAGGACCCGGGGGCAGATCGGCACCGTCAGACTAGTCGGCACCGTCCCAGCAGGCAGTGCCGTCAGGTGCCCTCAGTGCTGGGTGACGGTGAGGCTGTCAACCGCTAGGGTGACGGTCTCCGGACCGGCCGACCCGGACATGTAGGTGGTGATCCCCACGGTCCCGGCCTCGTTGAGGGTCTTCTCAGTGTCCACGACATCGACTCCCCAGTCCTGCGGCTCGGCGTCCCCGGCCCAGAACCTGGCCTGCAGCGTCGTGGACTCCTCACCGGAGACGACCAGGCGCAGGTGCAGGTCCTGACCCGCTGTGTAGGGCTCGTCCAGGACGATCGTCCCCAGGGCGGTCTCCAGCCCACCAACCACCTTAGCCACCGTGACAACTGGAGCCCCGGCAGAGCCCACACGCATCGTGGCCTGGTAGCGGCCAGCGTCATTGGCCCGGGCAACGTAGGAGACAAAGGCCCCGTTGCCACCGGGAGCAGAGTCCAGGGAGAAGTCCAGCACCGTCTCGGTCGAGGTGGAGTCGATCTCCTGGGAGCTCACCGAGGAGGACGACCGGGCACCCTCCATGGAGATACGGCCCTGGGACTCCTCGGTGGAGAACGACGGAGCGTTCCATGTGACCTTCCACGGGCCGCCGGTCGGGGCACTGCCCCAGCCACGGGCGGTGGTGCGGTCGAAGTCGTCCGCCAGGAGCACGTCTCCCACCGCCGGAGCATCGGCGTCCGGCTCGTCCTGCGCTACCTCCTTGCCGCTGCCCAGGGTGTAGTGCGCAGCAACCTGGCTGGGACCCAGCGGGACACCGTAGACGGCAACCTCGTCAATGTCCCCCTCAATGTAGTGAGTCGAGGGCGCGCCGCTGACACCTTCCAAGGTATCCCCACCGACCCTCCAGAAACCGGTGTAGCTCTGACCAGTCGTCATAGTGGACTCAAACGCCTCAAGCCGACCGTCAACGTGCAAGGTGGCACCAGCGGTGGGACTCAAGGAGGCGACAACATGGTGCCACTGCCCGTCGTTGTAGCTGGTGGAGGTGGTGACCGTGCTGGGTGTCCCCGGGTTGAGCATGAAGCTCAGCGTCCCGTCATTACGCATGTAGACCACCCGGTCAAAGCTGGCGGAGCTTCCTGTGGCGGAGGACCCGAAGCCCACGACTGCACCACCGCTGGAGGAGGTGGTACGCACCCACGCCTCGACTGAGAAAGCCGTCGGCGCCACCGACGAGGTAGCGGTAGAGGCACTGCTCTGGGAGTTACGGTCAGAGGTGAAGGACAGGGCAGAGCCCGAGTCCAGGACGGACTCCGCGCCCCAGCTGTAGCGCGAGCCGCTCAGCCGCAGGTCACGCTCAGCAACAAGGTCCTGGGCGGAGGTGCCGCTGTCCTCGTCCAAGGGCCAGTAGTGGGCCGCGCCGTCAGTCAGGACACGAGCCCCGTAGTCAGACAGGGCCTCTCCCTCCGCAGCAGTCACTGTTACCCAGTCCGAGTGGGTCCAGGCCCCCCAGGGGTCAGTCACCACCACCCGGTAGCGATGGGTACTGCCCGGCTCGACGACATCGGTCGCGCTGAGGCTAGGCAGCTCCCAGTAGCCAGCCGTCACCGTCTGGGTCGAGATCGGCTCGGAGTCCCGGGTATCCCGGTAGACGGAGTAGGTGAGGGTCTTGTCGTCACGGTCCCAGTTACCGGGGAAGGAGACGGTGACCACCCCGGCGCGCGAGGAGCTGGCCGTCACCTTGTAGGCGCCTCCCTTGTTCATAGGCCCCTGCTGGTTGGGGGCGATGTCGCGACGGGCGAAGCGGACCAGCCCCTGCTGGGCGGTGCCGTTGACCGAGAGGAACTCCCCGCCGTAGACCACGTACTCGTCGTTGCCCTCCACCGTCCACGTCGCCTGGTTGGTGCGGGTGATGGTCCCAGGCTTGAACTCCGGGTAGAAGTTCAGGTTGGTGGCCGCCGGCTGGCCCGGATAGCTGTGGTAGCCACGGGCGTAGCTGGTCTCGACGGTACCTGTGGCGTAGTTGGTGTAGGCCACGGCGTTGTGGAAGCGCCGCTGCTCGGGGAAGCCCCCAATATTACGGCAGTCGTGGGCGTGGCTGGAGACGTAGACAACGTCGGAGGTTGGGAACAGGTCGTAGGAGTCGCCGTGGCAGTCGGCCATGACGTCCAGGTCACCGGTCTCCCAGTTCGCCCGGAACATGCCCTCGAAGGACCCCGTCATGGAGTAGGCCACCCCGTAGAGCCCCTGCTCGTCAGCCTCCAGGTCCATGACCGAGGCGTTGATTCCCGCGCTACGCACGACCGAACTAATGTTGTTCCGACGCAGGCTCCCGTCGTTCTCCAGGACCGCAACGCCGAACCCAGGCTTGTCGGAGCCCTCGACGGAGGTGAAGGCGCCGCCGATAGCCACTGCGCTGGAGTCAGGAGCGGTGACGATGGTCCGCACGTAGAGGTTGTCCACCTGGGCGGAGAAGTTGGTGAGCCTCTGGGTGGCCAGGTCCACCGCCGCCACACGCTGACGAGCCGAGGAGTTCACCTGCGTGAACGCACCACCCACGTACAGCGTCGACCCGTCAGCAGACACCTCCACCGCCTTGACCGACCCGTTCGCCGAGGCACCCACCGGCACCCGCCGCCCGCTCACAGCGTCCACCGCCCCCACACGCCACGTCGTCTCACCATTAAGAGACGTAAAGTCACCACCCAGGTAGATCACCGACCCGTCCGCCGACACGTCCACCGAGTTCACCGCCCCGTTAGTCACCGGAGCCCACTCCAGCAGCTCACCCGTGGCAATGTCATAGGCCAGCACGTTGCCACGAGCAGACTCACCCACCCCCGCAGCAGCACCCGCAGGCCGCGCCGACGAGAAGCTCCCCACCGCATACACCGTGCCACCCACAACCACCTGGTCCCACACCACACCATCAACCTGCACCGTCGGCAACGCATCCGCCGACACCGTGGTGGGATCCCCTCCAATGGCTGCAGGCTCAGCAGGGTCGGACACGTCGGACACCTCGTCCGCGACGGCGGACGAGACCGGGGCGACAAGGGCAGTAACGCCAAGGCACAAGGCAGAGGCGGCAGCGGCAAGGCTGCGCACCGGACGGGGGACGCTCACACGTTCTCCATTCACGCTGTTCATGGGCACAGAAGAAAGGGAAACGCCACGTTGGGGACGTAGCGCCTGGAGCGGCTTGGAGGGAGCCGCAGAGGAAGCGTACAACGACAAAGCCGCGCGCGTCGTCTTGGTGGTTATCACCACTTCTCCCCAGGGCTGCCCGCTGTGTCCCCAGGTCCCGGGAACCTTGCTGGCTCTGGTGGCACTAGCCCGGTCCCGTCACGCCGCACGCTGCCGCATCCACCAGGATCGCCACCAGGATGGCGCCTGCCAGTGCGCAAGGCCGTCGCGCCTCTTGACACCTCCGGCTCCCCCGGCGAGCCGCGCAGCGCGGAGTCGCCTCACCCAGAACCCGCCGCACGCACACGTCACCCCGCGACCACGGCGGACAGAACCGACGGTCGCGGGGTGACACGCCCTCAGGTCCTGGACTCCGCCCCGGATACTCCCTGGGAGACTCCGTGAGGACGGACTGAGAGGACGACGAGAGGACGACCAGCGCAGCTGCTCAGCCAGAAGCGGCCCCCTCAAAGACCGCCGCAGGATAGTCAGCTCCCAGGTCAACAACGACCTGGAGGCTGTCGAGGCCTTCCGCCGGGACAGAGAAAGCCCGCTCAATAACAAGCGTCTCACCCGGGGCCAGCGATGCCGGGACCTCGTCAGAGGCCAGTCCCACCTCCCCGGCAGGTGCCGCCCCAGAACCGTAGGTGAGGGTTGTCACCATTCCTGCCAGAGAGAGAGCAGAGTCTGAGGTATTTGTCACCTTGACAGGAACCACGACTCCGGGACCGCCAATCTCACCGGGGCCAGCCTCCAGCTCTGTGGCACTGATGGGGTCGATCGAGACCGTTGCCACGTCCTCAACCGTCACCGCCTCGTCGGTCGTGACCGCATCCAACTGGTCAGCAGACAGGTCCCCAGCGGCAACCGCCTCCTCATCCACCCCGGACCTCCCGGGAGTGACGGCCTCCTCCTCGGGCGCCGCCGAGTCTGGGGTCCCCACCGGGGACGGGGTCTCCTCAGCAGCGGGCGACGCCTCCGAGGAGGCCCCCGAGCTGCTAGCCCCCTCGGAAGCCTGCGCCGCCACAGAGGAGGACGGGGAGGCCGAGGCCGAGTCCCGACCCTCATCCTGGGAGCAGGCCGTCAGGAGGAAGGCAGGGACTGCGGCAAGAAGCAGGAGGGCGGGCACTCGGGCTGGTTCGCGGTATGGTGACACGGGTGGCAGCGTACGGTGTCGTAGCCAGGACGTCACACCGCACGGGTCACGATCAGGACTCCCTCTCCGGTAACTGCCCAGCCCGCTCTGTGCGCCGCCGTCAACGCCGACCACCGCGTCCACGCCCTGCCTCGTCATCCTCATCCTCATCCTCATCGTCGCCCTCATCCTCATCGTCATCGTCACCCTCATCGTCGCCCTGATCATTGTCCCGGCCGTCCTTGCCGTCGTCCTCATCATTCCCGTCGTCTCCGTCATCCGCAGCAGCGTCATCCCCGTCGACGCCACCCGCGCCCGCATCACCGTGCACAGCGAAGCGGACCAGCCCCTGCTGGGCGGTGCCGTTGACCGAGAGGAACTCCCCACCGTAGACGACGTAGTCGTCGTTGCCCTCCACCGTCCACGTCGCCTGGTTGGTCCCCGTGTACGAACCGATCTGGAACTGGGGCAGGAACCCGTCCAGAAGCGTCGTCGCCGGGTTCCCCTCGTAGCTTACGTACCCGGGTACCCGGTTCCTCTGCACGGTCCCCGAAGGGGACGCAGCATAGGCGACAGCATGCCGGTAGTCGTTGTCCAGGTCCGCGAACCCGCCGATGTTCGAGCAGTCGTGGGTGTGGCCGGCCACATAAACCACGTCCCCAGCCGGGTAGACATCGTAGGAGTCGCCGTGGCAGTCGGCCATGAGGGTGATCTCGCCGGTGTCCCAGTCGGCACGAAGCATCCCCTCGAACTCGCCCTCCCTGGAGTAGGAAACGGCGTAGAGACCCTGGGCATCCGCCTCCAGGCTCATGATCCCCGACCTGTCGCCTGAGTTGCTGACCACCGAGCTGATCTGGTTACGACGCAGCGTCCCGTCCGTCTCCAGGACGGCCATGCCCTCACCGGGGCGGCTCGACCCGTTGACCTTGGTGAAGGAGCCCCCGATGGCCACCGACTGCCCGTCGGAGGACACCGCCACGGCTCGCACCCCGTAGTTACTGACTTTGGGGGCAAAGTCGGTGAGGGACTGCGTCACCAGGTCCACCGCGGCTACTCGCTGACGGGCCGAGGAGTTGACCTGGGTAAAGTCGCCACCGATGTACAAGGTGGCCCCGTCGGGCGAGACCGCAAGATCCCTGACGGTCGCATTGGCGGACGCCGCCACCGGCCTGCGGGCGGCAGTACCAGCCTCTACCGCTCCGACACGCCAGGTAGTCTCCCCGTTGAGCGAGGTAAAGGAGCCTCCCAGGTACACGGTCGACCCGTCGGCGGAGGCTACGACAGCGTTGACAGCCCCGTTGAGTGTCGGCGCCCAGTCCAGCAGCTCTCCCGTGGTGATGTCGTAGGCCAGGGCGTTGGCACGCGGGACCTCTTCCTGACCCTCGGGGGAGCCAGCCGGACGCGCCGCGTCAAAGCTCCCCACGGCGTAGACGGTGCTACCCACCACCTCCTGGTCCCACACCACACCGTTGACCTGAACGGTCGGAAGGGACTCGGGCGAGGCCACAGCCGCCGCAGCGTCGGCAGCAGGCGCGGGAGCCGCAGGGACCATGAGGAAGACCGCCAGGAGGGAGGCGGTCGCGGCCGCGAGAAGACCGCGAGCAAGACTACGGGCACGGTGGCATCTCATCAGGGCTACTCCGATCAGGCACGAAAAAGGAGGCAGCGGTGCAGCCTGACCCTGACTGCGGAAGGCTGCCCGTTCACGAGTACACGGCCACAGGCCGCCGCCCAGCAGATTAGTACATCTGTAACTCTTAGATAACACTCATCGGCAGAAAACTATCCGCCAGCAGGTGAGTTACCACACAAGAGCAGTGCTCTACAGTGCCTTCACTTCCCCTACCACACTTCAGACCCAGTGAGGTCACCCAGCAGGATATTGCTCGGTCAACTTCTTTAGAATCCGCCTCTCTTTCCGTTCTCACGCCAACCACCCCGAATCTGGTCACGGTTGGCAGGAGCCTCAGCGTCCTCACCGTCAGCACCTGCACCAGCCGGCTCCTCCTCAAGTCCGTCCCCCGCCGGCTCACCCGCCTGCTCCCCGGCAGGGGCGCCCTCGTCCACGTCCGCCGCCGCTCCGCCCTCTGGGTCAGCAGCAGTGAGACGTACCCACTCCGAGCGCGTCCAGGCCCCCCACCGGTCCCACACGACGACGACGTAGCTGTGAGTACTACCAGGGTCGACCTCGTCAGCCACCTCCACGGTCGAGACCTGCCAGAAGGAGGAAGCCACCTGCTGGTTCCACACCGGCTCCAGAGCGAGGAAGTCCTCAAGGCTGCGAGCGGCGTCGGCATCCCGGTAGACGGCGTAGGTGAGGGTCTGGTCGTCACGGTCCCAGTTCGTGGAGAAGGACAGGTCGACCCGACCCGCCTGCTCAGAGGACGCCGTCAACGGATAGGCGCCTCCCTTGTCCACAGGTCCCTCCTGGTTGGGGGCGATGTCGCGACGGGCGAAGCGGACCAGCCCCTGCTGGGCGGTGCCGTTGACCGAGAGGAACTCCCCACCGTAGACCACGTACTCGTCGTTGCCCTCCACCGTCCACGTCGCCTGGTTGGTCCCCGTGTACGAACCGATCTGGAAGGAGGGGTAGAAGTGCAGGTTGGTGGCCGCAGGCTGGCCTGAGTAGTCGTAGTAGTTGCTGTCAGTAGTAGGCAGGGTCTCCCCGGTGGCGTAGTTGGTAAAGGCCGGGGCGTGCCAGTACTGGTTCGGTGCCGCGTCCGGGAAGCCCCCAATGTTGGAGCAGTCGTGGGCGTGGCTGGCCACGTAGACCACGTCCCCAGCCGGGTAGACGTCGTAGGAGTCGCCGTGGCAGTCGGCCATGACGTCCAGGTCGCCGGTCTCCCAGCTCGCCCGGAACATGCCCTCGAAGGACCCGGTCCGGGAGAACGTGACCCCGTAGAAGCCACGGTCGTCCCCGGCAAGCGCCATGACGGCGCTCCTGCTCCCTCCGGCGGCAATCACCCGGCCAGCGCCCGGCTGGCGAGCAGTACCGTCAGCGTCCAGCAGCACCAGTCCCGGCGACCATGTCCCGTCCACGGTAGTAAAGGACCCCCCGACGACCACGGAGTCCCCGCCCGGGGAGACGCTCAGAGCACGCACCACATAGTCCTGGACAGCCGGGGAGAAGTTGGTGAGCCTCTGGGTGGCCAGGTCCACCGCCGCCACACGCTGACGAGCCGAGGAGTTCACCTGCGTGAACGCACCACCCACGTACAGCGTCGACCCGTCAGCAGACACCTCCACCGCCTTGACCGACCCGTTCGCCGAGGCACCCACCGGCACCCGCCGCCCGCTCACAGCGTCCACCGCCCCCACACGCCACGTCGTCTCACCATTAAGAGACGTAAAGTCACCACCCAGGTAGATCACCGACCCGTCCGCCGACACGTCCACCGAGTTCACCGCCCCGTTAGTCACCGGAGCCCACTCCAGCAGCTCACCCGTGGCAATGTCATAGGCCAGCACGTTGCCACGAGCAGACTCACCCACCCCCGCAGCAGCACCCGCAGGCCGCGCCGACGAGAAGCTCCCCACCGCATACACCGTGCCACCCACAACCACCTGGTCCCACACCACACCATCAACCTGCACCGTCGGCAACGCATCCGCCGACACCGTGG
>NZ_QYRR01000009.1:0-151686 GCF_003591215.1 Actinomyces sp. 2119
GTGGGCCTGGGCCGGGTGGTCCTGCCGCGTGACGAGGTCAGTGCCTCCCTGCGCGAGCTCTACGAGCTGCGCCTGGCCCTGGCTCCCTACTACCCCGCACGCACGCGCTAGGCACCGGGGCAGGCCCTGCTCCGGCGACGTCGAGGAGCCCCGCCCCCACACGCTAGACACCGGAGCAGTTCCTGGGGGGGCTGGCGTGAACCAGTCCGCCTGAGCCAGCCCGTCAGTACCGGGCCTAGACCCGCTCCACCTTGGTGCCCAGGAGTGACAGGCGCTGCGCCGTCGTGGAGCGTAGCTCGTGGCCGGTCAGGAGCACCTCCATCTCCCGCACGTGGGCGAAGCGGGTGAATGTCTGGCGTCCGAACTTCTCGTGGCCTCCTACGAAGACGCTGCGCCGGGCCGCGGCGATGACAGTCTCCTTGACGGAGGCGACAGCAGGATCGGGGGTGGACAGCCAGCCGTCCTCGCTGACGCCGTTGGCGCCGATAAAGGCCAGATCCGGGGTCATCTGCCGCAGGGTGCCCAGAGCCCAGAAGTCGACGACACCCATGGTGGTGCGTCGCACCCGCCCACCGACACTGATGACCCGGGTACGGGGACGTTCGCTCATCTCCATGGCTGTAGGAAGGGACGTGGTGATGATGGTGAGGTCGCGCTCCACGCTCAGTGCCCGGCCGACCAGCAGAGGCAGGTAGCCCTCGTCGAGGAAGATGGTCTCTGCGGTGTCGACGTACCTGCTGGCAGCGGCGGCAATTCTCAGTTTCTCCTCGGTCTGGTGGGTCTCCCGGAAGGCGCGGTCGGTCTCGAAGGTGGAGACGTCCACGGCGGTGACCTCGCCGTAGGAACGGGTGACCAGGCCGCGGTCCTCCAGGGCGCGCACGTCACGCCGGGCGGTCTCCTGGGAGACGCCGAACTGGGTGGACAGGTCGGAGACGGCTAGCGTGCCCTGCTCACGGATCAAGGCCAGCAGGACCTCACGACGGTCGCGTGCACTGCCTACTGGCCCAGTGGTGGCAGCGGTGGAGGCTGTCGGGGAGCTTGCTGACGACGCTGAGGCGGACGCCGGGGTGGGCGAGGGCGCGCTGGCTGGAGACGAGGTAGTCGGGGACGAGGAGGCCTGAGGGGTGGTGACATCGTCGTTACCCATATCTCCATGGTGCGCCCGCAGGCGGCTGCGCGCAGCTGTTTGTGCCGGGAGTGGGTCGGAGACGTGCTGCCCAGGAGCAGCCCCGAAGAGCAGCACCATGAGGTCGTAGCCGAGGTCGACGATGTGTGTGCCAGTCTCTGCTGCACATCTTCGGCTCTGGTTCGGTGCTGGAACGGCGTGGTTCCCGCGTGATGACGCCAGTTCGTCCGTGGCTGCTGGCTCAAGACAGTCTGAAGATGTGCAGCAGCCGATTCTCCCCGGCTCCAGGAGGTCAGGATGGGGTTGCCGTGCGTGGAGCTAGGAGGAGGTTCCTGTGCCGGTGAGGATGATGAGGTTGCAGCTGGTGGAGACGGCGAGCTCGTCGAGGGCCTGGGTGGTGGCTGGCCCGACGGAGACGACGGCGTGGAACCAGTAGGGACGATCAGGCTCCGGCAGCCGTGACTCGCTCTTGCTGACCCTGTACTGTGCGACAAACTGCGCCTCTGTGGCGATGATGCCTGGCATGCGTTGGGTCACTGAGCCTAGAGACGTCTGGACTTTCAGCGGCTCTGGTACGTATTGGGTGAAGTCGGCGAAGCGGTCGTCCTGCGGCTCCTCCTGGCCGGGGAGGGGCAGGACGGAGCACCCCGTCAGGAGGACGGCGCAGGCGGTTGTCGGAGTCGTCGCAGGCAATCCACCGGCGTGGCTCGTCACCTCGTAGGGCCGGAATGAGTGGCAGAAGCGCAGCGGTGTCGGTTCGAAGTCGGCCAGTCACCATCGACGCAACCTCCTCAGTACTGCCTGCCGTCAGGGTACCGGTTGGCCTGGTCGTCGCCACCGGGCTCGTGGCGGGGGTAGCGGCCTCCACCGTTGTCCCACCCGCCGCGCCAGTCGTTGCGGTCCCGGGACTCATCGTCGTGCGAGTCGCCTGGCTCCTCCCCGACCTTCCACGACACCGTTCGGGTGAGGGTCCCCTGACGTATAGGGGAGTGAAACTCGGTGTCGGTATAGCCGTTCTCGACGAGCTCGTTGGCTGCCGTGATGGTCTCGTTCAGCTCTCCGTCAACCTCTTTGCGTATCGAGGTGTCCTCCCGGTACCCCTCCTCGTAGTCGAAGGTCATTTGATGGTCCGGTCCGGGGGTTCCCCGGTCGTGTAGCCATTGGCGGTGGTGTATGGGGCCTCCTGTGGCGACATGGGCGCAGTAGGCGCTGTAGAGGCCAGCGGGGCCGTGGCCTGGGTGTCCACCAGGGTGATCGCTTGGGCAAAGGCATTGAGCGTCGTCTGCATGGCAGCCATCTGGGTCAGGAGGAAACCTTGCCCGGTAGCCTGCTGCTGAGCCGCCGACAGGGACAGCGTCCAGTCGTCCGCAACCTCGAAACCCGCAGCCTCCATCTGCTGCGCGGCATCTACCGCTCTTGGCAGGCGGTGTTCTTGGCCTCTGCATATGCATACCACTTCGGCAGGTTGGCATGCTGTATGAGGCTGCTGGCCAGCCCCTCTACCGTGCCTGCTATTGAGGTGGCGCGTGCTGCAAAGGCTGCTGCGGCCCTGCCCTTCCACCCCTCGGCAGCCGTCGTCTTGGCGCTGACGATCCCGTGCGCGGCGTCTTGGGCGGTGCGTCCCTGTGAGTTCAAGCGAAAAGCGGCCTGGTAGTAAGGCTCCGGGGTGAAGGACGCCGCAGCCGACAGCGTGACGGTCGTAGTCATGGCCGCAACCAACTTTATTCTTCTGGAGTGCTGGCAGCCGGGCACCGTGAGATCGCCAGGGAAGACGCGCCCCTGGGTGTGCGCAACCACATGACCACCAGGACGCCAGGTACCGGGAGCGGCCAGCGAGTACCGGAGGGTTGCAGTCGGTACGCGCCCGCCCGCGCCTTAGGCGGGCGTGTAGCCG
Organism: Actinomyces sp. 2119; assembly: GCF_003591215.1. Classification (NCBI taxonomy): domain Bacteria; kingdom Bacillati; phylum Actinomycetota; class Actinomycetes; order Actinomycetales; family Actinomycetaceae; genus Actinomyces; species Actinomyces sp. 2119. The sequence goes on from NZ_QYRR01000009.1 coordinate 3,021, forward strand.
CCCAGCCACCCCTGGGAGGCGGCCAGCACCAGTACGCACAGGAGCAGGAGCAGGCCCACCGAGTACGGGGCCGCCCTGCGCAGGATCTCCGGCTCTGAGCCGGGGGAGTCCACGGCAGTGGTCACTACGGCCAGGTTCTGCGGGGAGACGATCTTGCCCAGACCGCCGCCGATGGTGTTGGCCGCCAGCAGGAGTCGGGGGTCCAGGTTCGCCCCCTGGGCTGCCGTGGCCTGGAGGTTGGCGAAGAGCGCCCCGGCGCTGGTGGCCGACCCTGCCACCGCCGTGCCGATCCAGCCCAGGACCGGGGACAGGAAGGCGAAGGCCCCGCCAGCCGTGGCCAGGGCAGCGCCCACCGCAGAGGTCTGCCCGGAGAAGTTCATGACGTAGGCCAGGGCCATGACCGTTGCGATGGTCAGGATCGACAGGCGCAGGTTGTAGCAGGTCTCCGGCAGGGCACGGAACCCTCGCGCGGCCGTCATCGGGAACATGCCCCCCGAGGAGCGGGCAGCGTACACCAGGGTCACGATGACTGCCGTGAGGAAGATCCACGTCCCGGGGTTGGACAGGGTCTGCAGCGTGTAGATCGCCGACTGGGAGGCCTCCCCGGAGGGGGTCAGCAGGGACCCGTACACTCCCGGCCACTGGACGGCCACGTCGGTAGAGGCCAGGACCTCACGCAGGTCCACGCCGATCCGCCACAGCTTGGTGACGGCGATGATTACCACCACCAGCACGTAGGGAAGCAGGGCCAGGACGACGCGCTCACGGTCCGGCCGGTCCTGTGCCGCCACCTCTGAGCGGTACTCCTGCGGAGTGCTCGGCGTCCACACCAGAAGGAACAGGTAGGAGGCGGCGAAGCCCAGGAGGGCGGCGATGACGCTGGTGAGCTCGTAGGAGACCGAGGGGGACAGGAAGTGCCCGGCGCCGGTCGCCAGTCCGGATACCAGGGCGAGAGGCCACAGCTGGCGCAGGGCACGCGCCCCGTCGAGCACGGACAGCAGGATGAAGGGCATGAGCACGCACATGAGCCAGGTGAAGCGGCCCATGAACGTGGCGACCACGGCTGGGTCCTCGCCCCCACCCAGGTTGGCGGCGGTGGTCACCGGGATCGCCATCGCCCCAAAGCCCACGTAGATTGAGTTGCCCACGATGGTCAGCAGCGCTGCCTTGATCTTGGGCAGCCCCAGTACCAGCAGCATCGCGGCGGTGATCGCCACCGGCGCACCGAAGCCGGCCAGGCCCTCCAGCAGTCCGCAGAAGGAGAAGGCCACGATGAGCGCCTGGGCGCGCTGGTCGCCCTTGCCGATGGTGTTGAACACGGCCCGCAGGTCCCGGGACCGGCCCGAGACCTCGGTCAGGTTGTACAGCCACACGGCCGCGATGATGATGTAGATGATGGGGACGAACCCCATGGCCAGTCCCTGGGTGGCTGACAGGGCCGTCATCCCCAGTGGCATGCGGAAGCACACGACTGCCAGGAGGGCGGAGACTCCCAGGCATATGAGGGAGCACCGGTGGGTGGGCACCTTGAAGGCTCCCATGAGGACGAAGAACAGGATGAGCGGGGCCAGCCCTACCAGGGCCGTGAGGAAGACGTTGCCGCCGACAGCGGTGGTAGAGGGGGTGAAGGAGGTTGCGAGCTGCAGGACCGGTTGGGTGAGGGGCGTCATTGGCGTGCTCTCCGAGTCTGGCGCGGGTTCGTGCAGACGGGACGTCACGGGCAGTGCGGGAGGGCGCTGCCTGGCGGACCGCGTTGTCCCAAGGGTGTGCCGGGCCGGGGCGGACGACGCCGGGACCCGACCGCGAGGGCGGGACGGCAGCACCAGCACTGACCGGACCGGCGTTGGCGCGACGTGTCACGATGATGCCACACGTTGTCACCATCATGTCATGGGGCGGTGCAGCCTGTCACAGGCGGTGTGGTGCCCTCGGTCAGGGTTCCGGTCTTGTCCAGCACCACCGGGGCCCAGCGGCTATGCCGTTCAGGCGCGCGAGGGCAACAAAAAGCTCATAGGACAACATGCTGTGCGTTGTCCTATGAGCTTTTTGTTGCCGTGGGCGGGCCTGCCGTGGGCGGTGCGGGCGCCTGGGGCGCGGTGCACGCCCCAGGCCAGCGCCTACTCGACCACGTCCTCGTCCACCCAGTCGAGGGTGCGGGTCACGGCCTTCTTCCAGTTGCGGAAGAGACGCTCCCGCTCGCCCTCCTTCATGGCGGGCTCCCAGCGCCTGCCCTCGGCCCAGTTGTCGATGACGTCCTGGGTGCCGGACCAGAAGCCGACGGCAATACCGGCGGCGTAGGCTGCACCCAGTGCCGTGGTCTCGGTGACCTGGGGACGCACCACGGGCACGCCCACCTGGTCGGCCTGGAACTGCATGAGCAGTTCGTCGCGGGTCATGCCCCCGTCCACCTTGAGCTCGGTCAGCGTGGTGCCGGAGGCGGCCGCGTCGCGGTTCATCGCCTCCAGGACCTCACGGGTCTGGAAGGCGGTGGACTCCTCCACGGCCCTGGCGATGTGACCCTTGTTGACGTAGCGGGTCAGGCCCACCAGCGCGCCGCGGGCGTCGGGACGCCAGTAGGGGGCGAACAGCCCGGAGAAGGCGGGCACGAAGTAGGCGCCACCGTTGTCCTCTACCGTCTTGGCCAGCTCCTCGACGTCCTTGGAGTCCTTGATGATCCCCAGGTTGTCGCGCAGCCACTGGACCAGGGAGCCTGCGACCGCGATGGAGCCCTCCAGGGCGTAGACGGCGGGCTGGTCCCCGATCTGGTAGCACACGGTGGTCAGCAGGCCGTTCTCGCTGCGCACCGGGGTGGTCCCGGTGTTGATGAGCATGAAGCAGCCCGTGCCGTAGGTGTTCTTGGCCTGGCCCACCTCGAAGCAGGCCTGGCCGAAGGTGGCCGCCTGCTGGTCCCCCAGGATGCCAGAGACGGGGGTGTCAACCAGCAGGCCGTTCTTGCGGCCGTAGCCGAAGATGCCTGAGGAGGGCTTGATCTCAGGCAGCATGGAGGTAGGAATCCCCATGTCCGCGCAGATGTCCTCGTTCCAGTCGAGGGTGTCGATGTTCATGAGCATCGTACGCGAGGCGTTGGTGACGTCGGTGGCGTGGACGCCGCCGTTGACGCCGCCAGTCATGTTCCACAGTACCCAGGTGTCCATGGTGCCCAGGAGCAGGTCTCCGGCCTCGGCCCGCTGCCGGGCGCCCTCGACGTTCTCCAGGATCCAGGCGACCTTGGGGCCGGAGAAGTAGGTGGCCAGCCCCAGACCTACCTGGTCCTTGTACCTGTCGGGGCCGACGTCCCCGGCCAGGCGGTCACAGATGGCCTGGGTGCGGGTGTCCTGCCAGACGATGACGTTGTACACCGGCTCCCCGGTGTTCTTGTCCCACACCACGGCGCTCTCGCGCTGGTTGGTGATGCCGACTGAGGCGATCTGGTGACGGTTGACCTCTGCCTTGGACAGCACTCCGGCCACGACGGAGCGCACGTTGTTCCAGATCTCGACGGCGTCGTGCTCCACCCAGCCTGCGCGGGGGAAGATCTGCTCGTGCTCCTTCTGGTCCACGGCGACGATGGCTCCAGCGTGGTCGAAGAGGATCGCACGCGAGGACGTGGTGCCCTGGTCGATCGACAGCACGTACTGCTTCTCGACGGTACCCGGGTTCTCGGACATGGGGATTCCTTTCACTCCGTTGTGAGTCCGTATGCGGACACGGTGGGTGCGGCGGTCCTGCTCAGAACAGGCCGGCCAGGTTAGGGACGATCAGTCCCGCGGCAACGCCACCGACGATCGGGCCGACGACGGGGACCCACGAGTAGGCCCAGTCGGAGCCACCCTTGCCGGGGATCGGCAGGAAGGCGTGGGCGATGCGGGGACCGAGGTCACGGGCGGGGTTGATGGCGTAGCCGGTGGGGCCGCCCAGGCTCAGGCCGATAGCGACAATGACCAGGGCGACGGCCAGCGGGCCGAGCTGGGAGGGGGTCTGGCCGGAGGCCAGGATCCAGCCGACCAGGACGAAGGTGGCGATGGCCTCGGTGACGACGTTCCACCCGTAGGAGCGTACGGCCGGGCCGGTAGCGAAGATCCCGAGCTTGGCGGCGGGGTCAGCGTCCTGGTCGAACTGCTTCTTGTAGGTCAGCCACACGGCCACGGCACCCAGGATCGCGCCCACGAACTGGGCGACGACGTACACGGCGATGTTGCCAGCGGTGGCGGGGACGCCCTCGGCCAGGTCACTGCCGGCCACGGTCAGGCCGATGGTGACGGCCGGGTTGAGGTGGGCTCCGGTGGCGTAGGCGCCGTAGACGCCGGCGAAGACCGCCAGGCCCCATCCCCAGGTGACGACGATCCATCCCGCGTCCTTGGCCTTGGAGGTGGGCAGCGACACGGCTGCCACCACTCCGACACCTAGAAGAATGAGGAGGAAGGTTCCAAAGGCCTCCGAGACGAAGATCTCTACCATGGACAGTTCTGTCATCGTGGTTCGCTTTCTGCGTGCCGACCCGGGTGGCCGTACGCGGTGTCGGGCGCGGCGGGCTGCCGTGCTCTGGACAAGGAAAAGGTGCCGTGGTCAGGTCGGCGGACGCACTCCTACCAGGCGGGTAGTGTGCCTGTGGCGGGAGCGCGGCCGTCTGGATCCAGGCGCCAGGACGTCACACGGGCCACGCAAGGTCCTCGCACGACGTCGGGAGAACTGTAGGGACCGGTGCGGCACAGCCGCGTGAGGAGCTCGGCGAGTCCTCCCTTTGTGACCTTTCTGGATGCGTGCCGGGTGTGTCCGGGTGGTATGGGGCCACCGGTTCTTCCTGCCTCAGATCGGCCGGGAGACGTGGGCGACGGCGGCGGCGTCGCTCGTCTCCGTCTCGGCGGCGGCGAGCTGTGCCACTCGCTGGGCGTAGGACTCGCGCTCGGCGGAGACCTTCTCCTGGTCCCAGTCCAGCAGGGAGGCCATGACGGCCAGGACCTCGTCGGCTGCGCCCAGGCCCCGGTCCCGCCGGGAGATGTCCAGACGCACACGACGGGTCAGGACATCCTCCAGGTGCTCGGCCCCCTCATGGGTCACAGCCCAGGCGACCTCGGCACGCAGGTACTGCGGGGCCGCCTCCAGGGGCGCTGCCAGCCCCAGGCGCTCGGACTGCGGCGCAGCAGCGTCCGCGTCGATGGCGGCCAGCACCTCGGTGGTCTCCGAGCCGTAGCGGTCCAGCAGGTGGGTGACGCGCTCCAGGGTCCATCCGCGCTCCTGGGCGATCCTCCCGGCCTGGGAGGCCAGATCGGCGTATCCCGCGGCCCCGACCAGGGGCAGGTCGGCGGTTGCGGAGGGGTGTGCCTTGGCCAGACCCTCTCCCAGGGCGTGGTCGACGGCGTCGGCGGCCATGACCCGGTAGGTGGTCAGCTTGCCCCCGGCGATAGCGGTCAGGCCCGGGGCCACCCGGGTCACGGTGTGCTCACGGGAGACCTTGGTGGAGGCTGCCTGCGCCCCGGGCCTGAGGCGGGGCTGGAGCAGCGGGCGCAGGCCCGCGTAGACGCCGATGATGTCCTCGCGCTGCACCGGGCGTGTCAGGACCGAGTTGGCGTGCTCCAGGACGTAGTCGACGTCGGCCGAGGTGGCCACAGGCTTGGCGACGTCCTGGTCCCAGGGGGTGTCAGTGGTGCCGATGACCCAGTAGTCCGGCCAGGGGATGATGAACAGGACGGACTTCTCGGTGCGCAGGAAGATGCCGGTCTCGGCGTCGATGACCTCCTTGGGCACCACGATGTGGATGCCCTTGGAGGCCAGGACCTTGAGGCCTCCCTCCTGGGTGGCCAGGTCCTGGACGTCCTCGGTCCACACCCCGGTGGCGTTGATGGTGCGCCTGGCGTGGACCTCCAGCTCCTGGCCGGTGGCCAGGTCGGTGATGCGGGCTCCGGTGACGTGGTCGTGGGCGTCCTTGAGGAAGCCGGTGACCTTGGTGCGCGAGACCGCGTGGGCACCCAGGCCGACGGCGGTGCGCACCAGGTCGATGACCAGCCGGGCGTCGTCCACGCGGGCGTCGTAGAAGCGGATGGCGCCCGCCAGGTGGGAGGTGTCCAGGGCGGGTGCCAGGGCGGCGGTGCCCTTGCGGCCCAGGTGCTGCTGGACGGGCACGGTCTTGTGCCCGCGCGCGCCTGCCAGGGCCAGGGCGTCGTAGAGGCCGACCCCGACCGCGGAGTAGGACCTCTCGTAGTGGTGCTTGAGGGGCCACAGGAAGGGCTGGGCCTTGACTAGGTGCGGTGCGGTGGTGGTCAGCAGGCGGCCGCGCTCGGTCAGGGCCTCGTGGACCAGGGCGAAGTCGAGCTGGTAGAGGTAGCGCAGCCCGCCATGGACGAGCTTGGAGGAGTAGGACGAGGTTCCGGCGGCCCAGTCGCCCATCTCGACGATGCCTGTGCGTAGGCCGCGGGAGGCGGCGTCCAGGGCGATGCCGGCGCCGGTGACTCCGCCGCCGACGACAAGGAGGTCGAGCCCCTCGGAGGAGGTGAGCTCGGCCAGTGCCGCCTGGCGCTGGCTGTGGTTGAGGGCTGTGGAGGGTTGATCAGTGGCGGGGCTCATGAGCTGTCTCCTGTCAGCGTTGGCTGTGCCTGCACTGGTGCCAGCCTCGTGCTGGGCTGGAACCTGCGCCATCTCTGCGGACGGGCGTGCAGGTGGGGGGAGGTGACCTGAACGTCGTTGCGGGACCGCAGCCCCTCCCAGAGGCGCCTTCTGGCCGGGTGCCAGGGGTGCCGGTGCCCGACGGGGAGCGGTCGCTCGAGAGAAGTAACAGAACTTCTGTTGTTTTTAACAAAAAATGTGTTTATAGTGGAGGGGTCAGGCAGCGCAGGCCTGAGCCCTGGCCCGTCGGCCCGCCAGGCTCGAGGGCGGGCTCACGTTGGCCCCAGCAGGGTGGCGGTCCCGGGCCGCCGGGCCGTGCGCGTCGGACTCGCAGCACCGTCGCTGCCCTCACACCTGGAGAGCGCTATGTCCTCACAGTCAGCACAGTCAGCACCACAAGCCGTCTCGCAACAAGAACCGCAGCCAGTCTCACGGTCGGCTTCTCAGCCAGCCTCCCCACCGGTACCGTCCTCACCGACGTCACCTCCTTCCTCCCGCCGGGCGGGCTCACGCCCGGTCCGGCCCGGCCACCCTGAGGCTCCGCCCGGGTCGGCACCGGGGCTGACTCCCTCGGGTTCGGAGGCCTCCCTGCCCACCTGGCCCGACCAGGCCCTTGTCGTGGGAGTCGACTTCGGCACGCTGTCCGGCCGCGCGGTCGTGGTACGCGCCGCTGACGGCGCGGAGCTGGCCAGCGCCACCCACGACTACGAGCACGCCGTCATGGACTCCCGCCTCACCGCTGGTGACGGGCGTGAGCTGCCTCCTGACTGGGCGCTTCAGGACCCCGCTGACTACCTCGCCGTGCTGCAGCGCGCGGTGCCTGAGGCCTTGGAGGCAGCCCGCCGTGACCACGGGGCCAGTGCCCGCGACGTCGTCGGTCTTGCCGTTGACGCCACCTCCAGTACCGTCATGCCAGCCAAGGCCGACGGGACACCCCTGGCGCAGCTACCCGGCTTCGCCAACCACCCCCACGCCTGGGTCAAGCTGTGGAAGCACCACGCTGCCCAGGCCCAGGCGGACCGGCTCACCGAGCTCGCCCGCCAGCGCCAGGAGCCCTGGCTGGCCCGCTACGGGGGCGTGGTCTCCAGCGAGTGGTCGATGCCCAAAGCCCTGCAGGTCTACGAGGAGGACCGCGAGGTCTTCGAGGTCATGGACCTGTGGGTAGAGGCCGCGGACTGGATCGTGTGGCAGCTGTGCGGCCGCTATGTCCCCAGCGCCTGCACGGTGGGGTACAAGCTTCTCTACCAGGACGGCCGCTACCCTGACGAGGAGCTCCTGGAGGAGCTGTCCCCCGGGTTCAGCGAGCTCAGCAGGAGCCGCCTGCCTCGTGAGACCTTTCCCCTGGGGGCGAGGGCCGGAGGGCTGAGCGCCCAGGCGGCTGCCTGGACCGGGCTGCCCCAGGGGGTGGCCGTAGCCGTGGCCAACGTGGACGCCCACGTGACCGCGCCTGCGGCCCAGGTGGTCGACCCCGGTCAGGTCCTGGCCATTATGGGGACCTCGACCTGCCTGGTGACCGTCAGCGAGGTGCTGGCCGAGGTCCCGGGCATGAGTGGCGTCGTGGACGGCGGCGTCGTGAAGGGGCTGTGGGGCTACGAGGCCGGGCAGTCCGGCGTCGGTGACATCTTCGCCTGGTTCGTCCAGTCCTGCCTGCCCGGCTCCTACCACCAGGAGGCCCGCCGCCAGGGAGTGAGTATCTACCGCTACCTGGGCGAGCTGGCCGCCCGCCAGGAGGTGGGTGAGCACGGGCTGCTCGCCCTGGACTGGCAGTCGGGCAACCGCAGCGTGCTGGCCGACTCCCGGCTCAGCGGCATGATCCTGGGGCTGACCCTCCAGACCCGCCCCGAGGAGATCTACCGGGCACTGGTCGAGGCCACGGCCTTTGGGGCGCGCACCATTATCGAGGCCTACGCCACCGCGGGCGTAGGCGCTACCGAACTGGTGGCTGCGGGCGGGCTGGTCAAGGATCCCTTCCTCATGCAGGTCTACTGCGACGTCCTGGGCGTGCCGGTCTCCGTGCTGGAGTCCAGCCAGGGTCCTGCCCTGGGCGCGGCCATCCACGCCGCGGTCGCAGCCGGGTGCTACCCGGACGTACGGGCGGCCTCGGCGGTGATGGGACGGCGCACCCGTGCGGCCTACACCCCTGACCCTGAGGCCCACGCCGCCTATGACGCCCTGTTCGCGGAGTACACGCTCCTGCACGACTACTTCGGCCGTGGCACCAACGAGGTTATGCACCGCTTGGGGGACATGCGGCGCCAGGCCGTGGGTACTGGCGCTCTGAGCGCGCACGCAGGCAGGACAGGGGCGGTGCAGGAGACAGTGCAGGAGACGACAGTGCAGGGGAAGGAGCAGCAGACATGGCACTGAGGATCGTCGTCGCCGGGGACTCGGTGGGAGCCGACTACAAGGAGGCCATCAAGGCCGACCTGGAGGAGGACCCGCGGGTCGAGGAGGTCATCGACCTCGGAGCCACACCTGGTGAGGAGGCCACCTACCCGGGGCTCGGCTTCGCGGGTGCCCGGCTCATCGCCCAGGGGCGGGCCGACCGGGGGGTGTTCGTGTGCGGCACGGGCATGGGCATGGCCATCTGTGCCAACAAGGTACCGGGGGTGCGCGCCTGCACCGCCCACGACTCCTTCTCCGTGGAGCGCCTCATCATGTCCAACGACGCCCACGTGCTGTGCCTGGGTCAGCGGGTGATCGGCCGTGAGCTCGCCCGCAGGCTGGCCGGGGAGTTCCTCAGCTACACCTTCGACCCGGCGTCCCACTCCAAGGCCAATATCGACCTCCTGGACCGCCTGGAGGCCGAGGTCGGCAGCGCAACTACCTAGGGCCACCCACGTGGACCATCTACCTGGATCACCCGGCTAGACCACCGACCTAGACCATCCACCTGGACCACCGACCTAGACCACCGACTTAGACCACCGACTTAGACCACCGACTTAGACCACCGACTTAGACCACCGACTTAGACCATCCACCTGGACTATCCACCTGGACCACCTACGGCGAAGGAACAACGATGTTTACCGCTTCCGTCGGGATACTCCTCTTCGGTCTCGTGCTCGCCTGCGCGGGCGGGGCCGTCGGTGCCGCGATCGGCGCCAACTACGCTTTTGTCCTTACCGGTGTCTGCGTGCTCGCCTCCTGGGGGGTGTTCGCCGCCACGGGATCGACTGTCGGCTTCGACTACCTGGCTTTCGGGCCGTTCATGGGGCCGCACGTCGCCTTCGCCGGCGGCGTGGCCGGCGCCGCCTACGCCGCCTACAGGGGCTACGTGGACGACGCCAAGGACATCAACTCCCCGCTGGCGGGCCTGGGGCGGCCCGACGTGCTCCTGGCAGGGGCGGTCTTCGGCGCCCTGGGCTACCTCGGCCAGGCCGGGATCTCCCGGGTTCCCTGGTTCGGGACCCACACCGACTCTGTAGCCCTGACTGTCCTGGTGTCCGCGTTCCTAGCGCGCTGCCTCTTCGGAGGGGCACCAGGCCGGGGACTCATGCGCGGCTCTCTGCTCAACCGGGACGCGCTGCCCAGTGGCGTCCAGGGGCTGGCCCGGCTCAGGCCCGGTGAGAACGGCCGCTGGCTCCAGTGGCAGGAGAGGCCGGCCCAGGTGGTGACCATCGGAGTGATGTTCGGGGCCTTCGCTGGCGGGGCCGCCCTCTTCCTGGCCGCCAACGTGGGTGCGCACCTGGCGGGCCGGGGACTGGCCCCCAACCTGGCCGCGGCCAACGCCAACACCTTCGCTTTCGGTATCTCGGCCGTCATCATCCTCTTCCTCATCACCAACAGAAGCATGCCGGTCCAGCACCACGTCACCAATATCGCCGGCCTGGCCGCAGTACAGTTCTTCCCGCTCCTTGAGGGCTCCTCCTTCGCCGACTACACCTGGACGGCCACCTCCTCCTGGCAGTCCGGTGCCTGGCTGTCTGCCGTGGGCGCCGTCGGCCTGGCGGCGCTCTTCGGCACAATGACGGCGTTCCTCGCCGAGGCTGCCGCGCGCCTGTGGCACAACCGGGGCACCAGCCATATCGACCCCCCGGCTGCCTCCATCTGGCTGGGCAACACGGTCGTGGTCAGCGTCGCGGCCCTCCTGTCGTGACCGGGAGCACTGCCATGAGACGCCCCCACCACCTGGTCCGCCACCAGGACCCAGCCCTGCTCTCCTTCCCCACCGAGCTCGCCCAGGCCTACGTGTTCGACCTTGATGGCACCATCTACCTGGGGGACCAGCTCCTCCCCGGCGCCAGAAGACTGGTCGCAGAACTGAGGAGGCAGGGTGTCCCGGTGCGCTTCCTGTCGAACAACCCGACCAGGGACCCGCAGCAGTACCTGGACAAGCTCCGCGGCCTGGGAGTCTGCGTCCACCCTGAGGAGATCTGCAGCACCGTGGTGACCACGACCCGGTGGCTGCGCGAGCACCACCCCGGTGCCAAGGTCTTTGCCATCGCCGAGGAGCCTCTCAAGCGGGCACTGGCACAGGCGGGCATCGTCCTGACCGAGGACCCGGAGGAGATCGACATCGTCGTCGCCTCCTACGACCGCACCTTCGACTACCGCAAGCTCCAGACTGCCTTCGACGCCATCTGGTTCTACCAGCGAGCCTTCCTCATCCAGACCAACCCGGACCCGTACTGCCCTTTCCCGGGCGGGCGTGGCGAGCCGGACTGCGCCGCCGTCACCGCAGCCATCGAGGCGTGCACCGGCCACAGGTGCCGGGTCAGCCTGGGCAAGCCCTCCCCGCTCATGGTGGCCGAGGCGCTGCGGGGCCTGGAGGTGGAGGTGTCCCAGTGCGTCATGGTGGGCGACCGTCTGGCCACCGACATCCAGATGGCGCTGGACGCCGGCATGGGATCGGCCTGCGTGCTGACCGGGGAGGCCACCGCCTCCGACATCGCCTCCCTGGAGCCGTCGCGTCGGCCCCGCTGGGTCCTTGACCGCGTTGACCGGCTCGTACCCGCAGGGACGTGGCAGCGGCTGGGGTGGTCCGAGGACGAGTGAGCTGCCTGTCGGCTACGACCTGCCTTCCCGCCGACCCGCCACGACCACGACGACCAGCACGACCACCAGCACGACCACCAGCACGACGACTCAAAGGAGAGCATCATGACTGACAGAACCGACACCGTTGGCAGCACCGGCAGCACCGGCGGCGCTGGAAACCAGGGCACCTACCTGATGGGGATCGACTTCGGCACCGAGTCCTGCCGGGTCTCCGTCTGCGACGTCGAGGGCCGCCCTCTGGCTCTGGCGGCTACCGGGTACCCCACCTCCCACCCCCGGCCAGGCTGGGCGGAACAGGACCCCGAGGACTGGTGGAACGCCCTCCAGGCCTCCACCCACAGGGCGCTGGACAGCGCGGGGATCTCCGCCTCCCAGATCGCGGGGATCTCCTATGACGCCACTACGCTGACGCTGGTGGCCATGGACAGGCGCGGCCAGGTCCTGCGCCCAGCCATCATGTGGATGGACGTGCGTGCTACCGAGCAGGCCGCCCGGGCGCAGGCCTCAGACTCCGTGGCCCGCCTGTACAACGGCGGGGGGAGCTCCCCGGCCGTCGCCGAGTGGTACCCGTTCAAGGCCGCCTGGCTCAAGGAGAACGAGCCGCAGACCTACATCCAGGCCGCCCACGTGGTGGATGCGGTGGACTGGGCCACCTACAAGCTCACCGGGGAGTGGACCACCAGCATCAGCTCGGCGGCCCTACGCATGTACTACAACCGCAGCCACGGGGGGTGGCCGGAGGACTTCTACGAGACCATCGGCTGCGCCGACGTTCTGGCCAAGGTTCCTGAGCGGGTCCTGGACCTGGGTGTACCGGTGGGGCCGCTGGCCACTGTTCCCGCCCAGCTGCTAGGTCTGCGGCCCGGTATCCCCGTGGCCCAGGGGCCTGCCGACGCCTGGGCCGGGCAGATCGGCCTGGGGGTGCTGTCCCCGGGGTCCATGGCGCTCATCACCGGCTCCTCCCACGTGCTCACCGGCCAGTCGGCCACTGAGATCCACGGGCCGGGGTTCTTCGGCGCCTACACCGACGCCGTCGTGCCCGGACAGTACACCGTCGAGGGAGGGCAGGTCTCCACCGGGTCGGTCCTGAAGTGGTTCAAGGACGGGTTCGCCTCGGACCTGACCAGCGCGGCGGAGAAGGTCGGCCTCAACCCCTACACGGTCCTTGACGCCCAGGCCGCCAAGATCCGCCCCGGTAGCGACGGCCTCATCATCAACGACTACTTCCAGGGCAACCGCACGCCCTACTCCGACTCCAAGGCCCGCGGCATAGTCGCCGGGCTGTCCCTCATGCACACCCCGGCCCACTTCTACCGGGCTATTGAGGAGTCGGTGTGCTACGGGACGGCCCACAACCTGCAGGTCATGGCCGAGGCCGGGTTCCAGGTGCGTCGTATCGTCGCCTGCGGCGGGGCCACCAAGAGCCGGGACTGGATGCAGATGCACGCCGACGTCACCGGTGTGCCCATAGCGGTCACGGAGGTCGGAGACGCCGTGGCCCTGGGGGCCTGCGTCGTGGCCGCCGTGGGAGCGGGCCTGTACCAGGACCTGGGCGAGGCGGCCGCGTCCATGGTCCGTGAGATCGACGTCTTCGAGCCGCGCTCGGAGCCGCACGAGGAGTACCGCTTCTACCTAGAGCGCTACCGCGAGCTGTTCCCCCGGGTCCAGGACACCATCCACAAGGTGGTTGACCGTGAGGCCATGCGCTAGAGAGGGCAGCAGTCAGGGAAAGAAAGAACCGGAAAGAAACAGGAGGTAGTGCCATGGAGCACGATCAGGAGCACCATCAGGAGCACGATCAGGACGGGGGAGACCTGGTGCAGCAGGCCCTCAGGGACGCCGACGACACTGACGTCGTGCTGCGGGGCCGGGGGGTGCTCGCCCGGACTGGTCAGGTGTTCACCGAGCTCTTCGGGCAGGCCCGGGGGGTCGTCGTCGCTGACGGCAACACCTGGGAGGCGGCCGGGCGGGCCGTGCAGGACTCGCTGCGGCAGGCGGGGGTCGAGCTGGCTGAGCCCTGCGTGCTGCCCGCCGTACCGACGCTTTACGCCGACTACCGCAACGTGGAGCTCCTCCGGGAGCGCCTGCGCGACCTGGACGCGGTGGCCTGCTCGGTGGGCTCGGGGACCCTCAACGACCTGGCCAAGCTCGCCAGCGAGGAGCTGGGACGCAGGTACATGCACGTGTGCACGGCGGCCTCGATGGACGGCTACGCGGCTTTCGGGGCGGCGATCACCCGGGAGGGGTTCAAGCAGACGATGACCTGCCGGGCGCCCCAGGGGCTCGTCGCTGACCTCGACGTCATCGCCAGGGCGCCCCGGCGCTGCACCGCGTCCGGGGTGGGTGACCTGATCGAGAAGATACCCGCTGGGGCGGACTGGATCCTGGCCGACGAGCTGGGGATCGAGCCCATCGACCACGAGGCCTGGAACCTGGCCCAGGGGTCCCTGGGCAGGGCAGTCGGTGACCCTGAGGGGCTGGTCGCGGGACGGGCCGAGGCCTTTGAGGGGCTCCTGGAGGGCCTGGTCATGTCCGGGCTGTCCATGCAGAGGTACCGTGCCAGCTCACGGCCCGCCTCCGGGGCAGGACACCAGTTCTCCCACACCTGGGAGATGGAGCACCTGGGCGCGGAGCAGGAGCCGCCCCTGACCCACGGCTTCAAGGTAGGTCTGGGGACCGTCGCGGTGCTGGCGCTGTGGGAGCGGGTCGTCGGCCCTGGCAGTGCTGGCAGTGCAGGTAGCGCTGGTGATGCTGATAGCGCTGGTGGTACGGACCTGGGTGCCCTCGACGTGGACGCTGCCGTGGCTGCCTGGCCCAGCGCCGAGCAGGAGGAGGCGCGGGTGCGTGCCTCCTTCACCGGGGCGATGGTCGAGCCCGCGGTGCGCCAGACCATGGCCAAGTACGTCAGTGCCGAGGAGCTGCGCCAGCGCCTGGAGCTCGTGCGGCGCTCCTGGCCGCAGGTACGACGCCGCTGCCGGGCGCAGCTGGTCGCCGCCGCCGAGGTGGAGAGCCTCCTGCGCCGGGTGGGCGGTGTCTACCACCCCCAGCAGGTCGGCCTGAGCCGCCAGCGGTTCCGTGACACCTACCTGCGCTCGCGGATGATCCGCTCGCGCTATACGCTCCTGGACCTCCTCTACCAGGCCGGGGTCCTGGAGGCGGAGGTGGACGCCCTCTTCTGCGACGGCGGCTTCTGGGCTGCTCGCCCGTGGTCACGGTAGCTGTTCCGCTGGTCCTGGCGGCGGTTCCCGGGCGGTCCGCGAGGTCGCCGCCCCGGGGCTGCGGGCCACCAGGGACGGTCGTGTCAGCCGGGTGGATCAGCCACCACCAGGCTGACCTCCGCCTCCCGCAGCCGCGCTACCAGGTCGGGGTCAAGGCCGGAGTCGACGACGACGTGGTCGAAGTCGGTGAGGTCGGCGAACTTGAACAGGGCACGACGGCTCATCTTGGTGTGATCCAGCAGGAGCACCGAGGTGTGCGCGGAGCGCATCATGGCCCGCTTGACCTCCGCAAAGGCCTGGTAGGGGTGGTAGCAGGACAGCCCGGCGATGCCGGAGGCGGACAGGAAGCAGAAGTCGGCGTGCATGGAGGCGATCTGCTCGGTCACGTACTGGCCCATCATGGCGTGCGCCCAGGGCTGGTACTCTCCGCCGGTGACGACGAGCTTGGCGGAGCGGGCGGAGGCGATCTCGTTGGCTACCAGTAGCGAGTTGGTCACCACCGTCATCGAGCCGAGGTCCGCGACGGCGCGAAGCAGCCAGATACCGGAGGTCGAGTCGTCCATCATGAGCGAGCTGCCGTGGGGGACCAGGGCTGCGGCTGCCGAGGCGATGCTCTTCTTGGCCGACGTGTTCTGCTGCAGACGGAAGTCGGCGTCGGCCTCGTGCAGGCTTGAGGCCAGGGCGACGACCCTGCCTCGGTGCCGCTGGACCATGCCACTGTCCTCCAGGGCGGCCAGGTCCCGGTAGATCGTCATCGTGGACACGCCCGTCAGTGCGGCCAGCTCCTCGACGCTGACGTTGCCGCGCGCGAAGACCGTCTCAGCGACGGCCAGACGGCGGTCCCGGGGACTGCCTGGTGGGTCGGGCTGCAACGGGACTCTCCTGAGGGTCGTGGCTGAAGGGGCCTTCTCACGCTACTGCCAGCCGTCGCCGGGGAGGCGCCTTGGGCACAGTGACCTGGGACAAGTGGCCTGGGGGCCGCGCGGTGCCTGCGGGCACCGGGACGGGTGTGCTCGTGTTGTAGCTGGCCGCGTCGGGTTCCGCTGCACGTGTGCGCGGGGCGAGGATGGGACCATGTGCCCAGGGCCGTGCGCCCAGGTCCTCTGGCACCCTGGTTCCAGGGATGTGGTGCCCTCTGGGTGGCAGCACTGGCGGCCTGGCCGCGAACAGGCCGCAGACAACGTGACAAGACGTGACAACAGACTGCAGACCACGGCAGCAGGAGGAGCGTATGAGTGACGTGGCTGGTGGGACGCCTCCCGTGTACGCCAGCACCGATGAGCGCGCCTACACCGCCGCCTCCATGTACTACCTTCAGGGCGAGACCATGGAGGTCGTTGCCCGGCACCTAGGCGTGTCACGCTCGACCGTCTCCAGGCTCCTGGCGCACGCCCGCAGCACGGGCCTGGTGCGTATCGAGCTGGAGAGGCCCACGGGCGACTCCGCGGTCGTCAGGCGGCTTCGTGAGGAGTTCGGGGTGCGTGCCCGGCTGGTGCCTGTACGCAGGGGTGCCACGGAGATCCACCGGCTCAGGCAGGTGGCCACAGTAGCTGCCGAGCAGCTGACCGGCTACGTCACCCCGGGGTCGACCGTCGGGGTGGCCTGGGGGACGACCGTCTCCGAGATCGCGCTGTCCCTGCACCGGGCCACGGTCCCCGACGTCACGGTCGTCCAGCTCAACGGTGCCTCCGACGCGGTGGGGGAGGCGCCCTTCGCGGGGGAGGTCCTGTCGCGCATCGGAGAGGCTTTTGGCGCACGGACGGTCGCCTTCCCGGTGCCCGCCTTCTTTGACCGGGTCGAGGTGCGTGAGGCCATGTGGAAGGAGCGCTCCATCCGCAGGGTGCTGGCCCTGGCTGACCACACCGACGTCGCCGTGTTCGGTGTCGGCTCCGTGCGCGGGGCGGTTCCCTCCCAGGTGTACCAGGGAGAGCACCTGACCATGGAGGACCGTCGCACCCTGCGCGAGGAGGGGGTGGTCGGCGACGTGTGCACCGTGCTGCTGCGAGCGGACGGCACCTACCGTGGTATCGCCCTCAACGCCCGTGCGACCGGCCCCACGCCCGCCCAGCTCGCCCACATCCCGGTCCGGCTGTGTGCCGTTGCCGGGGAGGCCAAGGCCCCTGCGCTCCTGGCGGCCTTGCGTGCCAGGGTGGCCACGGACCTGGTCGTCGACGAGGCCACGGCCTACCGTGTGGTGGAGATCCTGGAGCGACGCCGCTAGGTGGGGCCGGGGCGCAGCGGCCAGGTGGGCACGGTCGAGGGTGGCCGTGAGCGGGTGTGGCACAATGTCGCGCCACCGGGCGGAGGCAGGTAGACAGACGGGTAGTACGGATATGAGTGACTATGAGTGATACGGCGGCGTACGTGCCAGGTGGCGCCCAGGGTGTGGCTGCCCCGGGGGCTGTCCGCCCCGGGGCGGGTACCGTGCCCGGGCGCGCCGCAACGGGCCAGGGTGGGCCGGGTACGGGAACCCGGACCCTCCTGCGTCCGGCCCGCCCGGCCGACGTTCGGGCGATCGCCGAGCTGGTGCAGCCCTACTCCGACCGCAGGGTCCTCATCGCCAAGGACCTCATCTCCTACTTTGAGGACGTCCAGGAGTTCACCGTGGCCGAGGACGTGGCCACCGCCAGCGCGCAGGCCGCCGACGGGTCAGCATCCCCGGGCTCGGCCATCGTGGGGTGCGGGGCGCTGCACGTCATGTGGGACGACATCGCTGAGGTGCGGACCCTGGCGGTCCACGCCGACCACCTGGGCAAGGGGGTGGGTTCGGCCCTGCTGCGTGAGCTGGTCGAGCGCGCCCGTACGCTGGGGCTCCAGCGCCTGTTCTGCCTGACCTTTGAGGTGGAGTTCTTTGCCTCCCACGGGTTCCGCAGGATCTCGGGTACTCCGGTGGGCACGGACGTGTTCTCCGAGATGGTCCGCTCCCACGATGACGGCGTGGCCGAGTTCCTCAACCTCGCCCGGGTCAAGCCCAACACCCTGGGCAACACCCGTATGCTGCTGCAGCTGTGAGTGGGAAGCAGACGGGCACCGGGTCTCCCGGGTCTCCTGCCGGCCGGGAGGGCGGGCGCGCCCGCCCAGGTGAGGCCCAGGCCGCCTCCGTGGGTGCCCTGACCCCGCAGTCCGTCATCTCCTGGTATCGGCGCAGTGCCCGTGACCTGCCGTGGAGGAGGCCGGGGACCACGCCGTGGGCGGTGCTTGTCAGTGAGGTCATGAGTCAGCAGACCCCCGTCTCACGTGTCGTGCCGGTCTGGCAGGAGTGGCTGCAGCGCTGGCCCGGGCCGGAGGAGCTGGCTGGTGCCCCAGCCTCGGAGGTCCTGCGCGTGTGGGGCCGTCTGGGCTACCCGCGCCGGGCACTGCGCCTTAAGGAGTGCGCCCAGGCGGTGGTAGAGCAGCACGGGGGCGTCCTGCCCCGGGACAGGCAGGAGCTGCTGCGCCTGCCGGGCGTGGGGGAGTACACGGCCGGGGCGGTCGTGGCCTTCGCCTACGGGCGGCGGGCGCTGGTTCTGGACACGAACGTGCGCCGGGTGCTGGCGCGGGCCGTCGGCGGTCAGGCCCTGCCTCCGCCCAGCCTGACCCGGGCTGAGCGCAGGCGTGCCGAGACGCTCCTGCCCTCCGGCGACAGCGAGGCGGCCGCGTGGTCGGTGGCGGTCATGGAGCTGGGCGCCCTGGTCTGTACGGCCCGTGAGCCTGGCTGCACCGCCTGTCCCTGGGAGGGTGGCTGCGCGTGGGTGGCGGCAGGTCGTCCCGCCGACCGTCACGCCTCCAGGCGCAGGACACAGGCATGGAGGGGGACGGACCGCCAGGCCAGAGGCATGGTCATGGCGGTGCTGCGCGAGACTGACGGACCTGTTGAGTCCGGTGTGCTGCGTGACGCCGCGGCACGGGCGTGGCAGGCCGGTCGCACCGCAACCGAGCGGCGCTCGCAGGGGCGAGCCGGGCTCGACGCCTCCTGCGACCGGGTACTGGCCAGCCTGCTGGCTGACGGCCTGGTTGTCACCCCTGACGGCGGCGCCACCTTCTCCCTGCCCTGACTGTCTCCCCCTGCTCCTGTGCTCCTCGCCGTCCTGACCTGCTGCTCCTGTCCTGCCGCCCGGCCCTTGCCCCTGGGACTCGCCTCGAATCCGTGCCTGTGGAGGCGTGGGTGGTGCGGCGGTCTCGTGAGCCACGGGTGCGGGCTGGCGGCGACGGTGGGTGAGGCGCTGGTCGGCGGGGGGAGTGGTCACCGGTACAGTCGTCTCCATGGCTCAGGGACGGGGGAACGACGCTGGTCGGCAGCCAGCGGGCAGGCGAGGGGCGGCCCGCCGCCGCGTCAGTAGTAGCGCCTCCTCCAGCAGCCAAGGCAGGCCGCGCCGTCAGGCCTCCGGAGGCTCCCGCGGTGTAACCCACCAGAGGCGCTCTGGTGCTGTCGGAGGGGAGGCGGGCACGGCTGCTACGGGACGCGCAGCTGGTCGCCCTGGCGCCTCCGGGTCCTCTAGTGCCTCCGGTACCCGGACGCGCCAGGCCGTGCCCGGTACGGCTCGCTCCGCTCGCGCTACCTCCACGCAGGCAGGGCGTCCCAGCAGGCGGGCTGCGGCCAGGCGCCGCTCCTCCGGGCGCACCACCGCAGCCGGTGCCCAGGCGGCACAGGCCCGGCGCGGTTCAGGGCAGCGTTCGCATCGGCCGACGTCGCGCACGCAGGGTCAGGAGCCCCGTTCCGCCGGTTCGCAGGGAGCGCGCGGTGAGACCCACACCCCGCGCCGTCCCGCCTCCACAGGTGCGGCCACAGGAACCCGGGGCCGCGCTACCCCGAGGTCCTCGCAATCCCGGCCTGCCCGGCGGGCGCCCCGGCGCCCTCGCTACGGGCTGAGGCGTCTTGTCTTCGCGATGGCGGCCGTCCTGCTTGTCGTGGGTGTGGGGGCGGGGGCCGTCGGCGGGGCTGCGTGGATGCGCCAGACTATCCGTTCCCAGGAGCAGGAGCGGGCGGCCGCCCAGACCCACACCGTCTACCCCGATCCGCAGGCCTGCGACCCGGCCTCCCTGGCGACGCAGGTCAGCGGACCTGAGTCCGTCAGCGCCGGCGCAGGTGCCACCTTCGTCCTGCGGGTCACGAACGACGGTGACGTCTCCTGCCTGCTGGATGCGGGCAGCGCCTCTCTGGGGGTCGTGGTCACCTCGGGCAGCCAGCAGGTCTGGAGCTCCACGGCCTGCCAGGAGGGGGCCTCAGAGCGCACCCTGCTGCTGGGGGGCGGCGACTCCACGGAGGTGACTCTAGGGTGGAACGGCTACGTCACCACGTCGGACTGCGCCCTGGCAGCAGCACCCGCGCCCGGGGCGCAGGCGGAGCCCTCTGCCTCGGCGTCACCGGGCGGGACAACCGGGCCGGGTCAGGCCTCGACCAGCCCGTCAGCCGCCCCGGCGCCCTCGGACCCCGGGGCGGCACCGGAGCCGTCCTCCGCGTCTGACCCTGCCCGGGAGGAGCCCTCTGCCGGGCAGAGCTCGGTGGCAGGGCAGGTCGCAGCGGCCGGGACCTACCGCTTCCGTGTCGTCCTGGGGGACCAGGACCTGAGCGAGGACACGGTTTTTCTTGTCCAGTAGCTGCGCGGCAGTCATGTCGTGGTCGTGCAGTAGTCATTCAGCGAGCGGGCCGTCAGCGACCTGGGCTGGCTGACCTGGCTGGCGGTGCTCCTGGGGAGGGGGTTCAGGTGGTGTAGCGCTCCACGATGGAGATCTCAGCCAGCCGGGACAGGCCGTCGCGCAGGATCCGTGCCCCGTGGCTTCCCACTCCCTCCACGGCGGCCAGCTCCTCGGTCGTGGCGCCCAGCACCGCCTGGAGGGAGCCCCAGTGCTCGACGACCGCCCGTGAGGTGGTGACGGGCAGGCGTGGGATCTTGGAGAGGATACGCAGCCCCCGGGGTGAGACCGGGGTGTCCAGGTCCTGTCCGTCGCTGCCTCCCAGGCCCATGGAGCGGGCCACCATGGCCAGGTCCAGGAGGGCGGGGGAGCCCACCCACTTCAGGCGGGCCTCCACCGCTGGGGGCTCCAGCCCGGTCGCCAGGTAGTCCTCCAGGAGGAAGCTGTGCTCGGCTGCGAGCCCGCGGGTCAGCTCTTCTACCTGGAGGGCCAGGAGCCGCCCGTCTGTCCCCAGCTGGAGGACGTAGCCGTCGATGTCGGCGGAGATACGCCGCACCATCTCCATGAGCTGGAGCACCGAGGTGACGTCACGCACGGTGACGAGGTCCTCGATCTCCAGGGAGTTGAGGGCGGCGGAGGTCTGGTCCAGGCGGGACTTGTAGCGCTCCAGCGCGGCCAGGGCCTGGTTGGCGCGCGAGAGGATCACCTCGCTGGGGTCCAGGACGTGGCGCCTGCCGTCGACGTAGAGGGAGATGATCCGCATGGACTGGCTGACTGAGATGACAGGGTAGCCGGTCTGGCGGGCGACGCGCTCGGCGGTGCGGTGACGCATCCCGGTCTCGGAGGTCTGGATGGAGGCGTTGGGCAGGAGCTGGACGCTGGCACGGCGGATACGGTTGGTGTCCATGTCCACCACGACGGCACCGTCCATCTTGGCCAGCTCGCGCATCCGGGCGGCTGACAGCTCGACGTCCAGGTGGAACCCTCCGGAGCAGATCGCCTCGACCACGGGGTCGAAACCCAGCACGATGATCGCACCCGTGCGCCCTCGCAGGATCCGCTCCAGGCCGTCACGCAGGACGGTCCCAGGAGCGACGAGCGCAAGGGTCTCGCGCAGCTGGCTGGCGGGCTCGGTCATCAGTGCCTCCTGGTCGTGGGGCGTCCTCGGTAGGAGGGGCTCGGCGGGTGGTTGCTCCAGGGGAGGTCTGGACGGTCCTGGTGGGTCCAGGTGCTTCCCGTGCCCGCCGGGGCCATGGTAGCGGCCAGTACCCCCGGTACCCCGGTACTAGCTCTTCAACGTCCTGGCAGAGGCTACCCCTGGGGGAGCGCTGCTCCCAGGGCCTCGCCCACGTGGGACACGGGCAGGACCTGCACGCCCGGCACGGGGCGCAGCTCCTGAGAGCCCGCTAGGGGGACGAGCGCCCGGTCGAACCCCAGGCGGGCGGCCTCCGCCAGGCGCCGCTGGATGCCGACGGTGGCACGCACCTCCCCGGTCAGCCCGACCTCACCCAGGGCCACCAGCCCCGGGGAGGTCGGCAGACCGCGTGCGGCCGACACCACGGCGACGGCGACCGCCAGGTCGGTGGCAGGCTCCACGGCGCGCGCTCCGCCCACCGTGGAGACGTAGACGTCGCTGGAGGAGGTGTCTACGCGCACGCGGGCGCCGAGCACGGCCAGTGCCATGGCCACGCGGGAGTGCTCCACCCCGGAGGTGGTCCGCCGGGGCGAGCCTGCGCCGGTGGGCGCGACGAGCGCCTGGACCTCCACAGGGACGGGGCGGCGCCCCTCCAGGGTGACGGTGGCGCAGGTGCCGGGGACCTGTGACCGCGAGGCCGACAGGAACAGGCCGGAGGGGTCGGCCAGGCCGGTGATGCCGCGCTCGCCCAGGTCGAAGCAGCCGACCTCGTCGGTGGGGCCGTAGCGGTTCTTGACCGCCCTCAGCAGGCGCAGGCGGGCGTGACGGTCCCCCTCGAAGTGGGTGACCACGTCCACCAGGTGCTCCAGGACCCGGGGGCCCGCGATCCCGCCGTCCTTGGTCACGTGCCCGACCAGCAGGACGGGGACGGAGCGCTCCTTGGCCACGGCGATGAGCGCCCCTGCCACCGAGCGCACCTGGTTGACGCCCCCGGCGCTGCCCTCCACCTGGGCGGAGGCGACCGTCTGGACGGAGTCCACCACCAGCATCGAGGGGGAGGCCTCCTCCACGTGCCCCAGGAGCGCGCCCAGCTCGGTGACCGAGGCCAGGAGCAGCCCCGGGTCCAGGGCGTCGATGCGCTCGGCCCGCAGCCGGACCTGGGAGGCGGACTCCTCCCCGGTGGCGTAGAGGACCGGGCCGTCGCCGCGCGCGCGGGCTGCTGCGGCTGAGCGCGCCGCGACGTCGAGCAGCAGCGTGGACTTGCCCACCCCTGGCTCGCCCGCCAGGAGGACCACCGCTCCGGGGACGATCCCGCCGCCCAGGACACGGTCCAGCTCCTCGACGCCGGTGGAGCGGGCCCGGGCCTCCTCCGCGCTGACCTCCCCGATGGGGCGGGCAGGCTCAGCAGGTGGTACCGCCGGGGTGGCAGGCAGGCCGGCTGCCCCGGCCGGGCCGCCTGCCGGGGAGGGGGAGACCTCCTCCAGGGTGCCCCACGCGCGGCACTCGCGGCACTGTCCCTGCCACTTGGGCGCGGTCCAGCCGCACTCGGTGCAGCGGAAGGAGGGGCGCGGTGCCCTGCTGGCCATACCTCCGGTCATGCTGGTGGTCCTGGTCGCTGCGTGGCTGGGGAGGGTGTGGCTGCGGAGTCTGGCATGCAGGCAGGGTAGCCGCAGGGTGTGACAGCAATCGGGGCGGTGACCTGAGGACGCTGCCGTCCGCTGTGCTCGGCTGTCCCCGGTCCTGCCCCCTGCCCGCCTCACCGTAGTCCGGAGGTGGTAGCCGGGGTCCGTCAGACGATGGAGTGTCCCTCCACCTTTAGTTGGGTCTGGTATTGATGAATGTCAGCTTTTTGCCTGTGGTTGTTGCGGCGGGTCCCGACGACTGTTACCGTGACGAGACAACCGAAAGAAGTCGGTTGTCTTGGTCTCGGCTATGGAAGGAGTGCAGACCGATGACCTCATCCTCGCTGTTGTACAGTCCCGTGCCTAGCCCCATCCTGCTGGCGTCTCCTGTGGTCACGCGAGCCCGTTTCCGTTTTGATCAGGCTATCGTGCGTCACGACGCGTGGTTCCTGGTGTTTGTCGCTGTGATTCTTGCGCTTGGTGCCACTCTCATAACGGGAATGGCGATCTGGTGCGTCGTCAACCAGCATGGAGCCTTCACCGGCAGGTGGGCCTGGAAGAGCGGGCTCCAGGTCTATTTCGAGTGCAGGCGCTGACTGTGCCTCACTCGGGTAAGCGCGCCTTCTCCGTCCCTGCTCCTGTTCCTGGGAGCAGGGCGGAGTGGGCGCGTCAGGGGGCGGTTGTCGATGTTGGGAACCTGACCTTCTCCTATAAAACGACTCCGGTGCTTCTCAGGGTGTCGTTTAGCGTATATCCAGGTGACTTTGTGGCCATGATCGGTCCCAACGGCTCGGGGAAGTCGACGCTGTGCCGGGTCCTGCGCGGTATTGTCCCCACTCCTGCGGCCGCACGCGTGGAGGTCGGGGGCGAGCCTGCCGGGTCAGCTCCGGCCCTGCGCATGACCTGCTACACCGCCGATAACGACCACGTGCCCCGGTTTCTCAGCGCCCAGGAGTACGTCCGGTTCCTGGCACGGCTCCACTCGGCACCAGGACGCCGGATCAGGTTTGACCCGGCTGCCGTTGACCGCCTGTTCGCCACGCTGGGCATGGGAGGCCGGACCCGCGAGCTCATGAGCGGCTACTCCCACGGCATGGTGAAGAAGACCCAGCTGGCTGCGGCCCTGCTGGTCAGCCGCCCCGTCACGGTCGTAGACGAGACCATGAACGGCATCGACATCGAGGCGCAGTACCGTATCGAGGGGATGCTGCGTGACTACTGCGCCGCCGGGGGCGCGGTCATCATGTGCAGCCACGACTTCTCCATGCTGCAGCGCTGCGCCAACCGGGTCATCATGCTTGACGAGGGCTATATCGTCGAGGACGCCTATACCGAGTCGCTAGCTCGGCAGTCCACGAGCATTGAGGCCCTGGTCACCAGCTACCTAGGGGTCGGTGGTGGCTAGAGGCGCGGTCCTGGAGAGGCCGGCACGCCTGGCGCAGGTGCTCCGCCTCCTCGCCCTCTACATCGTGCGGGTGGTGGTCTCTCGCGGGATCCTGGCCTCCCGGACGGTGCGTCGCGTCCTGGTCCTGTGCGTCACGGTGACAGGCCTGCTCATGGGCTCCCTGTCCTACCTCTTCCTGCGTCAGTCCGGTGATGACGCGCAGGTCGCGGTCTTCGTCTTTCGGCTGATGGCTGGCTCAGTCCTGCTCTGGGCGCTGCTGTCGGTCCTGGTTGTCCGCGTGCTCGTCCAGGGGTCCCCAGAGATGATGGCGACGACGACCCTGCTGCCGGTCACCGCCCGGGAGCGCCAGCACGCGGTCAACGTCCTGGAGGCGGTGCTGGCCGCCTGTGTCAGTGCCGCCGCCCTGTTCTCCTTCACCACCGGGGCGGTTCTGGCCTACGGGGCGCCAGTCATGGCCGAGGTCCTTGCCTGCGTCGTCCTGCCCTGCCTGAGTGCGCTCACCGTCCTGCTCATCCTGTGCCGCCTGGCGGACCTGGCCATGGCGGCGGTCGGCATAGGAGGAATGAGGGCGAATGCCATTGTCCTAGCCCTCATGCTGACAGTGGTGCGCTCCTGGGGGTGGGTGTCGGACTACACCAGGCGCCTCAGCGCCTCTGCGCTGGACGGCGGGGAGGAACCGTTCACGCTGTGGCCACTGGTCTTTCACGACCTGCTGGCGGTGCACGGTGTGCCCGCCCTCCTGCTCGCTGCCGTGGCGGCCACCATGACTGGGGCGGTGCTGATCCTCCTGGTCCCCGCGCCGCCGGTGCCCGTGAGGCCGCGCTACTACGCCCTGCGCCTTCCCGGCAGGCTGGTGGCCCTGGCGCCGTCGTTCTCCTACCACCTGGCCCAGGCGGCCCGCAGCAGGTTTGTCGTGGACAACCTGATGATCTCTGGGACGGCGGCGGTTCTCATTCTTGCCCTGCGGGTGCCGATCAGCTCCGTGTGGGCGCTTGAGCCCGTGGTGATGGGAGGCTTCTTCCACTACGCCAGCGTGAACCCGGGGCTCTTGGTCTTCCTCCCCCGCCAGAATACTGTCTGGCTGTACGCGCAGATGGTCGGGGCACAGGTCGTCATCGTGCTGCCCTTTATCGTTGGTGCCCTGCTCCTGGACGCGATGGCGGGAGTAATAACGCCGCAGGCCTCAGCCATTGCCTGCGCCAGCGTGATCTCCTCCGCGGTGGTGACGGTCTCGGTCGGCTCGATCATGCCGGCCCACGATGACAACCCGGTCTCGGTCCTCCTGGGCACGGCGATTATCGGTGTCATCCTGCTGCTGGCCGCCCTGATGCTGGGAATTGTCCAGCTCCCGGTGGTTGTCAATATCTCTGCGGCTATCGTTGGCTGGATTGCTGTAGCGGCTATAGGCGTCGCAGGAATCAGTTACAATAGAAAGGTGTCTCACTCATGAGGATCATGATGAGGGTCCTGCTCTCCGCCATGACGAGTCTTGTGGGGACGCTGGCCCTGGCGGTCTTCTCCATTCTCTCCATTATGTTCCAGACCACGGAGGAGGAGGCGTACAGGACTGCCCTGTTCGGTTCCGTCTTCTTTCGTTCCGAGTTGTTGGACGACGGAAATATTGAGGCGTCTGCGGGGATTCAATCTTTTGCTCCCCTTGGCGTGATATGGGCGGTAATATTCGTCTTCTGTCTCCTCGTCTTCGCGATCTATGACAGGTTGAAGGCTCGGCGGAGGGAGCTCCTTGAGCAGCAGGACGACGCCCTGGGCTGATATTGCAGACCTATCATTCCGCCCGGTTGTGCGGCTGGTGGCGCGTGTCGGGGCAGTGCCTGTGGTCGTGGCGCTTCCGGCTCTGTGCTTCCAGCTGGCGGTGGAGTGGGGCTCGGGCTCCTACGGGGGGTCACTGCTGTTCGTCCACCTTCTGGTCGTGGTTGTCGCAGGGCTGGCTGGCTCCTACAGCCTCCACGAGGCGGGGCACCTCCTGGCCGCACGCCGCTGGTACCCGGCGGGGACGCAGGCCGCCTGGCAACTGACCGCCCTGCGAGTGTCGCTGCTGACCCGGGGCGTGCCTCCTGCGCGGGGTGCGCGCGCCCTGGTCGCGGTGGCTGGCCCGCTGCCCTGCGTGGTACTGGGCGCGGTTATGGCTGTGGTGAGCGCACCGACGTGGCTGTGGGCGTGGTACCTGTGCCACGGGGTCTTTCTCCTGCCGGTATTCGGTGATGGGATCACGGTATGGAGGTACCTGCTACGGAGCCTGCGAGTCAGTTCTGCCAGAGAGGCGGGAGATGGCCACGGCCCGTCACGGTAGTATCTAGGACGGGCAGCAGCACCCGGGTCTGCCTCAGGGCGCCCACTTTGCTTGCCTGGATCACACCCGTCAAGAAAGGCCGCTCATGCGCCCTGAGATACAGGTTGGGCTCGCTGTCACGGCGCTGTTTGGTGCCCTCGCCGTCGCGGCAGGATGGCTGCCATGGGCTCCCTTCATGAGAGGTGCTGGGCACCGCGTCGTCAGGACGGTGGTTAGCCTGGCCGCAGTGCTCGGCATCTTCACGGCGTGGACTTGGACCTGGGCTGACGTGCAGGTGGCGTACCAGTTCGGCGACGGAATGGCGCTGTGTGGTGGCAGCATACTGTTCATGCTCCACACCGCCCCGGAGTACGTGGAGGGGCTGTCCCATGACTGCGTGGTCCGCAGCCGGGTCGGTGTGGGCCTGCTCCTGGCGGCGGCGATAGCCGTGCTGCTGCTGGAGTACTGGGTGCTGCGGAAGGTGTCAGCGCGCCGACGAGCCAGGGCGGTCTCCTCAGAGGCCACCGACCACCCGGGCAGCGGCCTCTGAGAGGACCGATGGGGAGCCTGGAGGGGCCGTCTGGTGGCCAGCCTGGTACCCCAGTAGGTGGCTCGCAGGCTTGCCCGACCACCCCGCTAGTAGACGGCGGCTTGTGCTGCCGCTACTGGCTACCGCTGCTGGCGCTCCAGCGCCTGGCGCGCGCGCTGTGCCACGGCCTCCCCGGTGAACCCGTAGTCCTCGAACAGCTGGGCGCCGGGCGCGGAGGCGCCGAAGTGGTCAAGAGAGATGACCTCGCCGCTGTCACCCACCAGCTCGCGCCAGCCCATGGCGACCCCCGCCTCCACGGAGACCTTGACGGCGTCATCCGGCAGCACCGAGACGCGGTAGTCCTCCGGCTGCTGGGCGAACCACTCCAGGCAGGGAGCGGAGACCACCCGGGTCGGCACACCCTCAGCCTGGAGGATCTCCCGCGCCTCCATGGCGACCCCCACCTCGGAGCCGGTGGCCACCAGGACCACGGCCGGTGCCGCAGTGGTCACCTCGCCGTCGGCAGGCTCCCCCGTCTCAGCCAGGACGTAGGCCCCCTGGCGCACCCCGACGGCGGCGGCCCCGGGCGTGGCGTGGACGGTGAGGTTCTGGCGGGACAGGACGAGGCCTGCGGGCTCCTGGGAACGGCACAGGATCTCCACCCAGGCGGCGGCGGTCTCGTTGGCGTCGGCGGGGCGGACCACGGCCAGCCCGGGGATGGCGCGCAGGGCGGCCAGGTGCTCGATGGGCTGATGGGTGGGGCCGTCCTCACCGACCCCGATCGAGTCGTGGGACCACACGAAGACCGACCCGACTCCCATAAGGGCCGCCAGGCGCACCGCTGGGCGCATGTAGTCGGAGAAGACCATGAAGGTCCCCCCGTAGGGGCGGGTCAGGCCGTCCAGGGCGATGCCGTTGAGGATGCCGCCCATGGCGTGCTCGCGCACACCGAAGTGGATGGTGCGCCCGTAGGGGCCGTCGCCCTCCTTCGGCGCCACCGAGGCGGGCAGGAAGGATGGCTGGCCAGCCATGGTGGTGTTGTTGGAGCCCGCCAGGTCCGCCGACCCGCCCCACAGCTCGGGCATGACCGGGGCCAGGGCGGAGAGCACCTTGCCGGAGGCCGCGCGGGTAGCCAGGGAGTCGCCCATCTCCCATGTGGGCAGGGACTGCTCCAGCCCCATGGGGAGCTGCCCAGCCTCCAGCCGCTCCAGCAGGTCGGCCTGGTCGGGGTGGGCCTGCCGCCAGGCCTCGAACCGGGCGTCCCAGTCGGCCCGGGCCGCTGCGGCTCGCCTGGCCGCCTGGGAGCGCGTGTGGGCCAGCAGCTCCTCGGGCACATGGAAGGCCTGGTCGGGGTCCAGGCCCAGGGTGGTCTTGAGGCCTGCGACCTCCTCGCCGCCCAGCTTGGCCCCGTGGGAGGACTCGTCGCCCTGCTTGGTGGGGGCCGGCCAGGCGATCACCGTGTGCAGGCGGATGAGGCTGGGGCGGCGGGTCTCGGCCCGGGCGTGGTCCAGGGCGGTGTGGAGGGCGTCGTAGTCCTCCTGGTAG
Organism: Actinomyces sp. 2119; assembly: GCF_003591215.1. Lineage (NCBI taxonomy): Bacteria > Bacillati > Actinomycetota > Actinomycetes > Actinomycetales > Actinomycetaceae > Actinomyces > Actinomyces sp. 2119. Next base: position 31,982 of record NZ_QYRR01000009.1, read on the forward strand.
GCCTCCCCGGCCGTCCAGTCGACGTCGATGACCTGCCACCCGTAGGCCTCGAAGCGGGCGGAGGGGTCTTCGGTGAAGGCGATGTCGGTGCCGCCCTCGATGGAGATGTCGTTGTCGTCGTAGATGGCGATGAGGTTGCCCAGCTCCTGGGTGCCCGCCAGGGAGGCGGCCTCGGCGGTGACCCCCTCCTGCATGCACCCGTCGCCCATGATGGTGTAGACGTGGTGGTCGAAGACGGACTCCCCCAGGGGGGTGTCGGGGTCGAGCAGGCCGTGCTCGTAGCGGGCGGCCATGGCCAGGCCCACCGCGTTGGAGAAGCCTGCGCCCAGCGGGCCGGTGGTGGTCTCCACGCCGGGGGTGTGGCGGTACTCGGGGTGGCCCGGGGTCAGGGAGCCCTTCTGCCGCAGCTGGCGCAGGTCCTCCACCTCCAGGCCGTAGCCGGCCAGCACCAGCTGGATGTACTGCAGGAGGGAGGCGTGGCCGGCGGACAGGACGAACCGGTCGCGGCCCAGCCACCTCGGGTCCGCCGGGTCGCCGCGCATCTCGTGCTGGTAGAGCAGGTAGGCGACCCCGGCCAGGGAAATGGGTGTGCCCGGGTGCCCTGACCCGGCCTTCTCGACGGCGTCGGCGGCCAGCGCCCTGGAGACAGCGATGGCCTGGCGGTCGAGGTCGCTGAGCAGAGGCTCCGTACTCATGGGTGCTCCTTGCTGCGTGGTGTCGCTCGTTAGTGCGTGAAGTTGTGATGTCGCTTGATGTCGTCGTTGCTGGCCGTTGCGGCTTGCTGGCTGCTGGAAGCATTGTCCCCCCGGACGCAGGATGTGAGCAACATGTCATCGTGGTGCTGCTGGGGCGCCTGCGCCAGGCAGAATGCCTCGCGTCCGCTTGCTCACACCCACTCGGCAGGGTTGGCGACGACCCCCTCCAGGACCGCCCAGGCCGCTCCCGTGGCGCCGGGTGTCTCGTCGGAGGGTGCGGGCAGCACGCGCGGGGGCGACCAGGGGGAGGCCAGGACTCGTCGGCTCAGCTCGGGCTCCAGCTCGGGACGCAGCACCTCGGTCAGGGGTGCCAGGTGCCCGCCGAGGACGACTGCGGGAATGTCCAGGATGTTGATCGCCGCGCTCAGGGCCACCGCCAGGGCGTGGGCGGCTGCCGACACCGAGGCCCGCGCCTCCTCCCGGCCCTCCTGCCACGCACGGACCAGCTGGTCGGGGGAGGCGTCCTCACCCAGACCCGCCCCGGTAAGGATGACCCGGCGTCCGGCGTAGCGCTCCAGGCAGCCCCGGTTACCGCAGCCACACTCGGGCCCGTCCGGGGCCACCTGGACGTGGCCCACCTCCCCGGCGAACCCAGCCGACCCGTGGATGACGACACCGTCGCGCACCAGCCCCGCGCCGATTCCGTTCTCCCCGGACAGGTAGATGAAGTCGTGGGTCTGCGCCTGGGCGCCCGGGCGGGTGCGGGCGGCCACCAGCGCGCCGAAGTCGGCCTCGTTGCCCACCAGCAGCCTGCCTCCCACCGGGTCCAGGCGTGAGGCCAGGCGGGTGGCCGGGGCCACGCCTGACCAGCCGAGGTTGGGGGCGCGCAGCAGGGTGCCCTCGCTGACCAGGCCGGGCAGGGCCAGGGCCGCACCGGCCAGGCGCGCGCGTGCCAGGGCGGGGGCCTCCAGGACCTGCTCCATAAGGTCGGCAAGACGGCTCAGCGTTGCTGTCGGGTCCGAGCCTGCCAGGTCCGCGTGCACCACTCGCTCGGCCAGCACCGCCCCGGACAGGTCGATGGCGCGTACTGCCATGCGTGAGACGTTGACCTCCAGTCCCAGGGCCGCCACCGTCCCCCGGGCCGGGACCAGCGGCACGGCGGGTCGCCCGGGACCCGAGGAGGCTGCAGGCGGCAGCTCGGTGAGCAGGTGGGCGGCCACGAGCGCGTCGACCAGGCGGGAGGCGGTGGAGCGGGTCATGCCGGTCGCCGCCGCCACGTCGGCCCTTGACAGAGGCGCAGGGGAGGCGAACACGTGCTGCGCCACAAGGGCCAGGTTGGTGTCGCGCAGCGAGGACTGGCTAGCAGAGGCGGCGCGCCGTCTTGAAGGCAGTCGTGAGGGTGGTGCGGGGGAGGCTGCCGAGGTGGGGCGGACTAACGTGCGCCCGCCCGGGCGTCGCAGTTTCTGACTCACCCCTTGACCATACTCCATCACCGTGCCATAGTTGTTCCAATAAACAAATGCTGCTGCCAGGGTCCTGGGCGGCCCGTCCCAGGTCGTCTGACGCCGTCGCTGTCCCACGTCGTCTCGCGCAGTCTCCACGCATCTCACGTCGTCTCAAGGAGGAGACCATGGTCCGCACACCCACCAAGGAGGACAGGTTCTCGTTCGGCCTGTGGACGGTCGGCTGGAACGCCGTCGACCCCTTCGGCACCGGGACCCGCCCGGTGCTGGACCCCTGGGAGTACACCGCCCGGCTCGCCGAGCTGGGGGCCTGGGGCATTACCTTCCACGACAACGACGTCTTCGACTTCGACGCCTCGCAGACCGAGCGCGAGCAGCGAGTCAGACGCGTGAGGAAGGTCGCCGACCAGGCTGGCCTGGTCATCGAGATGGTCACCACCAACACCTTCACCCACCCCGTGTTCAAGGACGGGGGTCTGACCAGCAACGACCGGGGCGTGCGCCGCTTCGCCCTGCGCAAGCTGTTGCGCAACGTGGACCTGGCCGCGCAGCTGGGCGCGACCACCTTCGTCATGTGGGGCGGTCGTGAGGGTGCGGAGTACGACTCCTCCAAGGATCTGGGTGCCGCCTTCGAGCGCTACAAGGAGGGCCTGGACACGGTGGCCGGCTACATCAGGTCCCAGGGCTACAGTCTTCGCATCGGCCTGGAGCCCAAGCCCAACGAGCCGCGCGGGGACATCCTCCTGCCCACCGTGGGTCACGCCCTGGCGCTCATCGCCGAGCTGGACAACGGTGAGGTCGTGGGCCTGAACCCCGAGGTGGGCCACGAGCAGATGGCAGGCCTCAACTACACCCACGGCATCGCCCAGGCCCTAGTGGCGGGCAAGCTCTTCCACATCGACCTCAACGGCCAGTCGGGCATCAAGTACGACCAGGACAAGGTCTTCGGCCACGGCGACCTGGCCAGCGCCTTCTTCACCGTGGACCTCCTGGAGAACGGCTTCCCCGGCGGAGGCCCCCGCTACGAGGGGCCGCGCCACTTCGACTACAAGCCCTCACGCACCGAGGGCCTGGAGGGGGTGTGGGCCTCCGCGGCGGCCAACATGGAGATGTACCTCATGCTCGCGGACAAGGCGCGCGCCTTCCGTGCCGACCCCGCTACCGCCGAGCTCATGGACAAGGCCTCCGTGCCTGAGCTGGCCCAGCCCACGCTCGCCCCCGGGGAGTCCGTCGCAGACCTCCTGGCTGACACCAGCGCCTACGAGGACTTCGACGCCACGGCTGCGGGTGCGCGCGAATACCACTTTGTCGAGCTCTACCACCACGCCATGCGCCACCTCATTGGGTGACCTGGCCTGCCGTCTCCCTGTTTTCCTGCCGGGATATGACGGGAGGTGGTCGGCGGCTGCTGGCCGCCCACGTCCGCGTACCGCACCGAGACGGGCCTGGCACGCGGACAGTCTGCGAACAGACCGGACAGACAACCCTCGCCTGGTCACACCGGGCGCGCTCGGGGACACCCGGGAAGGAGACCTCATGACACTCGTAGCCGGAATCGACTCCTCCACCCAGTCCTGCAAGATCGTCATCCGCGACGCCGCCACCGGCGCCCTGGTCCGGCAGGCGAAGACCTCTCACCCCGATGGCACCGAGGTCCACCCGGACCACTGGTGGACGGCGCTGGAGCAGGCTGTTGACGCCGTCGGTGGTCTTGACGACGTCTCCGCCCTCAGCGTGGGAGGGCAGCAGCACGGGATGGTGGTCCTTGACGCCCACGGCGAGGTGATCCGCCCCGCCCTGCTGTGGAACGACACCCGCTCCGCGCAGGCTGCTGAGCAGCTTGTCGCCGACCTCGGGGACGGAGACGTCGCTGTCGGGCGAGCTGCCTGGGCTGATGCCGTGGGCAGCGTCCCGGTGGCGTCTCTGACCGTCACCAAGCTGCGCTGGCTGGCCGACCACGAGCCGCAGGCTGCCGCCCGCGTCGCGGCCGTGTGCCTGCCCCACGACTGGCTGACGTGGAGGCTGTCAGGGTCGCGCTCCCTGACAGACCTGGTCACCGACCGCTCCGACGCCTCCGGGACCGGCTACTTTGACGCCGAGGCCAACGTCTACCGGCGTGACCTGCTGGCCCTGGCGCTGCGGCGCCGCGAGGAGGAGGTGGCCGACATCGTCCTGCCGCGCGTGGCGGGACCCAGGGAGGCTGTTGGCCGCGGAGGCGGCGATGTCGCCGGGCGGGACCTGTCCCACCTGGTTCTGGGGCCCGGGTGCGGGGACAACGCCGGGGCCGCTCTGGGGCTGGGCCTGCGTACCGGGCAGACCAGCGTGTCCCTGGGCACCAGCGGCGTGGTCGCCGCGGTCTCGGCCGTGGCCACCCACGACGCCTCTGGTCTGGTCACCGGCTTCTCCGACGCCACCGGAGGGTTCCTGCCGCTGGCCTGCACTCTCAACGGCGCCCGGGTGCTGGATGCGGCCAGGACGGTGCTGGGGGTGGGCTACGAGGAGTTCGACGCTCTGGCCCTGGCCGCGCCTGCCGGAGCGGGCGGCCTGGTGCACGTGCCCTACCTGGAGGGGGAGCGCACCCCGAACCTGCCTCGTGCCACCGGGGTGCTCACCGGGATGACGCTGGCCTCTCTCACCCCGGGCAACTACGCCCGCGCCGCCGTGGAGGGGCTCCTGTGTCTCCTGGGGGGCGGGATCGACGCCGTGCGCTCGCTGGGGGTCGAGGTCGGCTCGGTGGTGCTGGTGGGCGGCGGCGTGAGGTGGGAGTGCGCCCGTAGGCTCGCTCCAGCCGTCCTGGGGGTGCCCGTGGAGGTGCCTGAGCCGGGGGAGTACGTGGCCGACGGCGCCGCCCGGCAGGCCGCCTGGGTCCTGGACGGGGGTGAGGAGCCGCCCGTCTGGGAGCTCGGCCCGGTTGAGCACCTGGAGGCCGAGCCTCAGCCCGAGGTGCGTGCCGCCTACGAGCGCGCTGCCGCCCTGGTGGCCTCCTCCCAGACGTCGTAGGGGCGGCGACGTTCCACGTGGTGGTGTGGTGGAGTTTCGCATCGCGGGACCGGCGACGATATCGCGCGCTGCTGCGTCTGGCGCCGCAGGCCTGGGACCTCGGGGCCGCGGCGGTGGACCAGGTGCCCAGGAGCTCCGCTTCCCGGGCCGGTACCCTGTGTGGGAAAAGAGGCCGGGCCGCCAGGACCCGGTAGCGGTTTCCGGCCGTGCGTTGCTCACAGCGGTCGCAGCCCTGCATCAAGGAGGATGCCCATGAGTGTCGTGGTGGTGGGGTCGCTCAACGTGGATCTCAACGTGACTGTGGATCGTCTTCCCGGGCCGGGGGAGACCCTTCTGGGCGCTGGCGGCCGCACGAGCCCTGGCGGCAAAGGGGCCAACCAGGCGCTCGCCGCCGCCCTGCGCGGGGCCGAGGTACGCATGGTGGGGGCGGTTGGCGAGGACGCCAACGCTGCCGTCGCCCTGAGCCGTCTGTCACAGGCAGGTGTGGACACGTCCCTGGTGGCTGGCCTGGACGCGCCTACGGGGCTGGCTGTGTGCGTGGTGGACGGCGCCGGGCGGAACACTATCGTCGTCGTCCCGGGTGCCAACGGTCTGGTTGGTGCCGCCCAGGTGGAGGCGGCCGCGCCAGCGATCACCCGTGCCAGCGTCCTGGTGCTCCAGGGAGAGGTTCCTCCTGGTGCGGTGGCTGCGGCCGTGAGGGCGGCCTGCGGACACGCTGGCGGGGCTGGGGTCCCTGGGCGGCCCCGTATCCTTCTCAACCTCGCTCCCGTCATCCCGCTGGACGCGCGGATCGTGCAGCTGGCCGACCCGCTGGTGGTCAACGAGCACGAGGGCCGACTGGTCCTCAAGGAGGTCTTCGGCATCGACCCGGCCTCCTTGGAGAAGCAGGCCGACCCGGACGTCGCGGTGGCCCGCGCCCTTGTGACCCAGGGCCTGGCCTCGGTGGTCATGACCCTGGGGGAGCGGGGTGCGGTCGCGCTGGAGGCGGGAGATCCCAGTAGGCCGCTGGCCTTCCCCTCACCCCGAGTGGCGGTGGTGGACACGGTGGGCGCTGGGGACGCCTTCGTGGGGGCGCTGGCGGCCAGCCTGGCGGCAGGTGGCACGCTCGCCCAGGCCGTGGGGGCCGGGGTGCGGGTGGGAGCCTACGCCTGTACCGGCCGCGGCGCCCAGGACTCCTACCCGGGGCCGGGGGACGAGCTGCCGCGGTAGCGGGGTGCGGCATCCCGACTCCGCTCGTGCCAGTGCGGTACGTCCGCCTTACATCCTCCTTACCTCCTCCTTACCTCCTCCTCCTCGCGCCCGGGGGCGGGCGTGAGGGCCGCCGCACGCTCCAGTACCTCCAGGGCTCGCTCTTGACGCCCGAGGGTGGACGTGAGAGCATGGATGTAGTCCATTCGACGATGAATGGATATACACCAGGTTGGTGCGTCAGCCCTGGTGGGTCTGCCGGAGCAAGGAGGCTCTCGCGTGGCACAGATAGACAGCACTACGGACAGCGGCACAGGCAGGAGCACCTCGGGCAGGCCGGGCGGGTCGGGTGTAGACCGGAGGGTGCGGGCAGGGGCGAGCGCGGCTTGGCGACGCCCAATCCTGTGGCGTACGGTGGCGGCGGCGGTGCTGGTGGCCGTCTGCCTCCTGGGCACACGGTTCGTCTCGCCCTCCGAGGCTGAGGCGATCCTGTCGGGTGACAGCGTCGACCCCGTCGACTACGCGACGGACACCTACTCCGACGTCGTCGCCTACGTGGAGGACAACGCGGTCCCCCTTCCCGAGCTCGCGGCCGATCTGGAGGCTGACGAGGACGCGGCCGCCGAGCAGCACGGCCAGCGTGACGGCGAGGCCGCCTACACCTACGCCACCACCTTCACCGGCATCGTGGGTGGGGGAGGCTTCGGCACCGTCTCGGTCCAGGTGGACGGCATGCCCCGGGGTGTGGCCGTCTACGTGCCCACCGGGCCGGCACTGACCGGGACGGCGCTGCGGGACGTCACGGGGGAGACCACCTTTGACATGTTCACCAACCAGATCGACTACGCCCAGGTGGGCATTACCCTCAACGAGCAGGTCCGCGACGACGTCCTAGTCCCAGCGGACCTAGCCTCGCTGGGCGGGAGGACGGTCACCGTGACGGGCGCCTTTGCCTACTCCGACCCCCAGGCCATCACCGTCGTGCCCGTAAGCATCGAGGTCGGGTCATGACGGCGGGGCGGCCGACGGCACCTACTCGGCCAGTGGTCCTTGCGGGGCGGGGCGTCACCAAGGCCTATGGGGCCACCCACGCGCTGCGCGGCGTGGACCTGGAGATCCACCAGGGCGAGGTTCTCGCCCTCATTGGGGAGAATGGAGCCGGGAAGTCCACGCTGATGAAGATACTCTCCGGCGTGGAGCAGCCCAGCTCGGGGACCGTCGAGCTCGACGGGCAGCCGGTGCTCCTCGCCTCCCCGGCGCAGGCGGTGGCGCTGGGCGTGGCGATCATCCACCAGGAGCTCAGCCTGTGCCCCAACCTCTCCGTGGTGGACAACATCTTCCTGGGCCGCGAGCTGGCTGGGCCCACCGGTGTGGCCAGGCGCCGTGAGCGCGAGGCCACCCGCGCCGTCCTGGAGCGGCTGGGGGAGGAGATCGACCCTGACGCCCTGGTGGGCGACCTGAGCCTGGGCCAGCAGCAGCTCGTCGAGATCGCCCGCGCCCTGGACGAGGACGCCCGAGTACTCATCATGGACGAGCCCACCTCCGCCCTGTCCGCCTCCGAGGTCGAGGTCCTCTTCAGTGTCATCCGCGACCTGACCTCCCGTGGCGTCGCCGTGGTCTACATCTCCCACCACATGGATGAGTGCCTGGAAGTCGCGGACACTGCCGTCGTCCTTCGGGACGGCAGGCTGGTGGCCAGCCGTCCCGTGGCGGAGGTGGACCTGCCCTGGATCGTGCGCACCATGGCCGGACGCGACCAGTCTGACCTTTTCCCCGCCATCACGGCGAGTCCGGGACAAGTGGTTCTCCAGGTGGAGGACCTTATGGTGCCCGACCCGGCCAACCCCTCCCGCCTCGCGGTGGACACGGTATCCCTGAGCGTGAGGGAGGGCGAGGTCGTCGCCGTCTACGGGCTCATGGGCGCCGGGCGCACCGAGCTGCTAGAGACCCTGGCCGGCCGCCACCGCCCGGCCGCAGGGCGGATCCTTCTGGACGGGCGGGACGTCACCGCTACCTCGGTGGCCGACAGGATCGACCAGGGCGTGGTCCTGGCGCCGGAGGACCGCCAGGCTGACGGGCTGGTCCAAGTCATGAGCGTGGGCTCCAACATGTCGCTGGCCGCCCTGAGACGCCTCACCCGGGCGGGCGCCATCCACAGGCGGCGGGAGGCCGCCGAGGTGGGCCGGGGGATCGAGGCAGTGCGGGTCAAGACGGAGTCCGCCTCTGCACCTATCACCTCCCTGTCCGGCGGCAACCAGCAGAAGGTGGTCCTGGCCAAGGTGCTCATGACTGCCCCGCGCCTGGTGCTGCTGGACGAGCCCACACGGGGCGTGGACATCGGCGCCAGGTCGGACATCTTCGCCACGACGGCGCAGATCGCCGGGTCCGGCGCCGGAGTGCTCCTGGCCACCTCCGAGCTGGCCGAGGCTCTGCAGGCCAGTACCAGGCTCCTGGTCATGGCCCGGGGGCGCCTGGTGGCTGAGCTGGACCCGTGCACCGCTACCCGCGACCAGGTCATGGCCGCCACGGGTGAGCAGCTGAGGACCGGGTGACAGCCGCACCTGCTTGCCTCGCCGCAGTGATGGCACGACCGCCGCGACTACCGCGTCCGTTCGACTGGGCCTCACCCGCACCACCTCGCGACTGACCCTCATCACCTTCATCCACTCACGCAAGACCCACTCAGGATATCTACCCAGGACGGCCGCCCATGACCACCCCGACCACCTCATCCACTCCGCCCGGCCCGACAGCCTCGTCGACCCAGTCCGCCCCTCCTGACGCACGTCTGGCGCGTACCGGCCTGCGCGTCGGCGACCGCAGCCTGGGAGAGTTCCTCATGGCGCAGCGCGCCTTCATCGCCCTCATCGTCCTCGTCGTCGTCTTCGCCTCCCTGTCCAGCAGCTTCCTGGACCCGACGAACCTCGTGTCCATGACCAAGCACGTGGCCTACAACGCCCTGCTCGCCCTGGGAATGCTCCTGGTCATCCTCACCGGGGGCATCGACTTGTCGGTGGGGTCGGTAGTAGGTCTGACCGGCGTGGTCGCGGGTGTCATGCTGCGTGGGACGCACCTGTCCCTCCTGGACCTCAACGCCTACCCCTCGGTACTTGTCGTCGTCATCGTCGCCCTGCTCGTGGGCACAGGAGTGGGTGCGCTCAACGGTCTCCTGGTCACCCGCTTCCGCGTGGCCCCCTTCATCGCCACCCTCGGCTCCCTGTACATGGCTAGGGGAGCCGCCCTGCTCATCTCTGGCGGGGAGACCTACTCCGACCTTGACGGCGCGGAAGGGCTGGGCAACACCGGATTCTACGTTCTGGGCGTCTCACGGTTCCTGGGCCTGCCTACCTCGGTGTGGCTCATGATCGTCCTCGGGGCGCTCGTGGCGCTCCTGGTCGCCCGGGCACCCTTCGGGAGGTGGTTGTACGCCGTGGGTGGCAACGAGCGGGCCGCTGAGCTCTCCGGGGTGCCGGTGAACCGGGTGAAGATGCGCGTCTACATGGCCTCGGGGTTCTTCGCCGCCCTGGCCGGGCTCATTATCGCCTCAGAGCTGACAGCCGCCGCCCCTGCGGCGGGCGAGACCTACGAGATGAACGCCATCGCGGCGGTCGTCATCGGCGGGGCTTCCCTGGCCGGAGGGCGCGGGGACGTCAAGGGGGCGCTTATCGGCGCCTTCGTCATCGGCTTCCTCAACGACGGGCTGGTGCTGGTCGGGGTCTCCTCGTTCTGGCAGACCTTCCTCAAGGGTCTGGTCATCGTCCTGGCCGTGGTGCTCGACCAGGGCCAGCAGCGCCTGGAGCGCTCCCGGGCCGCCGCCCAGGCCGCCCGCAGCGTCAGGCTCGAGGTCGAGCGGACCAGCCCGGGCGGAGAGGCCAGTGCGGGTGCGCAGGCCGGTCCGCCTGACGAGGCAGGCGAGGGTGGCACCAGTGCCCGGCGGCCGCAGGCGCAGACCCAGACGCAGACCCGGACCCAGATACAGACCCAGACGCAGACCCGGACGGAGGCGGCGGCCTCCCGGTCGGCTTCCGTGCCGACAGCGACGGATGAGAGCGAGGACCCGCAATGACGCCCCGGACACCCCTGACAGTCCCACCGGCTCTGCCCGCTCCTCCGGCGACCTCGGCCGCGCTGCTGGCCAGGACACCAGCCGCTGCGCTGACGCCCGGTGCAGCCGCTGTGGTGCCCACGCGGCGCAGCCTCCTGAGGGCCTCGCTGGTCGGCTGCGTCGCCCTGCCGGCGTTGGCTGCCCTGGGCGCCTGCTCCTCGCGGGGCGCGGACTCGGACTACATCGCCGTCATCACCCCGGCCCACGACAACCCCTACTTCAAGACCGAGGCTGACGCAGCCGTGGACAGAGCGCGCGCCCTGGGGTACGCGGCCACGGCCTTCTCCCACCGCGACGACGTCAACGTGCAGTCCGAGCTCATCGACTCCGCGGTCTCCCAACGCGCGGTGGCCATCATCCTGGACAACGCGGGCGCGGACTCCACCGAGGGGGCCTCCCGCAGGGCCGTGGAGGCCGGGGTGCCCGTGTTCCTCATCGACCGCGAGATCAATGAGGCGGGGATCGTCCAGGCCCAGATCGTGGCCAACAACTCCCAGGGGGCGGCGCTGGTGGCCCAGCGGCTGGCCGAGGAGCTTCAGGGAAAGGGGCGCTACTACGAGCTGCTCGGGCGTGAGACCGACACCAACGCGGCGGTGCGCTCCACGGCCTTCCACTCTGTGCTGGACCAGTACGAGGGCCTGGAGCTCGCTGGCCAGGAGACCGCCAACTGGGACCAGCAGGAGGCCTACACCAAGGTGGAGACCCTGCTGCAGCGCGACAGCGGCATCCAGGCCATTATCTGTGGCAACGACACCATGGCCGTGGGGGCGGTGGCTGCCGTCCAGCAGGCCGGGCGCACCGGTGACATCGTGGTGGCCGGGTTCGACGGCAGTCCTGACGCCGTGGACGCGATCAAGGCGGGCACCATGCTGGCCACCGGCATGCAGCCCGCCGTGCTCATCGCCCAGATGGCGGTGGAGCAGGCCCACGCCTACGTGACCGGTGGCAGTACCGGGAAGAGGGAGAAGCAGCTTGTGGACTGCGTGCTCATCGACGAGTCCAACGCGCAGGGCTACACCCTCTTCGAGATGGAGGAGGACTCCTAGGGCCCGTCGCGACAGTGGTGTGGGGGCGGGGAGCCAGACGGGCAGGACTGGTGCTGCGCAGTGTCGTCTGCTAGGCTAAGCACAGATATCATTCAAAGATGAATGCTTATTCTCTCTTGTCCGTTGCCCGCGTGGCAGCCCGCTTCCCTCGCAGAGGAGGCTTCTGATGAGTACCCCCTACATCCTCGCCCTCGACGAGGGCACCACCAACGCCAAGGCCCTCGCCGTGGCACGTGACGGTACCGTCCTGGCAGCAGGGTCGGCACCCGTGCCCGTGGCCTACCCGCGCCCCGGCTGGGTGGAGCAGGACGCCGACGCCGTCTGGAAGGCCCAGGTCGAGGCGATCAGGGCCTGCCTCGGGGTTCTCGACGCAGGCCCGGAGGGTGTCGCCATCTCCAACCAGCGCGAGTCCGTGGTTGCCTGGGACGCGCGCACCGGTGCCGCGCTCGGCCCCGTCATCGGCTGGCAGGACTCCCGTACCGCCGAGTTCTGTGACTGGCTGCGTTCCCCTGAGCGCGAGTTCGCCGTGTCCGTGGCCACCGGCCTGTCCCTGGACCCTATGTTCTCCGCCCCGAAGATGCGCTACCTGCTGGACCGGCTCGGTGCCAGCGCCGGGGTCGTGGACGGGCAGGTGCGGGTGGGCACGATCGACTCCTGGCTGGTGTCACGCCTGACCGGCCAGGACTCCTACGTCATTGAGGCGGGCAACGCCTCGCGCACCCTGCTGCTGGACCTGTCCACGCTGGAGTGGTCGCAGCCCATGTGCGACCTCTTCGGCGTGGCCAGGGAGATTCTGCCCCAGGTGGTGGCCTCCAACGCCGACTTCGGCTCCACCAGGGGGCTGGACGTGCTTCCCGACGGGGTACCGGTGGTTGGGGTGCTGGGCGACTCCCACGCCGCGCTGTTCGGACACGGCTGTCGCACCCCTGCCGAGGGCAAGGCCACCTACGGCACTGGCTCCTCCGTCATGGTGCCCGCAGGTGCGCAGCCCTCCGTGCGCCGGGGCGTGTCCACCACCCTGGCCTGGTTGACCGAGGAGCCCGTCTACGGTTACGAGGGCAATGTCGTCGCCTCTGGGACTGCCATGGACTGGGCCGCCCGGCTCCTGGGCGTGGAGGCGGGCAAGGGCCTTGACGCGCTGGCGGCTACCGTGGAGGACGCTGCAGGTGTCAGCCTGGTACCCGCCTTCACCGGGCTGGGCGCCCCCTGGTGGGACCGCCAGGCCGTGGGCGTCATCACTGGCGTCACTGCTGGTTCCAGCCGCGGGCACCTGGCTCGCGCGGCCCTGGAGAGCGTGGCCCACCAGGTCGCCGACGTCGTCGATGCACTGGGGGCGCAGGACCTGACCGTCCTGCACGCCGACGGCGGGGCCACCGCCTCCTGCCTGCTCATGCAGACCCAGGCCGACCTGCTGGGCCGTGACGTCATGGTCAGCGCCGATGCGGAGATCTCCGCCCTGGGCGCAGCCCTTATGGGTTTCACCCGCCTGGGCTGGGAAGTGCCGACACCCCTGCCGGGCCAGCAGGAGCAGGGCGGCAGGCGCTACCACCCGGTGCTCGACGAGCACCAGCGCTCCTGCGCCCGCACCCGGTGGTCCCACGCTCTGGCCCGCTCCCGCCTGGCCCCCGGCGCGTGAGCCCTCACGGTGGCTCCGCAGCCGGGCGGGGTGCCAGAAGGCCCCGGATGCTGCTGGCCGTCCACCGCAGCCAGTCCACACCTGAGATCGCCAACCATTCTCAGACAACACCACCAGTCGGGGGAGATGACACACCATGACTACAGCGACTACGGCGACTACGGCGACGAACACGACCCCAGCTGCGGCGACAGGCACTGCAGCAGGACCAGGGATGTGCCCGGGGACGGTCCAGGCCGCTGCCAGCCCCGTCTTCGGCGCGGGCCTGTGGAACTTCGCTACCTACGTGGACCGCTACGCCGTGGACCGCTACGGGGAGGCCCGCTCCACCATCGAGCAGATTGAGCTGGCTGCGCGGGTGGGCGACATCAGCTATGTGGACCTCAACTACCCTTTCACGCACGGTGTCAGTCTCGGCGACGTCAAGGCGGCGCTAGAGCGCACCGGTATCGCGGCCATCGGTGTCACTCCGGAGATCTACCTGCGCGAGCACCAGCTGGGGGCCTTCACCAACCCAGACCCGGCCAGGCGGGCCTCCGCCATGGCGATCATGCAGGGCGCGGCCGACGTGGTACGCGAACTCGGCGCACGCTACGTCAAGATCTGGCCCGGCCAGGACGGATTCGACTACCCCTTCCAGGTGGACTACGCCGAGCTGAACCGCCTGGCCGTCGACGGCATGCGCGACCTGGCCCAGGCCAACCCCGACCTGCGATTCGTCATTGAGTACAAGCCGCGTGAGCCGCGTACCCACATGCTCTGGTCCTCCGCGGCCAGGACAGTACTGGGCATCCAGCAGATGGGGGTGGACAACGTGGGCGTGCTGCTGGACTTCGGCCACGCCCTGTTCGGCGGGGAGTCCCCCGCTGAGGCCGCCCAGCTGCTCATTGACCACGGCCTGCTGTGGGGTATGGACGTCAACGACAACTTTCGGGGCTGGGACGACGACATGGTGGTGGGCAGTGTCCACATCACCGAGGTATTCGAGTTCTTCCACACCCTGAGGAAGAACGGCTGGGAGGGGGTGTGGCAACTCGACCAGTTCCCCTTCCGTGAGGACGTGGTGGATAACGCCCGCACCTCCATCCGCTTCCTCAAGGCCATCCACCGCGCCCTAGAGCGCCTGGACGAGGAGGCCCTGGCGCAGGCCCAGGCCCGCCACGACTCCCTGGCCGCCCAGCGCGCCGTCCAGGACGCACTTCTGGGCTGCATGGCCTGAGCCGCCAGGAAGCACCTGAGCCGAGCAAGAGGAAAGGAGACCTGCTGTCATGACTGTCTCGGCCGACCTGCCCGTCATCGGGCGCACCGCACCTGGAGCCTCCCGGGAGGAGGTGATCAGCCACCTGAGGGAGGGGGCGCGCCTGATCCGCCGCAAGGCCCTGACCAACATCGTCAGTGCCGGGATGGGACACGTAGGCGGGGAGATGTCGATCATTGACGCCCTGGCCGTCCTCTACCTGCACTCGGCCAGGATCACCCCGGACAATCTGGAGGACCCCGACCGCGACCGTGTCATCCTGTCCAAGGGGCATGCCGCCAACGCCCTGTACACGACGCTGGCGGCAGCCGGAGTCATCCCTGTCGAGCAGCTCGACACCTTTGTCCAGCCGGGCTCCGCCCTCAACGGACACCCCTCCCGTACCTCGGTGCCCGGCGTGGAGGCCAGCACGGGACCCTTGGGGCACGGCCTGCCTGTCGGTGTCGGGGACGCCGTCGCCGCCAAGATCGACGGCTCGCCCCGACGCGTGTTCGTCCTCACCGGCGACGGCGAGCTCCAGGAGGGATCCAACTGGGAGGCCCTCATGTTCGCCTCCCAGCAGCAGCTGGACAACCTGTGTGTGCTGGTGGACCGCAACCGTCTTCAGCAGGGTGCCCGGGTCGAGGACACCAACGACCTGTCCCCGTTGGACGACAAGGCCCGAGCCTTCGGCTGGGAGGTCGTTGAGGTCGACGCCCACGATTACGGACAGCTCCTTGACGTGTTCGCAGGGGTCCCCTCCGCCAGCGGGCGGCCCACCTTTGTCATCGCCCACTCGCACAAGGGGCACCCGATCTCGTTCATGTCTGACTCGGTCGCCTGGCACCACAGGCTGCCCAGTGATGCCGAGGTGGAGCAGGCACTGGCAGAGCTGGAGGCACTGGTATGAATACCATCACTGAGACAGGGCACATGTACGACTGCCGACAGGCCTACGCGCAGACCCTGCTGGACATCGCGCGCCATGACGAGCGGCTTGTCGTGGTTACCAATGACTCCGTGGGATCCTCAAGCCTGGGTGAGTTCCGTCAGGAGATGCCTGGTCGGCTCGTCAATGTCGGCATTGCTGAGCAGAACCAGGTGGGAGTGGCCGCAGGGCTGGAGAACGGAGGCAAGGTCCCTGTCGTCTCCTGCGCGGGATCCTTCCTGTCCGCCCGCGCCACCGAGCAGGTCAAGATCGATACCGCCTACTCCCGCCGTCACGTGCTGCTGTGCGCCCAGTCGCCGGGCCTGGCCTATGGGGCGCTAGGCTCCACCCACCACAGCGCAGAGGACGTGTCGATCATGCGCGCCATCCCGGGCATGACCGTCATCGTCCCGGCGGACCCGGCTGAGACCGCCGGAGCCGTGCGCTGGGCTTACGAACAGCTCGACGGCCCGGCCTACATCCGCGTCTCACGTATGAAGGTGCCTGCCGTCCACGCCGAGGACTACGCGTTCACACCCCGGGCGGTCGTGCTCCACGAGGGAACGGACCTGACGGTGATCGCCAACGGTGTCACCGTCCACCGGGCGGTCCAGGCCGTGACACAACTGGCTCGGGAGGGGATCAGTGTCCGGCTGCTGTCGGTGCCTGTGGTCAAGCCGCTGGATGAGGAGGCGGTCCTGGCTGCCGCCCGCGAGACCGTAGGGATCATCACCGTGGAGGAGGGGACTGTCAAGGGTGGCCTGGGTGGTGCCGTCGCCGAGCTGACCGCCAGTCGGCACCCTGTGCCAGTCAGGAGAGTCGGCGTGCCCGACGAGTTCGCCCCCACCGGCTCCGAGTCCTGGCTTATGGACCACTGGGGTATCAGCGCTGAGGGCATTATCGCCGCGGCCAAGGACCTGCTCGCCTGACGCAGGAGCTGTCCAGGTTCTTGTCCCGCAGCGGGGCCTCCAGGCAGCGCCGACGTTGACGGCCCGGCGTGCACCTGGTGGCCCCGCTGTGCGGTGCTCCGGGGGTGCGCTCTGCCGACTGTGCCCGCCGTCTGGACGCACGATCCGTGCCCGGTACGTCCTGGCAGTGAGGTAATGGTTCCGCCGACCTCGTGCTACCGGAGCCACTGGTGATCTCTAGGGATCACCCAGATTCTAATTCAGATTGGCATACAGATGACATTCGGGTGGGTGAGATGAGGGCGGCTTGGTCTAGACTCCGCAGGTCTCGGGCGTACGACCCCTATTTTTAGGGTGAGATTGCGGCATATCTGAGAGGGGTGCGTACGTGGGGGAGGTGGGGTGGGTTGACACAGAGGTGCGAGGGAGATAGCATGAAGTGCAGACATTCGGTACTGAATACTGATTCATCAACTCAAGGGCGAGTGTGAGGAGTACCTTCATGTCACAGGACCAGATATCGACGCTCTTCCGCGACCACTTCGCGGGAAGGCACGTTGTCGTCACCGGCGCCGCAGGAGGCATCGGCCTGGGTATTGCTCGGGCCTTCGCGAGCTGCGGGGCGACGGTGCGTGTCGCTGACCTGTGCGGCGCAGTGCTCGATGTGGCTGAGGATCTGCGCAGCGAGGGGCTTGCGGTTACTGCCGAGCAGCTCGACGTGACCGACGACCCCAGCGTGCGAGCCTTCTTCCGGCGTGTCGGCGAGGACTTCGGCGGGCTTGACGTCTTGGTCTCCAACGCGGGCGTCATCGAGATCGAGAGGCTGGAGGACACGACGACCGAGGGGTTCGAGCGTGTCCTGCGCGTCAACACCCTGGCTCAGTTCATCGCCGCTCGGGAGGCTGCGCCTTTACTACGCAGGGCCGGCGGGGGGTCGATCATCAACGCGGCCTCGGCCCAGGCCCGTCACGGCTTCATCTACACCCCCGGTTATGCTGCCTCCAAGTTTGGTGTGCTGGGACTGACCCAGTCGCTGGCCAAGGAGCTGGCTGCGGACGGTATCCGGGTCAATGCCTACTGCCCGGGCATCGTGGTCACGGACATGTGGGCCTACAACGACAGGAGGTGGGGCTCCCTGCTGGGCGGCTACGAGCCGGGTGAGCTCGTGGCTGAGTGGATAGACAAGATTCCCCTGGGCCGTGCGGCAACCAGGGAGGACGTCGCCAACCTTGTCCTCTTCCTCGCGTCTGACGCTGCCGGGTGCATCACGGGCCAGGCCGTCAACGTTGACGGCGGCATGGAAATGAACTGACCGGGTGCGGAGGAGAACTCAGATGTCGTACGCACAAGCCGTAGCGCACGGCTCAGTCCAGTCGGCCGCGCCTCGCTGGGGAAGGCTGGCCGAGGCTCTCAAGAGCACCGGAGGGGCGGTGATAGGGCTTGTCGTCCTTGTCGTCGTCCTGTCCCTGGTCGCCCCCGGCTTTGCCACCTCGCGCAACCTTGTCAATATTATCGACCAGGTGACGACCCTAGGTATTGTCGCTATCGGTGGGACCGCTATTATTATCACCGGCGGTATCGACCTGTCGGTGGGGTCGGTCATGGCACTGGCGACGATGGTGCTGGGCTGGTTGTCTCACGACGGCGGCTGGCCCATGTGGGCGGCTATGGTCGCTGCGGCGCTTGTCGGTACCGCGTGCGGCGCCGTCAACGGCGTAGCAGTGACGATCGCCAAGCTGCCGCCCTTTATCGCGACGCTGGCCATGATGTCTGTTGCGCGCGGCCTGGCCAACCTCATCACGGACGGCCAGCAGATCGTGGGCTACCCCGACTGGTTCTTCAGTCTCTCCTCCCAGAGGTACCTGGAGTTCTTCTCGGTCACGGCCGTGACGCTGGTCGTCATCGCTGTCGTGTCCGCAGTGTGGTTGCGGTCGCGGCCCTCGGGGCGGGCGCTGTACGCGATCGGGGGAGGTGAGGAGGTCGCCCGGCTGGCTGGTATCCAGGTCAGGCGGGTCGTGACGGCTACCTACGCCATTGCGGGAGCCCTGGCCGGGGTGGCAGGGATCATCCTCGCTACAAGGCTCGACTCCTCGCAGCCCAGCGCAGGGACAGGGCTTGAGCTCGATGTGATCGCGGCCGTCGTCATCGGCGGAGCGAGCCTGACCGGTGGGGTGGGGAGCATATCGGGGACCGTCGTCGGCGTGCTCATTATCGGCATCCTTCGAAACGGTCTCAACCTTCTTGGGGTGTCGCCGTTCATTCAGGCCATTCTCATCGGCCTGGTTATTGCCGTTGCGGTGATGGGTGACGTCCTCAGACGCAGGAACTAGGCGGGACCAGCGGAAGGAAAGGGGTCCTCCATGAGACGTAAAGAATTTATCAGGCTTGTTGGGGCCGGGGTGGCCGTCGCGGCCGTCGGCCCGCTGGCTGGCTGCCGCTCGAGCCAGTCCTCTGGTGGGAGGAGGATAGGGCTGGCCGTCGCCAACCTCCAGGCCGACTTCTTCAACCGTATACGCCAGTCTGCGGAGGCAGAGGCTCAGGCCCAGGGCGCGCAGATCATCGTCGCAGACGCAGGAGGCGACGCCGACAAGCAGGTCAGCCAGGTCCAGGACCTCATCAGCCAGCAGGTCGAGGCAGTCATCTACATCCCGGCCGGGGCCACCGCAGCGAGCGTACCTGTCCGTAACGCCCGCGCCCAGGACATCCCGGTCGTGACGGTTGACCGAAATCCGGACGGAGAGCCCGGAGACACCTTTATCGCCACCGACTCCGTGGCGGCGGCCCAGGTCCTGGGCGAGTGGGTCGTGGAACGTACCGGAGGTGCCGGGACGCTTGGAGTCATCCAGGGGCAGGTCGGGACCACCCCGGAGAACGACCGGGACAAGGGGTTCAAGAACGGGATCTCCGGCTCCCAGGTCACTGAGGTCGCGCGTCAGGCCTCCGAGGGCTGGCACCAGGACGAGGGCTTTGACATTGCACAGGACATGCTTCAGGCCCACTCAGAGATCGACGTCATCTTTGGCCGCTCTGACGCTCTTGCGCTGGGTGCGGCGCAGGCAGCCCGGGCAGTAGGGCGTGACGACATCCTCATCGTGGGGTTCGACGGCGACGACGCCGGGCTCCAGGGGGTCAAGGACGGCACGATCGCCGCGACCATGGTCCAGAAGACCATGTACATGGGGCAGCTGGCGGTTCAGTCCGCTCTGCGGCTCATCAATGGGGAGACGGTCGAGCCCGAGCAGCTTCAGGAGGGGAGTCTGGCCACGCCTGACAACGTCGACGAGTTCATCGGTGAGCACCCATGAGGGGGACAGCGACTGGCGTGGCTCACGAGAGCCTGACGGGTGTGGTTGACAGGGACGCTGACAGCGGCGCAGCCGGGAGCGTACCGCTGCTGTCCGTCAGGCAGGTGGGCAAGCGCTACCCGGGAACAGTAGCGCTGACGGGTATCGACCTGGACGTCCGTGCCGGCGAGGTAGTGGCGCTGCTGGGTGAGAACGGGGCCGGGAAGTCGACGCTGGCGAGGATCATTGCAGGCGTCGAGGCCCCGACCAGCGGGACGATGGAGTGGCAGGGGCGTGCCTACGCTCCGACCTCCCCGCTGGACGCCATCCGTGCCGGTGTAGGCATGATCCACCAGGAGATGCGGCTCCTGCCGGATCTGACGGTGGCTGAGAACGTGTTCGTCGGACGGTGGCCCCGCCTCGCGCGGGGCAGTGTCGACCAGAGGGCGATGCGAGAGGAGGCGCGTAGGCACCTCGAGCGGCTTGGCTTCTCCAGACCGATGTCCACCCTGGTGCGCGACCTCAGCGTGGCCGGGCAGCAGCAGGTGGAGATCGCCAAGGCGCTGTCGCAGCGCTCACGGCTCATCATTCTCGACGAGCCCACCGCAGCCCTTGGGGGCGAGGAGACCCAGGCGCTGTTCACATGTGTCCGCGATCTTCAGGCTGACGGGGTCGCGTTCGTCTACGTCAGTCACAGGCTCGCTGAGATCGCACAGATCGCCACCCGGGTCGTGGTCCTGCGTGACGGCGCACAGGTGGCCCAGCACGCCAGCGCGCGGGTCCCGCCTGAGGATCTGGTTGCCGAGATGGTGGGAAGAAGGGTCGACAGGCTGTTCCCGCCTCTGACCACCCCGGGTGAGCGGGTGGTGCTGCGCGCCAGTGGGATCAGCGCCGCCAACGGGTTCGTCAGGGACGTCGACCTTGAGGTGCGCGAGGGCGAGGTCCTCGGGATCGCAGGTCTTGTGGGGGCGGGCCGTACTGAGCTGGTTCGGGCGGTGGCCGGAGCGGACACGACGGCCAGCGGCACCGTGTGGGTGGAGGGCAGTCGGCTGCGGCCACGCTCCATCAGGGCAGCGAAGGCCGCGGGTCTCGTCATGGTCCCCGAGGACCGCAGGCGGCAGGGGCTGCTTACCGAGGCGTCCGTGCGGGAGAACGTGAGCCTGCCGAACTTTGACAAGGTATGTGGGCCGTCCGGGTGGCTGAGCAGCTCCCGGGCCAAGGCGCTGGCCAACGACGTCATATCGCAGATGGGCGTCAAGGGCGACCCCGGCAAGAAGGTCGGACAGCTCTCCGGAGGGAACCAGCAGAAGGTGGTCATCGGAAAGTGGGTCGCGCGGTCTCCCAAGGTCGTCATCCTTGACGAGCCGACTCGCGGGATCGACGTGGGCGCCCGTGCCTCCGTCTACGAGGTGGTTGACCAGTTGCGGCGTCGTGGCGTCGCTGTCGTCGTGGTGAGTTCGGACCTGGAGGAGGTGATCGGGCTGTCTCACCGCGTCATGGTGCTCAGCCGGGGGCGGGTCCAGGGAGTCCTGGACCACGAGGAGGCTGACGGGGAGCGAATTATCTCGATGGCTACCCGTTGACCAGGCCCGTTGGCTGGTGGCCTGAGCGGTACCAGTTCTGCGGTACCAGTTCTACGGCGGCCGTGCGGGCAGGAGGGAGACGATCGGGGACAAACCAGAACAACCAGGCGAGATCACCGTCACCGGTGACGCTTCCGCGCTCATAGGTCGTGGGGCCTTGGGCAGGAGAAAGGCATATACGAAGGGAGCTCGTATGAGCGTCAACGACACCAGTACCACTAGCAGCGTCGACGTATTTGACATCTCCGGCAGGGTCGCTGTCGTCACTGGGGCGGCCTCCGGAATCGGCCAGGCAGTTGCCAGGCACCTGGCCGCCTGCGGGGCCAGGGTGGCCTGCGCCGACCTGCCCGGCGAGCCCCTGGAGGCCGTCGTCGAGGACATCACTGCGGCAGGCGGTAGCGCCGTCACCGTCCCCTGGGACGTCACCGTGGAGGAGGAGGCCGAGGCCGCCGTCGCCACCACCCAGGACAGGCTCGGTCCGCTGACCCTGGCCTTCAACGCCGCAGGAATCGCAAACGCCACCCCGGCCCTGGACATGTCACTGTCCCAGTGGCAGCGCATGTACGACGTCAACTGCACCGGCGTCTTCCTGGCCAGCAGGGCCCAGGGCCGGGCCATGATTGCGGCCGGCGGGGGCTCGATCGTCAACGTCGCCTCTATGTCGGGCACGATTGTCAACCGGGGCCTGGTCCAGGTCCACTACAACTCGGCCAAGGCAGCGGTTATCCACCTGTCGAGGTCCCTGGCCATGGAGTGGGCACGCCAGGGGGTGCGGGTCAACACCATCAGTCCCGGCTACACCGCCACACCCATGAACACCCGACCCGAGGTGGCCGAGCAGGCTAGGCAGTTCGCCGAGGACACCCCCCTGGGACGCATGGCCCAGCCGGAGGAGATGACTGGTCCTGCCCACTTTCTCCTGTCCGACGCCGCCAGTTTCCTTACCGGCCACGACCTTCTCGTCGACGGAGGCTTCACTGCCTGGTGACATGACGACGTCTCAGGTACGTACCAGTGGCGTACCTGAGACACGCCTGGTACGTACGGGCGGGTCTGCCAGCCGTGCCTGCAACCGGGTGCTCTGGGGCTGGTGGCTTCACGGGTAGATTGGGAGTGCCCTGGTCCCGTCAACCGGGACAGCCCCTGCCCCGGAGAGGACACCAGTCGGTGAACGACGACAGCCAGTTGCGGCTCATGGCCCGCATCGCGCGCATGTACCACGAGCTCGGTATGAAGCAGACGCAGATCGCCACCGAGCTGCACGTGTCCCAGCCGCGTGTCTCCCGCCTGCTTAAGCGTGCTGGTGAGGAGGGCATCGTGCGTACTGTCGTCGCGCTGCCCACTGGGACCTACACCGAGCTGGAGGAGGCTCTGGAGGAGCGCTACGGCCTGTCGGAGTGCGTCGTCGTCGACGCTGACGACTCTGACCAGGGCGTGACCTCGGCGCTTGCCACGGCGGGGGCCGCCTACCTGGAGACCACGCTGACCGGCGGGGACACCATCGGACTGTCCTCGTGGTCGGCCACCTGGCTGGCGGCGGTCCAGCAGCTGGCCCCGTTCCGGCTGCCCGTGGCGGACCGGGTCATCCAGCTGTTCGGGGGGGTCGGGCACCCGCAGGTCCAGGTCAAGGCGACCAGGCTGATCGACCAGCTGGCCCGGGCCACCGGGGCTCAGGCTGTCTTCTTCCCCTCCCCTGCGGTCCTAGGGACCCCGGAGGCGGCGGCCCAGCTGCGTCAGGACGTGTCGGTGCGCTCGGTTCTGGACCAGCTCCGCGAGGTGACAGTCTCCCTGGTGGGCATCGGCAGCCTGGAGCCCTCCCCGCTGCTGCGCGAGTCAGGGAACATGACGTCGGAGGAAGACGACGCCCAGCTACGGGCAGCGGGAGCGGTGGGGGACGTGTGCCTGCGGTTCTTTGACGCGCAGGGGCGGCCCGTGGCCTCCGACTACGACGAGCGTCTGGTGGGGGCCGACGCCGAGCAGCTGCGAGCGGTGCCACGTCGCGTGGCGGCGGCGGGAGGGCAGCGCAAGCACGCCGCCGTCAGGGGAGCCCTGCTGGGCGGCTGGGTGGACGTGCTTATCACCGACGTCGACACCGCCAGGGCGCTGCTCGCTCAGGAGCGGCCCCTCTCAGGAAAGGACGTCTCTGGCGCCGGTGGTGCTGCCTGAGGCCGTGGCGAGTCACGTACCCGGGCGGAGGTGCCTGCCGACAGCAATGACGGGTGCAGGGGGTTGACGATCTTCGTGTCAGCGGTCACCATCGGAATGTCCACGACACCGGCCTGTTCAAGAGCCCCCGGCCCCGTGCGCACGAGCCTCGTCCTGGACCGGCAGCAAAGGAGCCACCATGTCGTCTCAGTCATCCCCGTCGCCGTCCCCCTCGTCACCCCCGTCGTCACCGTCCCGGTCGTCTCAGCCGCAGCGGCCCGTCCCCGTGCTGTCCGAGCTGGACCCGGCTCTTCGGGAGGCCGTCGCCGCCACCCGGGAGGTTGTCGCCGCTCTTCACGCCGAGCTGCCCCGGTGGGGGCTGGTCGTGTGGACAGCGGGCAACGTCTCCCAGCGTGTCGTTGTGGACCGTGGCAGCGGCCCGGAGAAGACCGACCTGTTTGTCATCAAGCCCTCCGGTGTGTCCTATGACGAGCTGAGCGCGGACACCATGGTGGTGTGCACCTTGGAAGGGGACAAGATTGAGGACGGCACGCCAGCCAGGCTCACGCCCTCCTCGGACACGGCCGCCCACGCCTACGTCTACCGGCACATGGACCACGTGGGAGGGGTTGTGCACACCCACTCCACCTACGCCACCGCCTGGGCCGCGCGCCGGGAGCCGATTCCCTGTGTCCTGACGATGATGGCTGACGAGTTCGGCGGGGACGTCCCTGTGGGTCCTTTTGCTCTCATCGGTGACGACTCCATCGGCCGGGGCATCGTGGAGACCCTGAGCGGGTCACGGTCCCCGGCGGTGCTCATGGCCAACCACGGTCCTTTTACGATCGGCAGGGACGCGCGTGCTGCGGTCAAGGCTGCTGTCATGTGCGAGGAGGTCGCCCGCACCGTCCACGTCGCCCGTCAGGGCGGGGAGGTCGTGCCTATCGCGGCTGATCAGGTCGAGCGTCTCAACGACCGCTACCAGAACGTCTACGGCCAGCGCTGACTGTGCTGGCGCGCTGGCGGTGCAGTCAGCGCTGCCAGCCGGTGCCCCCGGCTAGGGCACGGTGGCCCAGGCTGTCTCGTGCCAGTCTGGGCCCGTGTCGTGAACATTTGTGCTTCTGGAGGGTGCCTGTTGTGCACCGAAGTGCACAACTCCCTTGTAGTCCCCGATTATGTTAGGACAGGAGCGGTCGGTCGAGTACCGTTCGAGGCTATGAAGAAACTTATCAACGCCACTGACAGCATCGTTACTGACAGTTTGCGCGGCATGGCCGCAGCCCACCCTGAGCAGCTTCGTGTCGACCTGGAGAACCGGGTGGTCCTGCGTCGGCACCCTAAGGAGGAGGGCAAGGTCGCTATCGTCTCCGGCGGAGGCAGCGGGCACGAGCCGCTTCACGGCGGTTTCGTCGGCCTTGGCATGCTTGACGCGGCCTGTGCGGGAGAGATCTTCACATCCCCGGTCCCTGACCAGATTGTCGCCGCTACCAGGCAGGTTGACCGGGGCGCAGGAGTCCTCCACCTCGTGAAGAACTACACCGGCGACGTCATGAACTTTGAGATGGCTGCCGAGATCGTCGACATGGAGTCTGGGATCAAGGTGGCCTCCGTGGTTACCAACGACGACGTCGCCGTGGAGGACTCCCTCTATACCGCCGGGCGCCGTGGGGTCGGTGTCACGGTGCTGGTGGAGAAGATCGCTGGCGCGGCGGCGGAGGAAGGCCGTGCGCTGGACGAGGTGGCTGACATCGCCTCCCGTGTCAACGCGGCAGGACGCTCCATGGGGATGGCGCTGACCTCGTGCACCGTACCGGCCAACGGTAAGCCCTCCTTCGACCTTCCTGAGGACGAGATGGAGATCGGTATCGGTATCCACGGTGAGCCGGGACGGCACCGGGAGAAGGTCGCCCCCGCATCCGAGATCGCCGAGCGCCTGGTCTCACCGGTGCTGGCTGAACTACCTGACGCCGCAGGACCTGACGAGGGAGTGATCGCCTTCGTCAACGGCATGGGTGGCTCGCCGCTGCTTGAGCTCTACCTCATGTACGGGGAGGTGGCCCAGCGCCTGGAGGACGCCGGTGTACGGGTTGCCCGAAGCCTGGTGGGCAACTACATCACCAGCCTTGACATGGCGGGCTGCTCACTGACGCTCCTGCGGGCCGACGCCGAGATGCTGCGTCTGTGGGACGCGCCCGTGTCCACCCCGGGCCTGAGGTGGGAAGCGTGAGCCAGCTCGGGGTCGCAGACCTGGAGGCCTGGGTACGGCGTTGCGCCGAGCTCGTGGGTGCCCGTGCCGAGGAGCTGACTGCCCTCGACGCGGCTATCGGAGACGCTGACCACGGTGCCAACATGCGGCGTGGTCTGACCGCTGTGGTCGAGGTGCTGGACACTGGGACGTTCAGCAGTGCTGATGCCCTGCTCAAGCGAGTAGGCATGACCCTGGTGTCCAAGGTGGGTGGTGCCTCCGGTCCTTTGTACGGCACCTTCTTCATGCGCATGGGGGCCTCCCAGCAGGACGTGCAGTCCCTGGACGCCTGTCGCCTGGCCGAGGCCGTCGAGGCCGGGGTCGCGGGTATCGTGGCGCGTGGCCGGGCGGCTGCGGGAGAGAAGACGATGCTGGACGCCTGGTACCCGGCGCTGGAGGCTCTGCGGGAGCACCCGGAGGACCTTGGTACTGCTGTCTGCGCTGCCGCGCAGGCGGCGGAGCGGGGCCGTGACGCCACGGAGTCGATGGTGGCCACCAAGGGGCGGGCCTCCTACCTGGCAGAGCGCTCGGTCGGCCATATCGACCCCGGGGCGGCCTCGACGGCCCTGATCCTCCAGGCGCTGGCGGAGACAGTGGCAACAGTGGCAGACGGGGGCGACTCGTCCTCACAGGGGTCGACGGCCTCCCGTACCGGGGTCGTCCCGGAGGCCGCGACCACGACCCGCGCTCCCGGTGGGGCCTCGGGGCCGGGCACGTCGGTGGCGGCCAGCGAGCAGGACTCCGCTACTCCGCACACCTCCACCGGGGCCGGGCCGGGGCCGACCGGGTCCGACACGGCTGCGCAGCAGGGAGCGCGGGTGGGGATCGTGCTGGTCTCGCATTCACAGGTGCTGGCCCAAGACACGTTGAACCTGGCACGTCAGCTGGTCTCCTCCGTTGAGACTGAGGTGGCGGTCGCTGCCGGGCTGTCAGACGGTGGCCTCGGGACGGACTCGGCTGCAGTGGCTGCTGCGGTGGAGCGAGTCGCTGCCGTCAGCAGCGGGGTCCTTGTCCTCGTTGACCTGGGCAGCGCCGTGATGAGTGCAGACTCCGCCCTCGAGCTGGTGGCGCCTGAGGTGGCGGCTCGTACGCGGATCTCCTCCGCCCCGTTCCTGGAAGGCACGATCGGCGCCTACGCCGCGGCAGGGATAGGCCGCGACCTGGACTCTGTGACCGCCGAGGCGGAGTCTGCGGCGATAAGCAAGGCGACCCAGGTGAGTCAGCTCGACAGGCGGTAGCGTGCCCGCCTTTCTGGTGGGAGCATGAGGAGCGGTAGGGATCTGCGCAGCGGCGCGTGGACCCGTACCGCTCCTCAGCGTCTGGGGTGGTCTGGAGACCGGTGATGGCACCATGATGCTGGCCGCTACCAGGGTGGCTGGTAGCAAGGGCGTAGGGACTAATTCATAGATTAAGGAAGGCTCGGGAACTGGGCCGACTCGCTCCTGCCTGCCGCCCGCGTCGGCTGGCAGGATCCTGTTTTGCGACGGGGCCCGAGCGTTCTGCTGCCAGTCTCCCAGAGCGCGGGGCGCTGAGTGGGCACACGGGCTGGCCCGGTGCCCGGATAGGTACAGTGCTTCTCGATATGTCCGGGGGCGCACCGCTGTGCGGCTCGCGGGGCGGCGGGCTCCGAGGCAGTAGATGACTGCTGAGCTCTGTTTGGCGCGGCTCCGCCAGGACCAGGGACTCCTCCAGGGTGGGACCGTGTACCTTCCTGCGTGCCCACGACTGAGGAGCGGCTACTGCCAGGTCTCAAGATCACTGTTTTGAAATACCGTTGTCAAATCCTGGTGCTCCCGCGGCGTGGCGGGTAGTGTCAACCTATGGATGCATCCAAGAACGGTTACGGCACCATTGTCACCAGTATGTTGTGCTGCGTGCCCGGCTCCCTCCGGCTGTGCGGGGACGCTGCTCCGGGGGGCCTGCACTCCTACGGGTCCTGCGGCCAGATCAGGGGGTGGGCGGCATGAGCGGAAGTGCTCTTGAGATCAAGGACCTGGAGGCCTGGATCCGGCGTGCCGCCGAACTCGTCTCCCTCAACGCCGAGGCGCTGACCGAGCTGGACGCCGCGATTGGCGATGCTGACCACGGCATCAATGTAAAGCGAGGTCTCCAGTCGGCGGTCTCTGTCCTGGAGTCTGGAGACTTCTCTGGCGTTGACGCCTTGCTGAAACGGGTTGGCATGACGCTGGTCTCGACCGTGGGCGGTGCCTCCGGCCCTCTGTACGGCACCTTCTTCATGCGGATGGGAGCGGCTCAGACGGGGCAGCGGGTGCTGGATGCCCACTCCCTGGCCGACGCGGTCGAGGCCGGGATCGGGGGGATTGTCGAGCGTGGCCGGGCCACCATCGGGGACAAGACGATGCTGGACGCCTGGTACCCGGCGCTGGCGGCGCTGCGGGCCAACCCGGAGAACCTGGTGACTGCCGCCTCTTCGGCGGCGCAGGCTGCCGCCAGGGGTCGTGACGCCACGGAGGCCATGGTGGCCAGGCGCGGGCGAGCCTCGTACCTGGGAGAGCGTTCGGTCGGCCACATCGATCCTGGTGCTGCATCGACGACTCTTATCCTCCAGGCGCTGTCAGAGGTGATCGAGGGCCGTGAGCGGGCGGAGGGCCTGCACGTGGACAGCGGGACGTCCTCCGGCAACGGTCGCTCGGGCGCCAAGGTTGGGCTGGTCCTGGTCTCGCACTCGTGGGCTCTGGCTGAGGCCGCCCTCGACTTGGTGACCCAGCTGGTCGGCCCAGTGGAGGTGCCTGTGGAGATCGCTGCAGGCCTGCCCCAGGGGAAGCTCGGTAACGACACCGCCGCGGTGGCCGAGGCGATCGAGAAGGCGGCAGGCCCGGAGGGGGACCGCGACGTTCTCATCCTGACTGACCTGGGGAGCGCCGTCATGAGCGCGGAGACCGCTCTGGAGTTGATCCCCCAGCACATCGCGGCCCGTACTCGGCTGTCCACGGCGGCGTTTGTCGAGGGGCTGATTGCTGCGTACACGGCTGTGGGAGTCGGACGCGGGCTGAAGGATGTCGCGGCGGAGGCCGAGGCAGCCGTGGTGACCAAGAGCTCGCGACCGGGTGCTGTGGTCTAGGACGTGCCGCTGCGGTAGGGTTCTAGGGCGCGCAGGGCAGACGGCCCAGGCTGTTCCTCGGTGAGCCTGGTGATGGGTCACGCCGTTGGGTCTGCGCGTCTTCGGGCGGTCACGGTGGCAGCCCGGCGGTCGTGGAGGCGGCGTCATGATCAACGGAGAGCTGATTGACCTGGAGGCTGGGGAGTACCAGGCCCGTGTCGCTACGTCGGGTGCCACCCTAGTGCACCTGCGTTGCTCCGGGCGGGACCTGGTGGTCCCCTTTGACGCTGAGGCCAGTCTTGCCGGTGCCTGGCAGGGCAAGATCCTGCTGCCCTGGCCCAACCGGGTGACGGGTTCGCGCTACGTCTACGGTGGCCAGGAGCACCTCCTGGCCTGCAACGAGCCGCAGACGGGCTCTGCGCTGCACGGCCTAGCGGGGTGGAGCGACTTCCAGGTGGTCGGGCTGGCCGAGGCTGAGGTGGTCCTGGCCCTGCTCCTGCCTGCCTCCTACGGCTACCCGTGGAGCCTGGACGTCAGGGTGAGGTTCGCCCTGGACGCCACAGCAGGTCTTGAGGTGGGGGTCACGACGACCAACCTGGGCGCGGCCCTGTCGGCAGACGGGGCGCCT
This sequence comes from Actinomyces sp. 2119, assembly GCF_003591215.1. Classification (NCBI taxonomy): domain Bacteria; kingdom Bacillati; phylum Actinomycetota; class Actinomycetes; order Actinomycetales; family Actinomycetaceae; genus Actinomyces; species Actinomyces sp. 2119. The sequence goes on from NZ_QYRR01000009.1 coordinate 61,134, forward strand.
GGAGCGCCGCAGGACGCGGGGCTGCCTGCGCCCGCCCCCTACGGGGTCTCCTACCACCCCTACCTCACGCGTTCTGTTCCCCTGGACGACTGCGTGCTCACTGTCCCGGCTACGAGAGTCCTTGACGTCGATCCTGGCACGCTGGCTCCCGCAGGTGAGCGGGGGGTCGAGGGCAGCTGCTGGGACTGGCGTGAGGGGCGGCTGGTCGGGCGGGTCTCGACTGACAACGCCTATACGGGGCTGCCTGGCCGCTGGCAGGTGAGTCTGCGCGGTGGGGAGTCGGGCAGAGCGGTGGTGATGGAGGCAGCCACCGCCTGGCTCCAGGCCTACACCGGTGAGAATCTGGGGCGGCGCGGTGTCGCCGTCGAGCCCATGACCTGCCCGCCCAACGCCTTCAACACCGGCCGGGACCTGGTCACCCTGGCGGTAGGGGAGTCCCACCATTTCAGCTGGGTGCTGCGTGAGGAGGTCTGAGGCTTCCGCATCGGTCCGGCCTGGCGGCGGTCAGGCGCGGTTGGCGAAGTGCTCTAGAAGGGCGGCGTCCCCGCCGACCACAAGGATGTCGTCAGCGGAGACCAGCGTGTCCGAGGCAGCGTACTCAAAGGGCTCCCCGGGACTCATGAGGCCGAAGACCGTCACCCCGTAGCGGGAGTGGATCCTGGACTGGCCGATGGTGAAGCCGTGGAGCTCGGCGGGTGGGCGCATCTTGACGATGGTGAAGCCCCCCTTCTCCATCTCGATGTAGTCGAGCATACGCCCGGACACCAGGTGGGCGGCGCGCTGGCCGGCGTCGAACTCAGGGTAGATCACGTGCTGGGCACCGATACGGCGCAGGATGCGTCCGTGGGCACGGGAGATGGCCTTGGCCCAGATCCGTGGAGTCTCCAGGTCCACGAGGTTTCCGGTGATGAGGACGCTGGCCTCCAGGGAGGTGGCGACGCCGACGACGGCGGTGCCGAACTCGGTGGCACCAAGCTGCTCCAGCGCCTCGACGTCGGTGGCGTCGGCCTCCACCAGGGGAAAGCGTCCCGTCCACTGGCGTACGATGGCCGGGTTGGCCTCCACGGCCAGGACCTCCCTGCCCAGACGGTCCAGGGTCGCGGCCACGGCGGAGCCGAAGCGCCCCAGCCCGATGACGAGGGTGGAGTCGTTGTAGGTGGTGCGGTCAGGCATGGGGTCCTCACAGCGCGGTGCAGGGGGTGTCAGGTAGCCGTGTGCTGGCACGGGCGTGCCCAGCATGCCTCACGGTGCCGGTCCGCGCGAGTTCCGCAGCTGTCTACGTGCCCTGTAGGGTGCGCTGCCTGCACTTGTGCTCAGCCGATGAGCGGCAGCGCCTCCGGCATGCGGATCACTCGGCGCCGCTGCCGTAGCGCCAGAGCGGACACGGCTGTGATCGTCCCGACGCGTCCCACGAACATCAGGACGACCATGACGTACTTGGCACTTGAGGGCAGCAGCGGCGTGATTCCCGTGGACAGGCCGACCGTGGCGAAGGCAGAGATGACCTCGAACAGGACCCGGTCCAGGCTCAGGTGGGTGATCTGGATGAGCAGAAGGGTGGCTGTCCCCACGATGCTGGCCCCGACGAAGGCCACGGCCACGCTCAGCCGTACTGTCGAGGGGCTGATCCTGCGTCCGAAGGCCTCGATGTCCTGGTCTCCGCGGGCCTCGGCAACGATCGCCAGCACCAGCACGGCCAGTGTGGTCACCTTGATGCCCCCCGCCGTCGATGCGAAGCCTCCACCCACGAACATGAGCGCGTCCTGGAGGAACCAGGTCGCCTCTCCCATGTGCTCGGTGTCGATCGTGGACAGGCCCGAGGAACGGGCGTTGACGCCGTTGATGAGTGCGGACAGGATTTTTCCACCGGTAGGGAGTGCCCCGTAGGTGTCCGGGTTGCCCCACTCGAAGGCGGCGATCGCGACGGAGGACACGACGGTCAGCACCCCGTAGGTGGTCAGCGTCAGCTTGGTGTGCAGGCTCCAGGCCCGCGGTCGGCGCCGGTTGCGCAGGATGTCCAGGATAACTGGGAAGCCGATCGCCCCCATGGCGGTTCCCAGGACGATCGGCATCCCCATCCACCAGTCGCTGGCGTAGGGCGCTAGGCCCTCCGGGAGGATGACGAAGCCGGCGTTGTTGAAGATGGACATCGCCATGAACAGCGCGTACCACAGGGACTGGCCTGGACTGGTTCCCTGTGACAGGAAACGAGGCAGCATCACGGCCGCCAGCACCAGCTCGCAGCTGACGGCGGTGAACAGGGCCGCCCTCAGCAGCGCGACTACGTCTCCCAGACGTGACTTGGTCTCCGAGGCGGCCAGGATTCGCTGTGTCAGCCCCAGGTGGCGTGAGACCATGAGGGACATCAGCGAGGTCAGGGTCATGATGCCCAGCCCTCCAACAGCGGCTCCCAGGATGATGACGGTCTGGCCGAAGAGTGACCAGTAGGTGGCTGTCTCGACGGTTGTCAGCCCGGTGACGCACACTGCTGAGGTGGCGGTGAACAGGGCGTCCACTAAGGGGGCACCCTGCCCGCTGGCTGTGGACAGGGGAAGGCTCAGCAGCACGGTGACAGCCGCGATGATGGTGGCGAAGACTGCGATGGCCAGCCGTGCCGGGTAGAACGTGGCGGTACGCCGGATGGGGTAGAGCAGCCCCGTGCGCTGGAGCAGCCCGCGCAGCCCAGGGGTCTCAGTCTGCGGGACGGCGGGGACGATGCTGCGGGAACGTCGTGCCCGGGACCGGGCAGCGGTATGGGTGGCATGGGTGGCATGGTCGTGGCGTCCCGCCTGGCTGACGGTGCCTGCGCGCGGGGGGCGCCAGCCGGAGCGGTGGGGCGTGCGGCCCGGGGCTGCTGCGGACGGCGGTCCTGCGGACTGCGAGCCGTGTGTGTGAGGCACGGTGCCATTGTGCCTCCTCTCCCGGTCTCTGCTGATGTGCCGCCCTGCTGCGGGAGGGCGGAGGAGAGGCGGGTGGTGTGAGATGCGACGCGTGGTGCGTTTGTGTGCGCACAGGACTGTGCGTCAGGTGTTACAGGGGTTATATTGGGCCTGTTCCTGCCCCCTGTGGGCCACTTGCGACGATGGGACCTGAAGTACCGATGGCACCGGGCCTGCCCACACCTTCATCCAGCGCCTCGCGCGCCCCCTCATTCCTGACCGTGGCTGAGGTTGCCTCTATGCTGCGCGTGTCCAAGATGACCGTCTACCGCATGGTGCACTCTGGCGACCTGCCTGCGATGCAGGTCGGCCGGTCCTTCCGTGTTCCCGAGCGTGCTGTCCAGGAGTACCTGGCCGCAGGGCTGGGTGACTGGGGCCACGACGTATCGGAGGCCTCGGGCTCGTAGGACCCGCTAGAATCGGCCGGTCACCTGGCGCGGTCGGCGCGTAGCCTCATGCGCTGGCCGACTGCTCTTCCCACGGCTACTGCTGTCGGCTTTGTGCCGACTCTGGTCGGTCATGGGTGCCTACCACATGGACTGCGAGGAGATCTCATGGGATCGGTCATCAAGAAGCGTCGCAAGCGCATGGCAAAGAAGAAGCACCGCAAGCTGCTGCGCAGGACGCGTCACCAGCGTCGCAACAAGAAGTGAGCACCCGCGCTCCTCGTCCTGCTCCCGGGCACTTCTCCGCTTCCGACGGGTCTCCACGTTCTGAGCCGGGCAGGCTGGTCGGCGGCGCCTGCGGCTCTGCCTCCGGTTCTCGGCTGCCAGCAGCCGTCGAGGCGCTGGCACGCCCCCTTGGCGCCGCGGTACCCGTGAGCATGGCTGACCTGACCACCCTGCGCGTGGGCGGTCCGCTGGGTACCTACGTGGAGGCAACTACCGAGGCCGAGCTGGTTGACGCGGTGCAAGGCGCTGACGCGCAGGGCGCACCGCTTCTGGTCGTGGGTGGAGGGTCGAACATCCTGGTCTCGGACGCTGGCTTTGACGGTGTTGTCGTTCGTGACGCCCGGCAGGAGATCGTCCTCACGTCCCGGGACCACGGGGAGGACGAGGTCACGGCAACGGCGGGAACCACCTGGGACGACCTGGTCAGGCAGGCTGTGGCCTCTGGCTGGTACGGCTTCGCCCCTCTGTCTGGTATCCCCGGTACCGTCGGGGCGGCTCCGGTGCAGAACATCGGCGCCTATGGTGCCGAGGTCGCCGACCTGCTGACCTGTGTGCGCGTGTGGGACCGCCTGGAGGGTCGCGTGGAGATCCGCACGCTGGCAAGCCTGCGTCTTGCCTACCGGGACTCTGACCTCAAGCGCTCCCTGACTGACGAGGACGTCGGCGGAGGGCGCACCTGGGGGCCTACAGGACGCTGGGTGGTGCTCAGCGTCACTCTCCTGGCCCGGCACGCCGACCTGGAGGCTCCCGTGGCCTACGGTCAGCTGGCGACGGCGCTGGGGGTGGCTCTGGGGGCTCGAGCCCCCGCTCGGGAGGTGCGCGAGGCGGTCCTGGGGCTGCGCAGGTCCAAGGGGATGGTCCTGGACCGTAGTGATCACGACACCTGGTCGGCTGGCTCGTTCTTTACCAATCCCGTGCTGACTCGGCAGGAGGCGCGTGCACTGCCTGACGAGGCTCCCCGCTACCCTGCTGTCACGGACCGGCTCGGGGGCGAGGCAGGACCGGGGACAGGGCACACGGGACAGGCGCGGCGTGCCGCGCGTAGCGGGGATCAGGCCTGCCTGGTCAAGACCAGTGCCGCCTGGCTCATTGAGCACGCGGGGTTCTCCAAGGGGTTTGCCCTGACACAGGACGCTCCCGCCCGCCTGTCCACCAGGCACGTCCTGGCCCTGACCAACAGGGGAGGGGCCAGGGCGCAGGACCTGGTGGCCCTGCGCGACGCCGTGGTGTCCGGGGTCAGGCAGCGCTTCGGTGTGACCCTGGTTCCCGAGCCGGTCCACGTCGGCTTCTGAGCCCGGTAGGAGTAGGAGGGGGCTCGGGCCTGACCCCGGTGACAGGGTAGGGGTCGCGCGGGCAGGAGGCTCACGCAGCTGCCTGCGGACTCGGCTCGGCCGCGAGCCAGTCGTCCACCTGTGCCAGCCAGGTGCGCTTGGAGGTCGGCGAGGCCAGGGAGGCGCGGATGGAGCCTCGTGCCAGCTCTGCCAGGGTCACGTCGTCGCACCCCAGGTCCCGTGCGATCTGGTACTGGTCTGTCAGCCGCGACTGAAACAGCAGGGGGTCGTCCGCGCCCAGCGCCACCTGCGCCCCATGCTGCAGCAGTGTCTGCAGGGGGACGTCAGCGCGCTGACGGTAGACGCCCAGGCTCACGTTCGACGCCGGGCATACCTCCAGGCTGGTCCCATCCCGGACGAGCTGGTCCAGGAGGCGGGCGTCCTCGCTGGCGCGCACCCCGTGGCCCAGGCGGGTCGGTCGCAGGGAGGAGACGACGGCCCGCACGTGCTCGGGGCCAAGCAGCTCTCCGCCGTGAGGCAGCGACGCCAGCCCACCACGCCGGGCGATGTCGAAGGCCGGAGCCCACGACGAGGTGCTTCCGGCACGCTCGTCATTGGACAGGCCGAAGCCGACGACGCTGCCTGGCTGGTCCCCGGCGTAGCGCACCGCCAGCCGTGCCAGGGTACGTGCGTCCAGCGGGTGGCGGACCCGTGAGGCAGCCACGACGACAGCGACCTCGACCCCGGTCAGGACGGTGGCCTGGCGGGCCGCGTCCAGGACTACCTCCAGGGCGGGGGTGATACCACCGACGAAGGGCGCGTAGCTGGTGGGGTCCACCTGGATCTCCAGGCGGCGTGAGCCCTCCGACGCGTCGTCGATAGCGGCCTCCAGGACGATACGGCGCATGACCTCCTCACTGTCTACCAGTGCCCGGGCCGTGTCGTAGGCCCGCTGGAACCGGAACCAACCGCGACGGTCGGCCGGGACGCGCAGGGGGTCGCCCTCAAGGAAGCTGGCGGGTAGGCGGGAGCGGGTGCTGGAGGCGAGCTCGGTCAAGGTGTCCAGACGCATCGCTCCGGTGAAGTGCAGGTGCAGGTGCGCCTTGGGCAGGGTGGCAAGGTCGCGCATGGCGGAATTGTTTCACGGGCGCGTACCAGACCCTGGTGGGGCACACTGGGTCCATGAACCACCCGGGCAGCTCTCGTGAGCCGGAGGATGTCGCCCTTCTCACAGGGTCCGGGGCCTCGGCGGTGCTTTCAGCGGCCCTGGCCTCAGAAGGTCGTGGACTGGCGAGCTGGGAGGTCCACTCGGTCCACCACCGTCCCGGTGCAGGGGTGTCGGTGGGCTACACCGCGCTCGTCGTGTCTGCGGACGGGCGCTCCACCACCGAGTACCTGTGCGCGACGACGGCCCGGCTGTCGCACCCGCACGCACCGGGCCTGACTCGGGTGGCGCCCGCGGGCGGCAACGGTCCCGTGGTGCACGTGTGGTGCCACCCAGCCGATCCCGAGCTGCCTGGCCTGGTGGTTGCCTGTACCCCGGCCCTGCTGTCGGCTCGTCTGGGGACCCGGCTCGAGGCCGCCATGGTCGCCTACCGGCCGACACGTCGTGCCGTGGTAAGGACGACCTTCTCCGATGGCGCCACGGCCTACGTCAAGGTCCTGCGTCCCAGCCAGTCTCCTGGTCTAGCCCAGCGGCACCGCATGCTCACCACGGTTGGCGTACCCGCTCCGGAGGTGCTGCGGGAGGACGCTGACGGGTTGGTGGTGCTGTCCGCGGGACGGGGTACGGCGCTGTCCGGCCTGCTGTCACGGGGCATGGACGAAGGCCAGGCGGAGAGGGTCTTCCGCAGTCTTGTCGCCCTCCTGGACTCTCTGCCGCAGACGGCTCTGCGCCTGCCGGCCCACCCCGCGTGGTCGGAGCGTGCCCGCCACTATGCCCACGCAGCGGCTACCGTCCTTCCCGAGGAGGCCGCCAGGGCACGTGCCGTGGCCGAGGGGGTGGAACAGGTCATGAGGACCTGTGACATCGGGCCTGTGCTCCCTGTCCACGGCGACTTCTACGAGGCCAACATCCTCATGGACGGTGAGCGAGTTGCCAGCCTGCTGGACGTGGACTCCCTGGGGCCGGGTCACCGGGTGGACGACCTGGCCTGCCTGCTGGGGCACGTCAGCGTCCTCGATCACCTGGCACCGTCCTCCTACCCCCGGCTGGGTCCTGTCCTGCGGACCTGGACGCGCCTGGCGGAGCAGCTCGTGGACCCTGTTGCCCTGCGGGCACGCTGCGCCGGAGTCGTGCTGTCGCTGGTGGCTGGAGCCAGACGTGAGGACGGCGGACCGTGGCGTGCCGACGCCGAGGGAAGGCTTGCGCGGGCAGAGGCCTGGCTGGCCCAGAGCCGGGAGGCTCAGGCACGTCGCGCTCCTCACTGACTCTGTTGTCTCCCCGGTCACCTCGCCGTCGTGATTCTGGGCCTAGTCTTCGGCCTGCGCCCGGTGCCCCGCCGGGCTGAAGGAGAGACAGCCCGTGACGCCCCAGACCGTGACCGCCCTTGTTCCTGCGACCGTTGCCAGCGGCCCGGTCGAGGACGTCCTGACCGCCGTCAACGGCTTCATCTGGGGACCCTGGTTCCTTGTCCCCCTCCTGCTGGGGACCGGTGTCTTCCTGACGATCCGCCTGCGGGGCCTACAGGTCCGCACGCTGGCTGCGGCCCTGCGCTTCGCGCTGCTGGAGCGCGAGGACGGCGAGAAGGGGACTGCGGAGGGAGACATCTCCCACTACCAGGCGCTCACGACGGCACTGGCGGCCACGGTGGGGGTGGGCAACGTCATCGGAGTAGCCACCGCGATCCACCTGGGCGGACCCGGTGCCCTGTTCTGGATGTGGGTCACGGCGCTGTTCGGCATGGCCTCGAAGTACTCCGAGGCCTTTCTCGCGGTGCGCTTCCGGACCACGGATGCCCACGGCAGACAGTCCGGCGGTCCCCAGTACTACCTGCAGCAGGCTGTGCAGGGTCGCACGGGCAGGATCCTGTCCGTGTGCTTCGCGCTCGCGACCATCCTGGCCTCCTTCGGGATCGGCTCAACCACCCAGTCCAATGCCGTAGCCGCCCAGCTGTCGCACTCCTTCGGCTGGGACCCGGCCCTGGTGGGCATCCTCCTGGCGGTCGGTGTGGGTGCGGTCCTGCTGGGAGGCATTGACGCGATCGGTACGGTGACGGCCGCCTTCGTCCCGATGATGATCGTGTTCTATGCAGCAGGCTGCGTCTACGTCCTTGTGGCGCGCCTGGGCGAGGTTCCTCACGCCCTGGGGCTGGTGCTCCAGGGGGCCTTCACTGGTTCCGGTGCCGCCGGTGGCTTCCTGGGGTCCACGGTTATCATGGCGCTCCAGTACGGCGTGGCGCGGGGGATCTTCTCCAACGAGTCCGGCATGGGCTCGGCGGCTATCGCCGCAGCTGCTGCCCGGACCAGGCACCCGGCGCGTCAGGGCCTGGTCTCCATGACCCAGACTTTTATCGACACGATCATCGTGGTCAGCTGTACCGGTCTGGTCATCCTGACCACGGACAGCTGGATGGGCAGCGACCCTGACACGATGACGGCGCAGGCCTTTACCCGCGGCCTGCCCGGCGACTGGGGGCACTACATCGTCTCCGTGGCGCTGGTCTTCCTCGCCTCCTCCACGATCCTGGGCTGGGCGTACTACGCGGAGCGCTGTGTGGTGAGGCTGGTGGGCGTCCACGGGGTCCTGCCCTTCCGCCTGGTGTTCACGGTCGCGGTGTTCCTCGGCTCGGTGACCCGCCTGAAGGTGGCCTGGACCTTTGCTGACATTGCCAACGGGCTCATGGCGGTCCCCAATCTTGTCGGCCTGCTGCTGCTCTCCGGGCTCGTGGCGCGAGAGACCCGGGCCTACCTGGTCCAGGACCCTCACCTGCGCCGTCCCGGCGACGAGTTCTCCTCGGTCCCTGAGACGGCCCCGTCCACCCGGTCCTTGGGCACCTAGCCCGGGCAGCCAGCGGCGGCCGTGAGGCCGTCGCGCTCCTGGGGGCAGCCACGGTGCGGGGCAGGGCAGTCCCACAGGCAGGGCTAGTCCACCTCTGCCAGCAGGGACTGGATACGGCCCACGCCCTCGACCAGGTCCTCGTCCCCCAGGGCGTAGGACAGGCGCAGGAACCCGGAGGGGCCGAAGGCCTCGCCGGGGACCACGGCCACCTCGGCGTGCTCCAGCACGAGCTCGGCGAGTGTGGCCGAGGAGTCGATCACCGTGCCTCGCAGGCTGCGCCCGACAAGCTTCTCCATGCTCGGGTAGGCGTAGAAGGCTCCCCGGGGGACGGGGACCGTCAGGCCCTCGACGGCTGACAGCATCTCCACCATGGTGCGACGGCGCCGGTCGAAGGCGGTGCGCATCTCCTCCACCGCCGACAGGTCTGCGCTCACGGCAGCCAAGGCTGCTCTCTGGGAGACGTTAGCAACGTTGCTGGACAGGTGGGACTGGAAGTTCGTGGCTGCGCTGACGACGTCGGAGGGGCCGCTCATCCAGCCCACGCGCCACCCGGTCATGGCGTAGGTCTTGGCCACGCCGTTGAGCACGATGGTCTGGTCGGCCAGATCGGGGACCAGCGAGACTACGTGGGCGGGTCGGGCGTCGTCGTAGAGCAGGTGCTCGTAGATCTCGTCGGTCACGACCCACAGGCCGTGCTTCAGCGCCCACTGCCCGATCGTGCTCAGCTCGGCGGGGGTGTAGACCGAGCCGGTGGGGTTGGAGGGCGAGCACAGTAGGAGAGCCTTGGTGCGTGCGCTCAGCGCGGCGTCGAGTTGGTCAGTCGTGACCTTGTAGTCCTGGGCGGCTCCGGCGAAGACCTCGACCGTCGTGCCTCCTGCCAGGGCCACCACCTCGGGGTATGTGGTCCAGTACGGTGCCGGCAGGAGCACCTCGTCACCAGGGTCGATGATCGCGGCAAAGGCCTGGAAGACAGCCTGTTTGCCGCCGTTGGTGACCAGGATGTCGTCGGGGGAGACCGTGTAGCCGCAGTCGCGCAGGATCTTGGAGGCGATCGCCTCGCGCAGGGCCGGCAGCCCCTTGGCGGGAGAGTACTTGTGGCAGGAGGGGTCCTTGGCGGCGGCCACGGCCGCCTCGACGATGTAGTCGGGGGTGGCGAAGTCGGGCTCGCCCGCGCCGAAGCCGATGACGGGACGGCCAGCGGCCTTGAGGGCCTTGGCCCGGGCGTCGACGGCGAGGGTGGCTGAGGGGGTGATCGCGGCCAGACGTGAGGAGACGCGGGAGGCGGGTGCTGGTGTCATGCTTCTTATGCTCCCACAGTGCTCCTACAGGGGTGGACCGCTGGTTCGGGGTACCCCCGGAGCGCGCACGGGGACGTGTCGCAACCCACCACTGACAGACCGCGCTTTCCTGTCCACGCTGTGGCAGACTTGATCCTCGCTGAAGGGCAGTGGCGCAATTGGTAGCGCACCGGTCTCCAAAACCGGCGGTTGTGGGTTCGAGTCCCGCCTGCCCTGCTGAGAACGGCGGATCGGTCGGGAGATCCCGTCGGGTTTCGTCTTCTCTCCCGGCATCCCGGGCTACTGACCAGACCGTTGACCCTGAGGACCGACGACATGAGCGAGAGCGCTAGCGGCGCGGCGAGCAAGCAGCGTGGAAAGAGACGGGGCGTCCTCGCCCGTGTCGTCCTGTTCACTCGCCAAGTTGTCGCTGAGCTGCGCAAGGTGGTCTGGCCGACCCGCAGTGAGCTGGGAACCTACTTCGTCGTCGTGGTCTTCTTTATTCTCGCTATCATGCTGTTCACCGGCGTGCTCGACCTGGCCTTCAACCGGGCGGTGACCTGGCTCTTCACCTGACCAGGTACCGGGGCGTGCCTACGAGACCATCCGAGACAACCGACATTGCCAGGGCACTGCCCTGTAATCCCTTCTCGCGCCACCGGAAAGCAGGTACACCATGTCTGAGGACTTCCCCGTGCAGCCACTGCCCGAGCAGGCTGACGAGCAGGGTGAGGAGGCTGTCAGCGAGGAGACTGGTGCAGCGGGTGCCGACGTGGCTGGCGGTCCTGGGCACTCCGAGTCTGAGGGGCAGGGGGAGGCGGAGGCTCCTGCCGACCCGGTGGAGGAGTTCCGCAGGCAGATGTCGTCCCTGCCCGGCGAGTGGTACGTCCTCCACACCTACTCCGGGTACGAGCGCAGAGTGGCTGCTGACATCATGGCCCGTGCGGAGAGCTTCGACCTGGAGGACTACGTCTTCGACACCACCGTCCCCATGGAGACCGTGATCGAGATCAAGAACGGGAACAAGAAGAAGGAGGTCACGCGGGTTCGCCTGCCCGGGTATGTCTTTGTGCGCATGGACCTCTACGATCCCGAGACCTCTGACCAGGTGTGGCGCACTATCAAGGACACCCCGGCTGTAACCGGGTTCGTGGGTGACCGCTACAACCCGGTGCCCCTGACCTTTGAGGAGGCTGTCTCTCAGCTGGGCCCCACGCCCGAGGAGATCGCCGCCAAGGAGGCGGCACGGCCTGCGGCCGAGTCTGGGACCGGCTCCCAGATCACCTCCGACGGCAAGGTCTTCGAGGTCGGCTTCGAGCCGGGAGAGTCCGTTATCGTCACCGACGGCCCCTTCGAGTCCTTGCCGGCCACGATCTCCGAGATCCACCCCGAGACCCAGAAGCTCCAGGTGCTTATCTCCCTGTTCGGCCGGGACACTCCCGCCGAGCTCTCCTTCAGTCAGGTCGCCAAGATCTGACCCCTCACCCGTTCCGGTGCCGAGCCGGAACGTGGCGGGAGCCTCATATCACAGGGTGCACGCCTGTGATATGAGGCATCACGCGTCCTGACTGCTCCTGCGGGGGCTACGATGGGCGCCTGTGCGCGTTACGCGCCGACGTGCTGCACGGCAGGTGTGCAGCGTCTCCGGACAAGAAGGACCACGATACATGCCTCCTAAGAAGAAGGTCACTGGGCTCATCAAGCTCCAGATCCAGGCTGGCCAGGCAAATCCTGCCCCGCCGATCGGCCCAGCCCTGGGTGCCCAGGGCGTCAACATCATGGAGTTCTGCAAGGCGTACAACGCTGCGACCGAGTCGCAGCGCGGCAACGTCATCCCCGTGGAGATCACCGTCTACGAGGATCGCTCCTTCACCTTCGTCACCAAGACGCCCCCGGCTGCCGAGATGATCAAGAAGGCTGCCGGTGTGGCCAAGGGCTCCGCCACCCCGCACTCAGCCAAGGCCGGCTCTATCACAGCTGCCCAGGTGCGCGAGATCGCCGAGACCAAGATGCCCGACCTCAACGCCGACGACGTCGAGGCCGCCTACAAGATCATTGCCGGGACAGCCCGCTCCATGGGCGTCACGGTCGAGGCCTGAGCCTGGACCGCACACCGCCCGCTACGGTGTCGGCACCTGTGTGACAAAGACTAAGAACCATCTGTGGAAGGGCTGTGCGCGGCCCGTGCACCACGACTGCTAAGGAGAAGCAGATGACCAGGAAGCGCAGCAAGGCCTACCGTGCCGCCGCTGAGAAGATCCAGTCCGGAGTCCTCTACACCCCGGCCGAGGCCGTCCACCTTGCGAAGGCCACCACGGTGACCCGTTTTGACGCCACCGTGGAGGTCGCCTTCCGTCTTGGCGTGGACCCCCGCAAGGCGGACCAGATGGTCCGAGGTACCGTGTCCCTGCCGCACGGTACCGGTAAGACGGCGCGGGTTGTCGTCTTCGCCCAGGGCGACCGCGCCCAGCAGGCCCTCGACGCCGGTGCCGATGAGGTCGGTGGCGACGACCTCATCGAGAAGGTGTCCGGGGGCTACACGGACTTCGATGCCGCCGTGGCCACGCCAGACCTCATGGGTAAGGTCGGGCGCCTGGGCCGGGTCCTGGGGCCTCGTGGCCTCATGCCTAACCCCAGGACTGGGACGGTGACCATGGACGTGGCCAAGGCCGTCACCGACATCAAGGGTGGACGCATCGAGTTCCGTGTCGACCGTGCCGCCAACCTCCACCTCGTCATCGGCAAGACCCAGTTCACCGAGGAGCAGCTGCTGGAGAATTTCGCCGCTGCCTTGGAGGAGGTCCAGCGTCTCAAGCCCTCCGCCTCCAAGGGCCGCTACATCCTCAAGGTGGCGATGACGACCACGATGGGACCGGGGATCCCCCTAGACGTCTCCCGGCTCTGAGGCGGTCTCGGCTGTTAGGCCAGGCCCCGACCAGGTTCGCCGGGGCCTGGCCGCCGTACCCGGCTACCGGCTGAGGAAGGACGCCACCGCGGCGTGGACTCTCTCCTGCCCGGGGCCGAGCCAGAACAGGTGGGTGGGTGTGTCCAGCTCAACCAGGGCCGCTCCTGGGATGCGGGCGGCAAGATCCCACGCGTGGGTGATGCTGACGGCCCCGTCCGTGCGTGACCCCGTCACGAGGGCGGGGCACGGGACCCGCCCCAACAGCTGGCGCCGGTATTCCGTGCGGGTGGCACGTCCCTGCCGCATGTCGAGCATGAAGCCCCGTCCCGATGACATTGAGGTGAACAGCTCCCGGGCGCGGTGCCGGTCCTTCTGTGACCATGAGTCCCACCACTGGTCTGCGGGACGGGTGGACAGGCTGGACACCATCAGCCGCAGCCCGGCGTCGGTGGAGACCAGGCGGGCCACCGCCGACCAGGTGAGTTCTTGCGTCACGGGGCTGAAGACCAGGGAGCCCGTGAGGATGGTGCCTAGGTCGTCCGGGTAGGGCCGGGAGGAGGGGGCGCTGGAGCTCAGGACGAGCCTGGGCACCAGCCCGGGGTGGCGTACGGCCAGCTCGATCGCCTGCAGCCCGCCAAGGGAGACTCCGACGGCGGCTGCCAGTTCTGGCACGCCCAGCTGCCGACAGCACGCGGCCACAGCGTCGCAGAACTCTGCTGCTGTCACGTCCCCGACCGCCGTGTGCCCGTACCCGGGGCGAGAGAAGGCGATGACGCCGTGCCCGGCCGTGGTATAGAGGCTCCACCCGCAGTCGCTGCGGGCCGTGCAGTGTCCGCCCGGGAAGAAGGCGACTGGCGGCTTCTCCCCGGGCAGGAGCAGCACCTCCACCGGGCCGAGGGCGGTCCGTAGGAGCACGGACTTCACTGCGCCTCCGTCTCACCTTCTCGCATAGCCGACGAGCGCCACGGTCAGGGCGGGCGGCCAGAGGAGAGCTGGGGCGTAGGCCGCTGCCAGGACGGCGACCTGGCCGCTGCTCATGCCAGCCGTCGGCGTCCACCCCTGGGCCAGTCCGAGCCACCGGCTCGCCAGGACCGCCGTGGTACCACCAATGACCACGTACAGGACCACGTTGCCTGTCCCACCGACAACCAGGGGAAGCAGGCGTGGCAGTGCCCGCCCGCCGACTCCTGGCACCCAGCGTGGTACCTGTTCCCCCCACCGGGAGCACAGTCCCAGCGACAGTGCGGCGGAGCCGACCTGTGCGAGCTCAAGACCCAGGACATAGGCGGTTCCGGTAGTGCTACCGCGGTAGGAGGCGGTCTGGGAGAATCCCGTCTCCACCCCACTGAGCATGGCCAACCGCCAGGCCGCCGACGGCAGGGCCGAGCAGAAGGCCGCCCAGCAGGCGGCAGTGGCCCACCGCTGGGGAGGGTGATTCTCGGTCGCGGGTGACAAGAGGGGGCGCATGGTTCGCATGTTAGCGGCCGATGCTGGTGGCCTGGGGCTTGCTGCCCGCCCCGGGGACCCGCTCATGATGACCGCCCCGGGGCGCGCGGCTCCCGGGCGACCACATCCGCGAAAACACCGAATCCTCACAGAACGACTGGCATGTCAGTCATCTGTCATCTATGAGGAATCGGTACATCTCGGTGTCTGCGGACTTGTCGCCGAACCCGGTCACGCAAGGGTCAGGATCCAGGCCAGCCACCCGCCCGTGGCCAGGTAGGGGCCCAGGGCGAGGTGGTCTCTGCGGTCCACGCGGCGGGTGACGATGAGGAGACCGGCGGCCACTCCACCCAGGAGGAAGCCTAGGACGAGCCCGGTCACCGCCGCAGCCGCACTGAGCTGCCCAAGCCAGCCTCCCAGGACGGCGCCCAGCTTGACGTCGCCCAGGCCCAGCCCGGAGGGCAGCACTGCCATGACCAGGAGGACGCCACTGGCGCCGACCGCGCACAGGAGGGCACGGGCCGCAGGCCACACGGCATCGGCGGGTGCGGTCCCGCAGGCCAGGATCCGCGCGAGGGCTGTCAGCGCGGCTGCTCCCACCAGCCAGGTACCAGTGGCACCCAGGAGGCGGTTGGGCAGGCGGTGGCACACGGCGTCGACACTGCAGGCTGAGGCCAGGAGCGTGACGACGGGCAGGGCCAGGAGCGTCTGGGTCGGGGCGTGCGCCTGCAGTCCCCAGCCGAGGAATGCTGCGACCAGGCACACGGACAGCACCGCCTGGGGGAGGGGAGCCAGCAGCCAGCGGGCTCGTACGTGCGGCGGTGACAGGGGAGAGCTGGTCTCCGCAGCACCGTTGCTCCCGGGGGGCTGTACCGGTGTCCTTTCGACGGTGTCCCCGGTGTCCCCGGCGTCCCCGGCGGAGTCGACGGGGGCCTCCTCGAGCGCCTCCAGGCGGCTGAGGTAGCCCTGGGCGTAGGTGCAGGCCGGTCCTGCGGACACTGCTACGGCAGCCACGGCGGTGGCCAGCACCAGGACAGTTCCGGGAGATATCACGTGCCCTACGTTCTCACGGGAAGAGGGCTATCGGTGAACCCGCTGGCTCACGTGCAGTTAGCGGAGGTTCCCGTTCCCGGTGACCTGGCTGGTGACGTGACCAGGTGCACGGCGCCGGGGCTTGCGCAACAGCCGGGACCCGTGTCTACCCTTGACTCTGCCAGAGACCGCAGGTCCCCGTGCGAGCGGGGCCAAGTCCGCCCGGGCGGAGCCAGCGCAGGCGAGAGCGAGAACTGATGGCTGTTCAGGCCTGGAGGTCCCGCGCCCGTCGGCGTGGGACCTTTTGTGCTGGGTGGGACCCTGCGGCAGACCACGGAAGGAGGGCCCATGGCACGGCCTGACAAGGAGGCAGCGGTCGCAGCGCTGGCGGACAAGTTCCGCGAGTCTGACGCCGTCCTGCTGACTGAGTACCGGGGACTGAGCGTCGCCCAGCTCAGGGAGCTTCGTCGTTCCCTGGGCGGTAACGCCGAGTACGCCGTGGTGAAGAACACGCTTGCAGCGATCGCCGCTCGTCAGGCTGGCCTGGAGGCCTTTGCCGACGAGCTGACCGGCCCCTCGGCCCTGACCTTTGTCTCGGGGGAACCGGTCGAGGCTGCCAAGGCTCTGCGTGACTTCGCCCAGGACAACAAGCAGCTCGTCATCAAGGGCGGCGTCATGGACGGCGCCCCACTGTCCGCCGACGGCGTCGAGAAGCTGGCGTCCCTCGAGTCCCGTGAGGTGCTCCTCGCTAAGGCTGCGGGCGCTGTCAAGGCGTCCCTGTCCAAGGCTGCCTACCTCTTTGCCGCACCGGCCTCCGAGGCTGTGCGCACCGTTGACGCCCTGCGCGAGAAGCAGGAGACCGCGGCCTGAGCCGCCGCACGCGTCGTCCACCAAGCCCTGCACGCGCAGGAACCACACCAGGAAGGAACGTCTACCATGGCGAAGATGACCCCCGAGGAGCTCGTTGAGGCATTCAAGGAGCTGACCCTCATTGAGCTGTCCGAGTTCGTCAAGGCCTTCGAGGAGACCTTCGACGTGACGGCCGCGGCCCCGGCTGCCGCTGTTGTGGCTGCGGCCCCGGGTGCTGCTGCCCCGGAGGCGGCCGAGGAGGAGAAGACCGAGTTCGACGTCATCCTTGAGGCTGCTGGCGACAAGAAGATCCAGGTCATCAAGGAGGTGCGCGCCCTGACCTCCCTCGGCCTGAAGGAGGCTAAGGAGCTGGTCGACTCTGCCCCCAAGGCTGTCCTTGAGGGCGCTAACAAGGAGGCCGCCGACAAGGCCAAGGAGCAGCTCGAGGGCGCTGGCGCCACCGTCACCCTCAAGTAAGGACTCCGCCAGGGCTCCTTCGTCGCGAGCCGCTGCCGGGACAGCCCCGGCCTCGCTGCCTGGGCCGTCTGGCACCGCTGTCAGGCCTGTCGGCCTGGAGCCGTCAAGGCTGAGGCAGGCGCCCAGAGGCGCTCGACAACCCGGGTCTCGCCCCCATAGCAGTTGGGGACGGGACCCGGGTTGCGTACCAGTGGCGCCGGTACGCGCTGCGTGACACCCTGGTGGAGGTGTGGGAGGAGACGGCGGGGCTGCGGCGAGGTGGGTGCCGTAGTATGCGTGATTGTGGCGGGAATCGCAAGAAGGTGGCTGAGCTGGCCGTAGATCCTCATGGGTCAGGCGTGTACGCTAGCGCTTTGCGTCCAATGTGTGTGCCCGCTTCGGTGGCGTCTCCGGGCCCAGGGTCCTCAGTGCTCTCGGGCTGCGGGGGGTCTCGCCTGCCCGCGCACCCACTGTACGCCGAGTGATCCCTGGACTGAGGGAAGGATCCCCTTTGGCTGCCTCGCGCACCTCTGCACCTACCGCCGCTGACATCGCTGCCCGAACCGCGTCGCGACGCATCAACTTCGCTAAGATTGCGGAGCCTATGCAGGCTCCGAACCTGCTTGCCATCCAGACCGAGAGCTTTGACTGGCTCGTCGGCAATGAGGCATGGCGTGAGCGGGTGACGGCCGCCAACCGAGAGCGGCCAGGATCTCTGCCGGAGACCTCCGGCCTGGAGGAGATCTTTGACGAGATCTCCCCGATCGAGGACTTCGGGGAGACGATGGCGCTGTCCTTCCACGACCACCGCTTCGAGGAGCCGAAGTACACCGCGGAGGAGTGCCAGGCCAAGGACCTCACCTACGCCGCCCCGCTGTACGTCGTGGCTGACTTCGAGAACTTCTCCACAGGGGAGATCAAGTCCCAGACCGTCTTTATGGGGGACTTCCCGCTCATGACGGACAAGGGGACCTTCATCGTCAACGGTTCCGAGCGCGTGGTGGTCTCCCAGCTGGTCCGCTCACCCGGGGTGTACTTCGAGCGCACCACGGAGAAGGCGACGGACAAGTTCGTCTATAACGCCAAGTTCATCCCCTCCCGCGGTGCCTGGCTGGAGTTTGAGGTGGACAAGTCCGACCGCGTCGCGGTGCGTGTCGACCGCAAGCGCAAGCAGGACGTCACCGTGTTCCTCCTGGCCCTGGGCATGGAGGAGGCGGAGATCCGCGAGGAGTTCAAGGACTATCCCGCGCTGACCTCGGTGCTGGACGAGGACCGCAAGGTCACCACCCAGGACGAGGCTCTCCTGGACATCTACAAGAAGATCCGCCCCGGCGAGCCGCCCAGCGTGGAGGCGGGACGCACCCTGCTGGAGAACTTCTACTTCAACGCCAAGCGCTACGACCTGGCCAAGGTGGGGCGCTACAAGATCAACAAGAAGCTGGGCCTGGCCGCGGACCTGACCGAGTCCGTGCTGCGCATCGAGGACGTCGTCGCCGCGATCAAGTACCTCCTGGCGCTGCACGCGGGTGAGGAGACGGTCGAGGGCGTGCGTGATGGTGAGATTACCCAGATCGCCGTGGAGTACGACGACATTGACCACCTGGGCAACCGGAGGATCCGGGCCGTGGGCGAGCTGATCCAGGCGCAGGTGCGTACCGGCATGAGCCGCATGGAGCGTCAGGTGCGTGAGCGCATGACCACCCAGGACGTGGAGGCCATCACTCCGAACACGCTCATCAACATCCGCCCGGTCACCGCGGCGATCAAGGAGTTCTTCGGGACCTCTCAGCTCAGTCAGTTCATGGACCAGAACAACCCGCTGGCCGGGCTGACCCACAAGCGGCGCCTGTCCGCCCTGGGTCCCGGCGGCCTGTCGCGCGAGCGCGCCTCCATGGAGGTCCGTGACGTCCACACGTCCCACTACGGGCGCATGTGTCCCATCGAGTCCCCCGAGGGGCCCAACATCGGCCTCATCGGCTCCCTGGCCACCTTCGGCCGCATCAACCCCTTCGGCTTCGTCGAGACTCCCTACCGTGTCGTGGTGGACGGCCAGGTCACTGACGAGGTTCACTACCTTACTGCTGACGACGAGGACCGCCACGTCATCGCCCAGGCCAACGTGGCGCTGACCGAGGACGGGCGCTTCGCCGAGGACCACGTCCTGTGCCGGGTCACCGGGGGCGAGCCCGCGCTACTGCCCTCCTCCCAGGTGGACCTGATGGACGTCTCGCCGCGCCAGATGGTCTCCGTGGGCACCTCGCTCATCCCCTTCCTGGAGCATGACGACGCCAACCGTGCCCTCATGGGCGCCAACATGCAGCGTCAGGCCGTGCCGCTCATCTGCCCTGACGCCCCCCTGGTGGGTACAGGGATGGAGCGCCGCACTGCCGTGGACGCCGGCGACGTCCTCGTGGCGGACAAGGCGGGCGTGGTGACCGAGGTGTGCGCGGACTTCGTGCGCGTGGACAACGACGACGCCACGCAGAGCGTCTACAAGGTCGCTAAGTTCCGCCGCTCCAACCAGGGCAACTGCTACAACCAGAGGGTGGTGGCTACCGAGGGGGAGCGGGTCGAGGTCGGCAGCGTCCTGGCGGACGGCCCCTCGACCTCTGAGGGGGACCTGGCCCTGGGGCAGAACCTCCTCGTGGCCTTCATGACCTGGGAGGGCCTCAACTACGAGGACGCGATCATCGTCTCCCAGCGCGTAGTCTCCGAGGACCTGCTCACCTCGATCCACATTGAGGAGCACGAGGTGGACGCCCGGGACACGAAACTGGGAGCCGAGGAGATCACTCGCGATATCCCCAATGTCTCTGAGGAGACCCTGGCTGACCTCGACGAGCGCGGCATCATCCGTATCGGGGCCGAGGTGCGCAGCGGTGACATCCTCGTAGGCAAGGTGACTCCTAAGGGGGAGACCGAGCTGACCAGCGAGGAGCGTCTCTTGCGGGCAATCTTTGGCGAGAAGGCCCGGGAGGTGCGTGACACCTCGCTGCGCGTGCCCCACGGCGAGTACGGGATCGTCACCGGCGTGCGTGAGATCGACGCGGCCTCTGAGGACGCGGAGCTGCCGGCCGGCGTCAACCGGATGGTCCGTGTCTACATCGCCCAGCGTCGCAAGATCACCGTGGGCGACAAGCTCTCCGGTCGTCACGGGAACAAGGGCGTCATCTCCAAGATCCTGCCTGTGGAGGACATGCCCTTCCTGGAGGACGGCACCCCCGTGGACGTCATCCTCAACCCCCTGGGCGTGCCCAGCCGGATGAACATCGGCCAGGTGCTCGAGCTGCACCTGGGATGGGTGGCCTCCCAGGGCTGGGACGCCTCCGCTGCCCGCGAGGCCGGGCAGGAGTGGGCGCTGCGTCTTCCGGACAACGGCGTCACCGCTGAGCCGCGCACGCCGGTGGCCACTCCGGTCTTCGACGGGGTGCGTGACGACGAGCTCATGGGGCTGCTGGACTCGACCCTGCCCAGTCCTGAGGGCATGGAGCTAGTGCGCCCCGACGGGAAGGCCCAGCTGTTCGACGGGCGCTCCGGTGAGCCCTTCCCCTACCCCGTGTCCGTGGGCTACATGTACATCCTCAAGCTCCACCACCTGGTGGACGACAAGATCCACGCCCGCTCCACGGGTCCGTACTCGATGATCACCCAGCAGCCGCTGGGCGGCAAGGCCCAGTTCGGTGGTCAGCGCTTTGGAGAGATGGAGGTGTGGGCGATGGAGGCCTACGGTGCTGCCCACGCACTGCAAGAGCTCCTGACGGTCAAGTCGGATGACGTCAACGGTCGTGTCAAGGTCTACGAGGCGATCGTCAAGGGTGATGACATCCCCGAGCCCGGTATCCCGGAGTCCTTCAAGGTCCTGATGAAGGAGATGCAGTCCCTGTGCCTGAACGTGGAGGCGCTGGACGCGGAAGGAAGCGCCATCGCCCTGGACGACACCGACGACGACGGGCAGCGGGCCAGCGAGGAGCTCGGCTTCGACCTGGCTCGGCGGCCAGGGGGAGTGACGGTCTCGACCGTGGACGAGATCTAGGCCGTCTGTGGGCCGTCACGGCCCCTTGGACTGAACCAGGGCTGGCGGGCGCACCGCGTGGCGCCCTGGCTGACCCACCGGGCACCCCTGGCCGCCGTGGAACAGCGGTAAGGGCCCGCCCCGACCACCTGAGAACCACCTGATGAGCTGACACATCGGAAGTAGGAACTGTGCTCGACGCCAACGTGTTCGACAGGATCCAGCTCGGCCTCGCTACCACGGAGGACATCCGCTCCTGGTCCCACGGAGAGGTCAAGAAGCCCGAGACCATCAACTACCGCACCCTCAAGCCGGAGAAGGACGGCCTGTTCTGCGAGAAGATCTTCGGTCCGACCCGGGACTGGGAGTGCGCCTGCGGAAAGTACAAGCGGGTGCGCTACAAGGGCATCGTCTGTGAGCGCTGCGGTGTGGAGGTCACCCGCTCCAAGGTGCGTCGCGAGCGTATGGCGCATATCAAGCTGGCCGCCCCTGTGACGCACATCTGGTACTTCAAGGGCGTGCCCTCCCGTCTGGGGTACCTGCTGAACCTAGCGCCCAAGGACCTGGAGAAGGTGATCTACTTCGCCGCCTACATGGTCACCGAGGTGGATGAGGAAGGCCGTCACGACGACCTGCCCAGCCTGCGCAACGAGCTCGAGGTGAAGAAGAAGCACATCGAGGAGGCCGGGCTGGCTGACGTCGAGGCGCGTCAGCGCCGACTGGAGGAGGACCTGGCCCAGCTGGACGCCGGTGGCGCAGAGTCCTCCCAGCGGGAGAAGCTGCGCAAGGCGGCCGAGCGGGAGATGACCGCGCTGCGCCGCAAGACCCAGCGCACCCTGGAGCACATGGACAAGGTGTGGGACCGTTTTGTCTCCCTCAAGGTGGGTGACCTGGAGGGGGACGAGGTCCTCTACCGGGACATGGTCGCCGACTACGGCATCTACTTCAAGGGCTCCATGGGTGCTGAGGCCGTCCAGGCGCGCCTGCGCTCCTTCGACCTGGAGGCTGAGGCGGCCGCCCTGGGGGAGATCGTGGAGACCGGGGCCGGGCAGCGCAAGACCCGGGCCATCAAGCGTCTCAAGGTGGTCAACGCCTTCCGCCTGACCGGTACCGCCCCGGAGTCCATGGTCCTGGACTC
Organism: Actinomyces sp. 2119; assembly: GCF_003591215.1. Taxonomy (NCBI): domain Bacteria; kingdom Bacillati; phylum Actinomycetota; class Actinomycetes; order Actinomycetales; family Actinomycetaceae; genus Actinomyces; species Actinomyces sp. 2119. Next base: position 83,130 of record NZ_QYRR01000009.1, read on the forward strand.
CATCCCGGTGATCCCCCCGGACCTGCGTCCTATGGTCCAGCTGGACGGTGGGCGCTTCGCCACCAGCGACCTCAATGACCTGTACCGCCGGGTCATCAACCGCAACAACCGCCTCAAGCGGCTGATGGACCTGGGGGCGCCCACGATCATCGTCAACAACGAGAAGCGCATGCTCCAGGACGCGGTGGACGCCCTGTTCGACAACGGCCGCCGGGGTCGGCCGGTCACCGGGGTCGGTAACCGTCCACTGAAGTCCCTGTCCGACATGCTCAAGGGCAAGCAGGGCCGCTTCCGCCAGAACCTGCTGGGCAAGCGGGTGGACTACTCCGGGCGTAGCGTCATCGTAGTCGGTCCCCAGCTCAAGCTGCACCAGTGCGGACTGCCCAGCCAGATGGCCCTGGAGCTGTTCAAGCCCTTCGTCATGAAGCGCCTGGTCGAGCTCAAGGAGGCTCAAAACGTCAAGGCAGCCAAGCGTATGGTGGAGCGCGCCAACCCCAAGGTGTGGGACGTGCTGGCGGAGGTCATTCGGGAGCACCCCGTGCTCCTCAACCGGGCTCCCACTCTCCACCGCCTCGGTATCCAGGCCTTTGAGCCCCAGCTGATCGAGGGCAAGGCTATCCAGCTCCACCCGCTGGTGTGCGGTGCGTTCAACGCCGACTTCGACGGTGACCAGATGGCGGTCCACCTGCCCCTGGGGGCTGAGGCGGCCGCTGAGGCTCGCATCCTCATGCTGTCCTCCAACAACATTCTCAAGCCCTCCGACGGCCGGCCCGTGACCATGCCCAGCCAGGACATGGTCATCGGGACCTACTACCTCACCAGCGACCCGGACCCGGTCGTGGCGGTGGAGACAGGACCGGACGGCGAGCCTGTCGTCCCCTCCTTCTCCTCCTTCGCCGAGGCGGTCATGGCCTACGACTTCGGCCACCTGCACGTCAACGCAACCTGTGACATCCGCTTCGAGGAGGGCATCGTCGCGCCCAGGGGCTGGACGCCGCCGGAGGGCTACGAGGAGGGGGACGCCATCACCCTGCGCACCTCGCTGGGCCGGGCGCTGTTCAACACGGCGCTGCCGGAGTCCTTCCCCTACGTCAACCGCGTGGTGGACAAGAAGGAGCTGGGCAACATCGTCAACGCCCTGGCGGAGAACTACTCGCGCGTCGAGGTTGCCGCGTCCCTGGACGCCCTGAAGGCCGCCGGCTTCTTCTGGTCCACCTGGTCCGGTATCACCGTCGCCTTCGCCGACGTAGTCTCTCCCGGCTCCAAGACCGAGATCCTGGCCCGCTACGAGACCGAGGCCGCCGAGATCGAGGAGCAGTTTGACCTGGGGGCGCTGACCGAGGAGGACCGCTACGCCTCCCTCATCGACATCTGGACCAAGGCGACGGCCGAGGTCGCCGAGGCGATGCGGGAGAACTTCCCCCAGCGCAACACCGTCTACCAGATGGTCGTCTCCGGGGCGCGTGGCAACTGGGACCAGATCCGCCAGCTGGCCGGCATGCGCGGTCTGGTGGCCGACCCCAGGCAGCGTCTTATCGAGCGTCCTATCAAGTCGAACTACCGTGAGGGCCTCAGCGTCCTGGAGTACTTCATTGCCACCCACGGTGCTCGCAAGGGCCTGGCAGACACCGCGCTGCGTACCGCCGACTCCGGGTATCTCACCCGCCGTCTGGTCGACGTCTCCCAGGACGTCATCGTGCGCGAGGACGACTGTGGGACCCGCAAGGGCCTGACCAAGCGTCTCTTCTCCTGGAGGGAGGCTGGCCAGGAGAGGTTCAAGGAGCCCAGCGAGATCCTGGACACCACCGTCTACGGCACCACCCTGGCCCGCGACCTCACTGATGCTGAGGGCAACGTCATCATCGCCGCGGGCACGGACCTTGGTGCCAAGGAGGTTCAGGATGCCATTGACGCCGGGGTGGAGGAGATCACTGTGCGCTCGGTGCTCACCTGCGACTCCGTCGTCGGCACGTGCGCGGCCTGCTACGGCCGCTCCCTGGCTACCGGCAAGCTGGTGGACATCGGCGAGGCGGTGGGGATCATCGCGGCCCAGTCCATCGGTGAGCCAGGGACCCAGCTGACCATGCGGACCTTCCACACCGGTGGTGCTGCCGGCGCCGCTGACATCACCCAGGGTCTTCCTCGAGTCCAGGAGCTCTTCGAGGCACGTACTCCCAAGGGCGAGGCGGCCGTAGCCGAGGCCGCGGGCACGCTCAAGGTGGAGGATGACGCCGATGGCAAGCGGCTGGTCATCACCCGTGACGACGGTGAGGAGGACGTGGTCGTGCCGGTCTCGCGGCGCCAGCGTCTCCAGGTGGCTCACGGTGACCACGTCGAGCCCGGGCAGGCTCTGACCGAGGGACCTGTGGACCCCAAGAAGGTGCTGCGCCTGCGGTCGGTGGCGGCTACCCAGCGGCATCTCGTGGAGGAGGTCCAGGAGGTCTACCGCTCTCAGGGTGTGGACATCCACTCCAAGCACATCGAGGTCATCGTGCGCCAGATGCTGCGTCGTGTCACCGTGCTGGACTCAGGCGACACCCGCCTGCTCCAGGGGGACCTGGTTGACGTCATGCACTACCGCGAGGAGAACCGGCGGGTCATGGCAGAGGGCGGCAAGACCGCTACTGGCCGGACCGAGCTTATGGGTATCACTAAGGCCTCCCTGGCCACGGACTCCTGGCTGAGTGCGGCGTCCTTCCAGGAGACCACGCGTGTCCTGACCGAGGCAGCCATGAACGGCAAAGGTGACCCGCTGCTGGGGCTCAAGGAGAACGTCATCCTTGGTAAGCTCATCCCGGCAGGGACCGGTCTGGCCCGGTACGCCGACATTGAGGTGGAGCCCACCGAGGAGGTCAAGGCTGAGGTATTCTCTCGCACCGGCTTCAACGAGGGCATCCTCGGGGAGTCCGTCGCTCTGGACGACTTCCACTTCGGTGGGGACTTCCGGGCGGACTTCTCCGAGGAGTTCCAGACTGAGCCGGTCGGCCCGGAGGACTTCCAAGTCTGAGGTCCTACGGTCCAGGGGCTCCTGAGACCGTCTGGACCACCTGTCGCGGCCTGGTGCCCGCTCCTGACAACGAGGGCGGGTACCAGGCCGCGTGCCTGCTGCGGTGCGGGGCACCTGGAAACTGTCCGGGGGCTGGCGTAGCCTCGTCGTGGACCTGTTCCCCAGTGGCCTCGGCCAGTTGAAGGAGCCTCGCACCGTGTCTCTCCCCCCAGTCTCAGGACCCCGGCGTCACGACCCCTCTGCGGACAGCGGCGCGACCCAGCGGCTCGCTGTCCCGGCGGGCGCAGAGCGTGAGACGGCAGCAGCGCAGGACGGCGCAGCGCCGTCTGCGGAGCCGACGGCGGCACTGCCAGCCAGCGGCCCCGTCAGTGCCCCAGGCGGCCGAGTCCAGGCGTCAGCGGCACAGGAGACGATGGCCCTGCCGGCCTCGCAGGCTGAGAGGACCACCGTCGTGCCGGTAACGGGGGAGCACGCCACCACGGTGATGCCGACCTCGGTTATGCCGACGTCACAGTCTCAGGTGCCTCAGTCTCAGGCGTCGCAGGGCCAGGCAACCAGCGTCATGCCGGTGGCAGTGCCTCCCCAGCATGCTGGCCCTGCTCCCGGTCGGCCAACCTACCAGCCCCAGGCACCGCAGCCGACCTACCGGCAGCCTGAGCCGCAGCCTCGTGCGGACCTGCCGCTGCCTCCACAGCGTCGACGCTCTGCCGCGCTGCCCGTGGGGACGGTGATGCTGCTCGTTACGCTGGGGCTCCTGGGCTGGGGCTTCTACACCCTGCTGTCCACCTTCCAGTTCCTGGACCTGTTCCTACGCGACGTCAGCCTCACCGAGGTGATTGACCTGAGGGCTGCGGCAGCGGTTGCAGGCGGTGCGGTGCTTGCCTTTGTCACTGTCATGGTCAGCCTCACGGCCGTCTCCCGCTCCCGCCCCAGGACCGCAGCCATCGCCCTGCTCCTGGGGGCGCTCCTGCTGCCCTTGGGTGCGTCGGGAGCCGGTATCTACTACGGCGGGTCGGAGCTGAGGGACCAGACCCTGGCGCAGGCGCAGACCGTCTCCGGACAGGTTGACGCCGGGGAGATCGACTCTGTCCTCAACCAGGTGGAGGAGCAGCTGGGGATCGAGGTACCGGGGCACGACGAGCTGATGGAGATTCTCGGCTCGCTCCAGGGCCAGGGGGGCCGGGCGACGCAGTAGCCCGACGGTACCAGCACGGCACCAGCGCGGAATCTGCGCCTGTCACCGCAGCGTGTCGCCGCACCCGCCGCTGCTCAGTACTTGCGCAGCTGTTGCTGCGCCGCCCCGGCCTCGGTGGCCGGGTGAAGGCGGGCGAGCTCGCGCTGCCCGGCCGCGGGCAGTACCCCTGCCTCGGTGGCCGGGGGTACCTCGCGACAGGTGGCATGAGGCGAGGCTGCTGGTCGCTTATCTCCTGTGACCGCTTGTGCCAGATAGCAGTTTCATGAATACTGCATCCAATTGTTCCCAACATCTCCTGAGAAAGGCCGCACTATGAGCGAGCCAGGTCCGGCTCCTACGCCCCCCGTTGACCCGAGTGCTGGCGCCGCGACGCCGTCCCAGCCCCAGACACCAGCCGCTGCCGCCCGCCAGGCCACCTTCGCCGCGCTGGTGCGCCAACCCGGTCTCATTTCTTTCGCCCTGGTGCAGGCAGTGGTCCTGGGCGGGGCGCTGCTGAGCGCTCTGCTGCTCATGGCGGCAACCTCCGAGGCGCGAGAGGATCTCAACCTCCCGGCGTCGTTGTCGGCACTGCTGGTGCTCATGGGAGCGGCTCTGGGCGGCCAGCTCTCCATCACGGCCACGTTCTTCATCCAGGTCAGCGCCACAGTGACCGTCTTACCGCTGGGGACACTTCTTGCCATAGGCTGCGGTGTCTACCTGGTGGCGCGCCGACGTGCGCCGGTGGACGGCTCCTCCCTCCACCGGGCGGCGACCCTGCAGCGCTGTGCTGTCGAGGCCCTGGCCACCGGGCTGCTCCTCGGCCTGCTCACGGGACTTCCACGGGCAGGCGGCGACTCGGGGGACGGCCTGTCTGTCTCCTCCTCCCCGCTGCTTACCGTCGTCCTGGTGTCTGTGGTGGTCATGACGGCGCTGAGCGCGGCCCGGCTCGACCACGCAGCCGTGATCGGGCTGCCCATAGGGCTGAGGCAGGCGGGCCGCGAGGTGTGGGCGCTCCTGGTCAGCCTGGGCACGGTGACAGGGGCCGTTACCCTTGTTGCAGGCACTGCGTGGGCGCTGGCTGAGGGCGTCCCGCAGGCCCTGGCTCTCCTTATCGTCTACCTGCCCAACCTGGTCGTGGTCCTTCTGTCCCTGGCGACGCTGGGAGGCTTGGTCGCCAGGGGAGAGGTGGCTGGCCTCGGCGTCGCTGCGAACTCCTCGGAGGACTCCCTGGTCACCGTGGGCGACCTGCCTGTCGGGGCTGTCCTCCTCCTGGTTGTCACCGTGCTCCTGGCCACCGTCGTCGCCGCGGCTCGTGTGGGTGTCCTGCGTGCGCGCAGCCGTGGGGCGGTCCTGGCCCGTACCTGGCCGCTGGCTGTCGCCGCCCTCGCCCTGAGCGTCCCGCTGCTTTACGTGCTCGTCCCGGCCCGCATGTCCGGGGGAGGTGAGATGGTCTCGGCGTCGGCGATGCCGTCAGGGTGGTCCTTTATCACGGTATCTCTGCTGGCCTGCGTGGTCTCCGTCCTGGCCGAGTACCTTCCTGCCTGGCTGTACGCCAACGCCAACCAGCTCCTGCGGGTCATGGTCGGCACCAGGGCGGTGACTGAGTGGGTCAGTGGCAGAAGCTCGCTGGGTGGCTCGATGGGTGTCGCGCAGGGTACTGGTCAGGCTGGCCAGGCCGAGGGCTCACACACCTGGAGCTACGGGACGGACCCGGCCACGGGCGCGGCGACAGCCACCGACCTGAGCACCGGAGCGCTCTTCGTCGAGGACGCCAGCACCGGCCAGTGGGTGCTCCAAGGCCATCCAGCCTCTGGCTCCCCGGTGTCTGCGTCCGCGGAGGTGGCGGACCCGGTGTCCTCCGACCCGGTGTCCTCCGACCTGGCAGCGCCAGGTCAGCAGGCGCCCGCCCCGACTGCCTCACAGCAGGCTCAGGCGCTGCCGGAGCCGCAGCCGATGAGCCCGCAGGCGCGGCGCCGTATGAGGCTGGTGCTGGGGACGGCGGGACTGCTCCTGGTGCTTGTCGTCGTCGGTATGGCCTGCGTCAACTTCCTCAACGGTCGCCGCGGCCCCGACCAGGAGGTGGAGGCCTACCTGGACCTGCTGTCGCAGGGAAGGGCCGAGGCCGCCACGCAGATGGTGGACCCCGGTGTACCCAACTCCCAGCGCGCGCTGCTCAATGACGAGGCCCTGGCGGCCGCGACCTCCAGGGTGGAGGTCGTGACGGTGTCGGAGCCGCAGGTCGAGGAGGACACGGCTAAGGTATCGACAACCCTCTCCCTGGATGGTGAGCACTTTGACTTCACCTTCACGGTGGCCAGGGGTGACAGGCAGTACGGGCTCCTGGACACCTGGGAGGTCACCACGCCCCTGGTCGTCCCGGTCACCTTCAGCTCGGCCGACGGGCTGGACGCGATCTCCGTGGCAGGTACGGACCTCGCCCTGGAGGCCTCGGAGGAGGAATACAGCTCCACCAGCACCACATTGCAGTACGTCTACGCCGGGACCTACGATGTCGGGGTGCCCCAGAGCCTGGCCAGCTACCTGACCGCTGAGACCTCCTCCCTGATAGCACTGCCCGCCTCTGCTGCCGCCGACATGCTTATGGAAGTCACCAGCGAGCCGACCCAGGAGCTGGAGGACCTGGTCCTGGAGGAGGTCAAGGCCCAGACCGAGTCGTGCGCCTCCGTCCCGGGCAACACCGACGCGGTGTGCCCGAGCGAGGTTCAGGACACTGATCTTGCGTCGCTCAAGGTGACCCAGGACGCCTCCGGGCTGGACGAGGTCACTGCGTCCTCCTTCACCTCCGAGCAGATCATCATCTCGGTCACGCAGAACCCGTCGCAGTGGAACAAGGACCCCAAGCCCCGGTCGGTGAGGTTCACCTTCTCCGGAAGCATCGAGTGGCCGGAGGGTGGCGGAGAGCCTGAGGTGACGGTTGACAGTTCCTCACCCTCGTGGGGGTGAGCGGGCTGGTGCGCCCCTGAGCCGTGAGGCGGCTGGGCCGGACTGGGGCGGAGGCAGCGACGCCGCAAAAAGACGCCGGACGGACAAGCAGCCCCGGCGGGGTCTCGGTGCGGACGCGGTGTGACAGCGGTGTGGGAGTGTTGAGAAACACTCCCACACCGGCTTCCTCGGCCTGGTGGCTGTGGGGAGCAGGTGTGTATCCTGATCTGCGGTGCCCGAGCGCGGGTCGCCGTTCTCTACTCCGTTCCCAGCGGGCTGGTTCTGTGTCCTGGCTGCTGATAGCCGACGGCTCAGGCCGACCGTGACGCGGGTCTGCCGCGGCGGGAACCGACGGGCCCTGCGGGGCTCCGGGCGTCGTGGACCCCAGGTCGGGCGCTCCGGCACTTCTGTGCTGACGTGTGCGGTCGGCCTGAGAACGGGGCCGGTGAGCGGGTAGCATCCAGACCCAACGCACGTCGCAATGGAGAATCAGTAGTGCCCACGATCCAGCAGCTGGTCCGCAAGGGCCGCTCGACCAAGCGCTCGGCGTCCAAGACGCCCGCGCTGAAGTCCAGTCCGCAGCGTCGTGGTGTGTGCACCCGCGTGTACACCACGACTCCCAAGAAGCCGAACTCCGCTCTCCGTAAGGTCGCCCGTGTGCGCCTGTCCACCGGTATCGAGGTGACTGCCTACATTCCCGGTGAGGGCCACAACCTTCAGGAGCACTCGATCGTGCTCGTGCGTGGCGGCCGTGTGAAGGACCTTCCTGGTGTCCGCTACCACATCGTGCGCGGCTCCCTTGATACTCAGGGCGTCAAGGGCCGTCAGCAGGCACGTTCCAAGTACGGCGCCAAGAAGGAGAAGAAGTAATGCCTCGTAAGGGTCCCGCACCCAAGCGCCCTATCGCCGTCGATCCCGTCTATGGCTCGCCTGTGGTCACCCAGCTGGTCAACCGCGTCCTCCTGGACGGGAAGAAGTCCACCGCCGAGCGCATCGTGTACGGCGCCCTGGAGGGGGTGCGCTCCAAGACCGAGCAGGACCCGGTCTCGGTGCTCAAGCGCGCTCTGGACAACATCCGTCCCTCCCTGGAGGTCCGTTCCCGCCGTGTCGGTGGGGCCACCTACCAGGTCCCGGTCGAGGTCCGTCCCTCGCGGGCCACCACCCTGGCGCTGCGCTGGCTGGTGGACTTCTCCCGCAAGCGCAGGGAGAACACCATGACCGAGCGGCTGATGAACGAGATCCTCGACGCCTCCAACGGCCTGGGCGCCGCTGTCAAGCGTCGTGAGGACATGCACCGAATGGCCGAGTCCAACAAGGCCTTCGCCCACTACCGCTGGTAGCCCCGGCACCGGCTCACCCTGGCGCGTCGGCTGGCCCGCTGCAGGCGGGCTGTGGCCGACGGCCTCTGGCCAAGACCTACGAAAGAAGGACACTACTAGTGGCACTCGACGTGCTGACCGACCTCACCAAGGTCCGCAACATCGGCATCATGGCCCACATTGACGCCGGAAAGACGACCGTCACCGAGCGTATCCTGTTCTACACGGGTATCAACTACAAGCTCGGCGAGACCCACGACGGCGCCTCCACCATGGACTGGATGGAGCAGGAGCAGGAGCGCGGTATCACCATCACCTCCGCGGCCACCACCTGCTTCTGGAAGAAGAACCAGATCAACATTATCGACACTCCCGGCCACGTCGACTTCACGGTGGAGGTTGAGCGCTCCCTGCGCGTGCTTGATGGCGCCGTCGCGGTCTTCGACGGCAAGGAGGGCGTGGAGCCCCAGTCAGAGACCGTGTGGCGCCAGGCGGACAAGTACAACGTCCCGCGCATCTGCTACATCAACAAGATGGACAAGCTCGGTGCCGACTTCGACTTCTCCGTGCAGACCATCAGGGACCGGCTCCACGCCACCCCGATTGTCTTGAACTTCCCCATCGGCGCGGAGAACGAGTTCTCCGGCCTGGTTGACGTCCTGGAGATGCGGGCTGTGCGCTTCCCGGAGAAGGACGCTGACGGCAAGGACACCCGCGGCTCGGTGGTGGAGTACGAGGAGATTCCCGCAGACCTGGTGGCCAAGGCGGAGACGCTGCGCGGCGAGCTCGTCGAGACGGTGGCCGAGGCGGACGACACCCTCATGGAGAAGTACCTGGAGGGGGAGGAGCTGACGCTGGCCGAGCTCAAGGCTGGTATCCGCAAGCTGACCGTCTCCGGGCAGGCCTTCCCGGTCCTGGCGGGCTCCGCCTTCAAGAACAAGGGAATCCAGCCGGTGCTGGACGCGGTGCTGGACTACCTTCCCTCGCCCCTGGACGTCCCCGACGTCGAGGGCTACGTCCCGGGCAAGGAGGAGGAGGTCCTCACCCGTGCCGCCGACGAGAAGGCCCCCTTCTCCGCGCTGGCCTTCAAGGTGGCCACCCACCCCTTCTACGGCAAGCTCGTCTACGTGCGCGTCTACTCCGGGAAGGTGGCCCAGGGAGAGATGGTCCTCAACGCCACCAAGGGCAAGAAGGAGCGCATCGGCAAGCTCTTCCAGATGCACTCCAACAAGGAGAACCCTGTCACCGAGGCGCACGCGGGCCACATCTACGCCTTTATCGGGCTCAAGGACGTCACGACGGGTGACACCCTGTGCGCCCAGTCCGCGCCGGTCGTCCTGGAGTCCATGTCCTTCCCCGACCCCGTCATCCACGTGGCGATCGAGCCCAAGACCAAGAGCGACCAGGAGAAGCTGGGAGTGGCTATCCAGAAGCTCTCGGAGGAGGACCCCACCTTCACCGTCTCCCTGGACGAGGAGACAGGCCAGACTGTCATCGGCGGCATGGGGGAGCTCCACCTGGACGTCTTCGTGGACCGTATGCGCCGCGAGTTCAAGGTGGAGGCCAACGTGGGTGCCCCGCAGGTGGCCTACCGTGAGACCATCCGCAAGAAGGTCGACAAGATCGAGTACACCCACAAGAAGCAGACCGGAGGCTCCGGCCAGTTCGCCCGGGTCCAGATGAGCTTCGAGCCGCTGGTTCACGACCCCCAGCAGGAGGGCGAGGGCGAGGCGGCTCACTACGAGTTCGCCAACGAGGTCACCGGTGGCCGTGTGCCGCGCGAGTACATCCCCTCCGTGGACGCGGGCGTCCAGGACGCCATGCTCACCGGTGTGCTTGCCGGCTACCCCATGGTCGATATCAAGGCTACCCTTGTCGACGGCGCCTACCATGAGGTGGACTCCTCCGAGATGGCCTTCAAGATCGCGGGCTCTATGGCCTTCAAGGAGGGGGCCAAGAAGGCCTCCCCGGTCCTCCTGGAGCCGGTCATGGCGGTGGAGGTCCGAACCCCTGAGGAATACATGGGGGACGTGATCGGTGACCTGAACTCCCGTCGCGGCATGATCGCCTCCATGGAGGACGCCGCTGGCGTCAAGGTGGTGCGTGCCACCGTCCCGCTGTCGGAGATGTTCGGCTACGTCGGGGACCTGCGCTCCAGCACCCAGGGGCGAGCGGTGTACTCGATGAGTTTTGACTCCTACGCTGAGGTTCCCCGCAACGTCGCCGAGGAGATCATCGCCAAGGTCAGGGGTGCCTGACTTCCTCGCCTCCCTGGCAGCCGGGGCCGCGATCCCGGTCCCGGCTGCTACCGGTGGTGCGCCACCCCCCAGACCACAACTTCAGTAAGATTTCCAACAATCCACCAGTAGAGACTCTCCTCGCCATGACCGCTAGCATGTGCTAGTCGAGTCACGACGAAGAGCACTACCCGAGTCCCAGGAGGACACCAGTGGCCAAGGCCAAGTTCGAGCGGAGCAAGCCGCACGTCAACATCGGAACGATCGGTCACGTCGACCACGGCAAGACGACGCTGACCGCTGCGATCTCCAAGGTTCTGCACGACGAGTACCCCGAGCTGAACCCCTTCACCCCCTTCGACGAGATCGACAAGGCTCCCGAGGAGCGTCAGCGCGGTATCACCATCAACATCGCGCACGTCGAGTACGAGACGGACAAGCGTCACTACGCCCACGTGGACGCGCCCGGTCACGCCGACTACATCAAGAACATGATCACCGGTGCCGCCCAGATGGACGGCGCGATCCTGGTGGTCGCCGCCACCGACGGTCCCATGGCCCAGACCCGTGAGCACGTCCTGCTCGCCCGCCAGGTGGGTGTGCCTGCACTGCTGGTCGCCCTCAACAAGTCTGACGCCGTGGACGACGAGGAGCTGCTCGACCTGGTTGAGATGGAGGTGCGCGAGCTTCTCTCCTCCCAGGACTACAACGGTGACGAGGCTCCGGTCATCCGCGTCTCCGCCCTGAAGGCACTGGAGGGCGACGCCGAGTGGGCTGCCAAGGTCAAGGAGCTCATGGACGCGGTGGACGAGTACATCCCCACCCCCGAGCGTGACATGGACAAGCCCTTCCTCATGCCTATTGAGGACGTATTCACCATCACCGGCCGCGGTACCGTCGTCACCGGCCGTGTGGAGCGCGGCAAGCTGCCGATCAACTCCGAGGTCGAGATCCTCGGTATCCGTGAGGCCCAGAAGACCACCGTCACCGGTATCGAGATGTTCCACAAGCAGATGGACGAGGCCTGGGCTGGTGAGAACTGTGGCCTGCTGCTGCGTGGTACCCGCCGTGAGGACGTCGAGCGCGGCCAGGTGGTCTGCAAGCCCGGCTCCATCACCCCGCACACCGAGTTCGAGGGGCACGTCTACATCCTGACCAAGGACGAGGGCGGCCGTCACAACCCCTTCTACTCCAACTACCGCCCGCAGTTCTACTTCCGGACCACCGACGTCACCGGTGTCATCACGCTGCCTGAGGGCACCGAGATGGTCATGCCTGGTGACACCACGGAGATGACCGTGGAGCTCATCCAGCCCATCGCCATGGAGGAGGGCCTCGGCTTCGCCATCCGTGAGGGCGGGCGCACGGTCGGCTCCGGCCGTGTCACCAAGGTTATCAAGTGACACGCTGCTGGCGTCCTGCCTGACGCACCCCTGAGGTGCAGGTCTGTTGCCGCTGTTCCCCCGGCGCTCCTCGCAGCGCCGGGGGAACGTGCATTCTGGGCGCGCCATCAGGGCTGTCACGCAGGTGTGCAGGCGGAGGCTGAGCGGGGCGGATCTCCGCACGTCCTGGAGGGGACCAAGCATCTGTCACGGGGCCTGTCCCGTTGTCGTGCTGAGGTGCCGGGCTTGCAGGAAGGGCGTTCACCGCTGGGCTGCGACGCTCAGGGAGGTATACGGGATAACAATTAAAGAATGGTGCTTGCGCTGGTAGGTGCGTGAAGTAAGAATGAGAATTACCGGCCTCTGGTCGTAGCCGCATCGCGGCACCTGTTCCTGTCTGACCGTCGTTGGAGATCCTCGTGAGCACAGTGTTGACCACACTGTTGACCAAAGTGCTGAGTACCGTGTCGAGCACAGTGTCCAGCCCGGCCCCGCAGCGCACCTGCACCACCGGTGGCAGGCCGCGCCGACAGGTCCTGGTGACCATAGCTGTCCTGGTGACTGGGCTTGCTGCTGGTCTTGCGCCTGCCGTGCTGACACCACTCCTGCTTCCCGCTGGTACCGTTCAGGCAGCGGAGATGGAGCCCGGGGCCGACATCTCGCTCGACTTGAGTGACATCACTGGTCGTATGACGGTCAGTGCCGTCAACGACTCCGCGACGGACTCGGCCCAGGACTACGAGGACTGCCAGGCCTACGGGTACGTCTCCGCTGATGGTGTGGTCACACAGACCGCGCAGTCGCAGTGGGTGGACAGCGACTACTGGTCCTACTTCCAGCGGGGCAGGCCCGGCAGCTCCACCGGCACCGAGTGCCCTGGACTCACCGAGGCCTCTCTCGACGCGACGTCAGCCCTCGGATTCAGGACCAATGATCCAGGGACCGTGCAGGGTGGGCAGACCTTCCTTGTCGGCACGATCCGCCACAACAACTACCCGATCCGATCAAGCTACCACTGGGTGCACGGCGCTATCAACGTCAGGATTGACGGCATGGAGGAGTCCTTCCCGTTCGTCCAGGAGGAGACCGACAACACTGAGGCAGAGGGTGGTGTCGCTGACGTCCTGACGATTACCAGGACCACCGCGACGAACATCGTCGTCACCGAAGACGGGATGCCCTACCGGCTGGTGCTGTGGGGATTCCTGCCTACGCAGGACGGGACCTGTGCGGGGGACCCCGACGACGCCGAGGCGGCCTCCGACCAGTTCGTTACGGCCGAGGGGCAGACCACCTACGCCTGCCTGTACGGCTCCTTCAACCAGGAGCGCACTCTCACCCTGACCAAGACGGCCACGGCCGACCCCGGCGCGCAGGACGTCACGATCCCCGCCTTCTCCTACACCGTCTCCCCCGGCAGGTCCCTGGTCGCTCAGGACGCCTTCGCCCCCGTCACGCCGACAGGCCTGGGGGAGTCGGGCACCCAGGCCTCGAGCACCGTCAGCTTCTACGCGGGCATGTCTGACTTCACTGTCACGGAGGACGACCTGGACGCGGGTCAGGGCGGTGGAGGAGCCGGTGACGCCGGTACCCCGTCAGGCTGGGCGCTGACCGGGCTGAGCTGCCTCAACGGTGTGGGCCAGGCCGTTGACGTGACCTACGACCTCGCGTCCAGGACGGTTGACTTTACCGGCGTGTCAGCCGCTGCCTCGGTCGAGGCGCTACCGGTGACCTGTGCCTTCACCAACCACTACTCCGCCAGATCCACCCTGACGCTGGTCAAGGAGCTGGCAGGTGCGGACGGGGGGACCGGTCCCGACCCGGCCGCCTGGACGCTGACCGCCACTGGTACCGACGCGGCGACGGCTGGAACGGTCGTGTCTGGCACGTCAGGGTCGTCGGAGGTGACTTCTCAGGTGGTCCCTTCCGGCACGTACCTGCTGAGTGAGGACAGCCCTGAGGGCTACCAGGCCTATGGGCGTGACTCGACTCGGTGCGTCACGGCGGCGGGGGAGCAGCTCGACGTCGCCCAGGACTCCGTGACCCTCTCGGACGGGGCGGATGTCACCTGCACGGTCACGAATGCCCCCTTGCCGGCGACACTGACCTGGTCAAAGACCAGCGACACCGGAGAGCTCCTGCCAGGCTCCGAGTGGCTCCTGCACGGTCCTGACGGCGCGCAGACAGCGGTGTCGGACAACAGCCAGCCTGACGAGGACCCGGCTGACGGCCGCTTCCGGCTGACGGGACTGGCCTGGGGCACCTACACCCTGGAGGAGACGCAGGCCCCGACGGGCTACAGCCTTTCCACCCAGACTCTGAGCGTGACCGTCGACGCCTCGACACCTGAGGCCACGGCCGACTTCGGCGCCGTAGTCAACGCTTCCGCTCCGGCCTCGCCGACGGCGTCCCCCACAGGGCTGCCGCCTTCTACGGAGCCTTCCGCGGAGCCCTCTACGGAGCCTTCCGCAGAACCTTCCATGGGGCCACCTACGGAGTCGCCCATAGAGCCGTTCCCGTCTACAGGGCCACCGGTGCTGCCGACCGCGGAACAGTCCGCAGCGCCTCCTGTATCTTCTTCCACACCGTCTTCTACGCCGTCTTCTACACTGCCTTCTACACTGCCTTCGCCTTCTACGTCGCCCTCAGTAGGACCGCTCACGCTGCCCCTAACCGGGAGCCGAGCCGTCACCGGGCTGCTTGTCACAGGTGCAGTGCTGCTGGGGCTGGGCGCGCTCGCTCTGGCTGCCAGGCAGCGTTCTCGGCGCAGTGACCTGATCTGACCGGCGCGGACGGGGCGGCTGCGGGACAAGCCTGGGACGACACGCCCGAACCCGGGGAACGGTGTGCGGTCTCACAGGCCTGAGAGGTTGTCGCAGGTTTCTGTCAGGCCAGAGCCCTGATAGCGTTGTCCGGCCGGTGAGGGCCACCCCTCCTGGCCGCGTCCCGGGTAGCGCCCGGGACCCAGTCTGACGGACCTGGCCTGCTGGGCCAGGTCCGCGCATGTCCAGACCGGCCTGCGTCTTGACGCCCCGGGATCAGTGTGCGCCGCCCAGGCGACACGCCCGAGTGCGTGGACCGGTCAGAAGCAAGTACAAGAGAGGTTAGGCGCCATGGCGGGACAGAAGATCCGCATCCGGCTCAAGTCCTACGACCACGAGGTCATCGACTCCTCGGCGCGCAAGATCGTCGATGTCGTGACCCGCGCAGGCGCGACGGTCGTGGGTCCCGTGCCGCTGCCGACCGAGAAGAACGTTTTCTGCGTCATCCGGTCGCCGCACAAGTACAAGGACAGCCGTGAGCACTTCGAGATGCGTACGCACAAGCGGCTGATTGACATCGTTGACCCGACGCCCAAGGCTGTTGACTCGCTCATGCGGCTTGACCTGCCCGCTGACGTCAACATTGAGATCAAGCTCTGAGGACCGCCATGACAACGCTTCACACGCCGGCTCCGGCTGCGCCTGCCAGGCCCGCCAAGGCGCTGCTAGGTACCAAGCTCGGCATGACCCAGATTTGGGACGAGGGCGGCGTCCTGCGCCCTGTCACCGTCGTGCGGGTGGACACCAACGTGGTCACCCAGATCCGTACCTTGGAGACTGACGGCTACCAGGCCGTGCAGCTTGCCTTCGGGGAGGTCAACGAGCGCAAGGTGACCAAGCCGCTCCAGGGCCACTTCGCCAAGGCAGGTGTCACGCCACGTCGTCACGTGGCGGAGGTACGCACCTCCCTGGTCGAGGACTACGCCCTCGGCCAGGAGCTGACTGCTGACACCTTCGAGGTCGGGCAGTTGGTTGACGTGACCGGAACGTCCAAGGGTAAGGGATTCGCGGGCGTCATGAAGCGCCACGGCTTCGCTGGCGTCGGCGCCTCCCACGGATCCCACCGCAACCACCGCAAGCCGGGCTCCATCGGTGCCTGCGCCACCCCTGGTCGCATCTTCAAGGGGCTGCGCATGGCTGGCCGCATGGGTCACGCGCGGCGCACCGTCCAGAACCTCCAGGTCCGTGGGGTGGACGCCGACAAGGGCGTCCTGCTCATCAACGGTGCCGTCCCCGGCCCCAAGGGCTCGGTGGTCGTCGTCCGCACAGCCGTGAAGGGAGCCTGAGACCGATGCCTGAGAACCTGACTGCGGCGCTGAGTGTCGACGTCGTCGACTCCACGGGTGCCAGGACCGGCACCGTCGAGCTTCCTGCCGAGGTCTTCGACGTGGCGCTCAACATCCCGCTCATGCACCAGGTCGTGGTGGCACAGATGGCCGCCGCCCGCCAGGGTACGCACTCCACCAAGAACCGCGGCGCCGTCCGCGGCGGCGGCAGGAAGCCCTACCGCCAGAAGGGGACCGGTCGGGCCCGCCAGGGCTCGACGCGTGCTCCCCAGTTCACCGGCGGTGGCGTGGTGCATGGCCCCAGGCCGCGGGACTACACCCAGCGCACTCCCAAGAAGATGAAGGCTGCCGCTTTGCGCTCGGCGCTGTCTGACCGTGCCCGCAACGGCCGTATCCACGTCATCACCGAGTTCGTCACCACCGAGGTCCCCTCGACCAAGGCTGCGCTCGACGCGCTGCACCACCTGACTGACCGCCAGGCGCTGGTGGTCATCACCCGTGGGGACGACCTGTCCAGGCTGAGCCTGCGCAACATCCCCGAGGTGCACATCCTGTGGGCCGACCAGCTCAACACTTATGACGTCCTCAACTCCGACGACGTCGTCTTCACCGAGCCTGCTCTGGACGCCTTCCTGGGGCGGGGAGAGAACCAGGACAGCAGTGAGGAGGAGTCCAAGTGAGTCTCGAGAAGTCCAAGAACCCCCGCGACGTCATAATCGCCCCGGTCGTCTCCGAGAAGTCCTACTCGTGCATGGACCGCGGGCAGTACACGTTCATTGTGGCTCCCGGCTCCAACAAGACCGAGATCAAGATGGCTATCGAGTCCATCTTCAACGTCAAGGTCGCCTCGGTCAACACGATGAACCGCAAGGGCAAGACCCGGCGGACCCGCACGGGCACGGGGAAGTCCAAGGACACCAAGCGCGCCATCGTCACCCTGCGCGAGGGCACGATCGACATCTTCGGCGACGTGGCTGAGTGACACGGAAGGTAGAGGACCGACATGGGAATCCGTAAGTACAAGCCCACGACACCCGGCCGGAGAGGCTCCTCGGTCTCCGACTTCGCGGAGATCACGCGTAGCAGGCCCGAGAAGTCGCTGGTGCGCCCGCTACACAAAACTGGTGGGCGTAACTCCTCAGGGCGCATCACGACGCGGCACAAGGGCGGTGGGCACAAGCGAGCCTACCGGGTCATCGACTTCCGCCGGGGAGACAAGGACGGTGTGCCCGCCAAGGTGGCGCACATCGAGTACGACCCCAACCGTACCGCTCGTATCGCCCTGCTCCACTACGCCGACGGGGAGAAGCGCTACATCATCGCCCCGCAACGGTTGCGTCAGGGTGACGTGGTTGAGGCAGGGCCGGGGGCGGACATCAAGCCGGGCAACAGTCTGCAGCTGCGCCATATCCCGACCGGTACCGTGGTCCACGCGGTGGAGCTGCGTCCTGGCGGGGGAGCGAAGATCGCCCGTAGCGCCGGCACCTCTGTCCAGCTGGTCGCCAAAGAGGGCAAGTACGCGCAGCTGCGCATGCCCTCCGGTGAGATCCGTAACGTGGAGGCTGCCTGCCGGGCTACCGTCGGGGAGGTCGGCAACGCCGAGCAGGCCAACATCAACTGGGGCAAGGCCGGCCGTATGCGCTGGAAGGGCGTGCGCCCGACCGTGCGTGGTGTGGTCATGAACCCGGTCGACCACCCGCACGGTGGCGGTGAGGGCAAGACCTCCGGTGGCCGCCACCCTGTCTCTCCCTGGGGCAAGCCCGAGGGTCGTACCCGTCGTCCGAAAAAGTCCAGCGACCGCCTCATCGTGCGTCGTCGTCGGACCGGCAAGAAGCGCTGATAGGAGCCTGATATGCCGCGTAGCCTGAAGAAGGGGCCCTTCGTCGACGACCACCTGCAGAAGAAGGTGGACGCCCAGAACGAGAAGGGCACCAAGAACGTCATCAAGACCTGGTCCCGTCGTTCGGTCATCACCCCGGACTTCCTCGGGCACACCTTCGCCGTCCACGACGGCCGCAAGCATGTCCCGGTCTTCGTCACCGAGGCCATGGTGGGCCACAAGCTCGGCGAGTTCGCTCCGACCCGCACCTTCCGCGGGCACGTCAAGGACGACCGTAGGTCTCGTCGCTGACGGGCCCCGGAAAGTTTGAGAGGCAGAGAACATGGAAGCCAAGGCGCAGGCTAAGTACGTGCGCTGCACACCGATGAAGGCCCGCCGCGTCGTGAACGTCGTCCGTGGCAAGCGCGCGGTCGAGGCGGTCAACGTGCTCCGCTTCGCCCCGCAGGCCGCTGCAGTGCCGGTGCGCAAGGTCGTGGAGTCCGCTATCGCCAACGCGCGCTTCAAGGCGGAGCGTGACGGGGAGCGCTTCGACGAGAACGACCTGTTCATCGTCGAGGTGTATGCCGACGAGGGGCCCACCCTCAAGAGGTTCCGTCCTCGTGCCCAGGGCAGGGCCAGCCGGATCCTGAAGCGAACCAGCCACATCACTGTCATCGTCGGCGACAGGGCCGACTCCGCACAGAAGGAAGGAGCCCGGTAATGGGGCAGAAGGTCAACCCGACCGGGTTCCGCCTGGGCATCACCACGGACCACCGCTCACGGTGGTTCGCCGACTCCACCAAGCCCGGCCAGCGCTACCGCGACTTTGTCGAGGAGGATGTCAAGATCCGCCGCCTCATGGAGAGCGGTATGGAGCGGGCCGGCATCTCCAAGGTCGATATTGAGCGCACCCGGGACCGTGTGCGCATCGATCTCCATACCGCACGTCCGGGCATTGTCATCGGCCGCAGGGGGACCGAGGCAGAGCGCCTGCGTGGTGAGCTGGAGAAGCTTACCGGCAAGCAGGTGCAGCTTAACATCCTGGAGGTCAAGAGCCCCGACCTGGACGCCCAGCTGGTCGCCCAGGGGATTGCTGAGCAGCTGGCGTCGCGTGTGTCCTTCCGTCGGGCGATGCGCAAGGGCATGCAGTCAGCCGCACGTGCTGGCGCCAAGGGCATTCGGGTGCAGTGCTCCGGACGTCTCGGCGGCGCTGAGATGAGCCGCTCGGAGTTCTACCGCGAGGGGCGCGTCCCGCTGCACACCCTGCGGGCCAACATCGACTACGGCTTCTACGAGGCCAGGACCACCTTTGGACGTCTCGGTGTCAAGGTGTGGATCTACAAGGGCGACCTTACTGAGCGCGAGTTCGCCCGTCAGCAGGCTGAGTCCGGCTCCCGCGGCCGGGGCCGTGGCGAGCGCCGTGGCCGACGCGGTGAGCGGGGCGCGCGTCACAACAGCGAGCAGCAGGCCGAGCAGGCGCCGGCTACCGAGACCGCTGCCGCAGACCAGGGAACGGAGGCCTGAGCTGTGCTGATCCCTCGTCGGACGAAGTTCCGCAAGCAGCACCGTCCGCACCGGACGGGTATGTCCAAGGGCGGGAACCGGGTCTCCTTCGGTGACTTCGGTATCCAGGCCCTGGAGCCAGCCTATGTCACCAACAGGCAGATCGAGGCGGCTCGTATCGCCATGACCCGCCACATCAAGCGTGGGGGCAAGGTCTGGATCAATATCTTCCCGGACCGCCCACTGACCAAGAAGCCTGCCGAGACCCGCATGGGCTCCGGCAAGGGGGCTCCCGAGTGGTGGATCGCTAACGTCAAGCCGGGGCGCGTCGTCTTTGAGCTTGGCGGTGTCGATGAGGCTCTTGCTCGCGAGGCCATGCGCCGTGCCCAGCACAAGCTGCCGATGAAGACCCGTTTCGTGACCCGTGAAGGTGGTGACATCTGATGGCTATCGGTTCGAAGGGCCTGACTCCGTCGGATCTCGACGGCATGGATGACGAGCGCCTTGCCGAGGAGCTCTCCAAGGCCAAGGCTGAACTGTTCAACCTGCGGTTCGCCTCAGCGACCGGGCAGCTTGAGGACCGGGGGCGACTCAAGGCCGTGCGCCGTGACATCGCCCGTATCTACACCATCGCGCGCGAGCGTGAGCTCGGCATCCGCACCGCTCCCAGCAGCACGGAGGAGTCCAAGTGAGCGAGCAGACTACAGCAGGAGAGACCGCGTCGGGCGTCGCGGAGGCAGGCCAGGCCCCCGTTGAACGTAACCACCGCAAGGTTCGTCGCGGCTACGTGGTATCGGACAAGATGGACAAGACCATCGTGGTTCTGGTCGAGGAGCACTACAAGCACGCCCTGTACGGCAAGGTTGTGCGCCGTTCCAAGAAGTTCAAGGCCCACGATGAGCGCAACGAGGCCGGGATCGGTGACCTCGTATCTATCATGGAGACCCGCCCTCTCAGTGCCACTAAGCACTTCCGGCTGGTTGAGATCATCGAGAAGGCCAAGTAGAGGCCACGCCAGGGTCGAGGAGGGGCTGTCGGCTGGAGCCCTGTTCCCTGTCCCGATCGCAAGCGGCGCCGCTGCCCGTCAGTGACGGCACCGCACCCCGTCAAGGGGTGCGGTGCCGTCTGTGTATATGGCGCTATATGATGCTACGCAGACCTGTGCTGCACAGACGGGGTGGCTGAGCGCAGTGGCTCTAGGTGCAGTGACTATAGGTGCACGGAGCCGGAAAGCGGCGGAGACTGGTCGTGGTGAGCAATCACATAGGACGTTAGTGTCTCTTCGGTGTCGCCTCGCCAGTTCCGTGGACTATCCTCGGAGGGCTGCGTACGTCCTCGACGCGCCCGGCAGAGACCTCGTGCCCCGTGCGCCTGTGTCTGCCGGGAGAGCGTGTTGCAGGCTCCCCCTGTGGATCGGCTCGTCCCGTCACGCCCGGGGGTGCTGCGCAGGTCCAGAAGAACGTTCGGCCAGGCTCGGGACTCCTCTCGAGAACCAGCTCGACGACAGGAGAATACTCAATGATCCAGCAGGAGTCGCGACTGAAGGTCGCCGACAACACCGGTGCCAAGGAGATCCTGTGCATCCGTGTTCTCGGCGGCTCGGGTCGGCGCTATGCGGGCATCGGTGACACGATCGTCGCTACAGTGAAGGACGCCATCCCCGGTGGCAACGTCAAGAGGGGCGATGTCGTCAAGGCGGTCGTGGTGCGCGCCCGCAAGGAGCGACGCCGCCCGGACGGGTCGTACATCCGTTTCGATGAGAATGCTGCCGTTATCCTCAGGAACGACGGCGAGCCGCGCGGAACTCGTATCTTCGGCCCCGTCGGCCGTGAGCTTCGTGACAAGAAGTTCATGCGCATCGTCTCACTCGCCCCGGAGGTGATCTGACCATGGCGCGCGTCAAGAAGGGCGACCAGGTCATTGTCATTGCAGGCAAGGACAAGGGAAAAACAGGCCGGGTCCTGGAGGTCCACCGCAGCACGGACCGGGTGGTGGTCGAGGGCGTCCAGCGCGTTACCAGGCACACCAAGGTGGGGCAGTCCGCACAGGGGGCTCGTACCGGCGGTATCGAGACCGTTGAGGCGCCGATCCACATGTCTAACGTCATGCTCGTGGACCCCAAGACCAAGAAGCGCACCCGGGTGGGCTTCCGTCTCGAGGAGGGGGAGCGTCCCAACGGCCGTAAGCGTACTGTGCGCGTGCGTTACGCGAAGAAGAGCGGGGAGGACCTGTAACCATGGCTGACAGCACTGACGGGGGCGCTGAGAAGAAGATGACCCCACGGCTGAAGACGCGCTACACCCAGGAGGTGCGTCCTGCCCTGCTCAAGGAGTTCCAGCACGGCAACGTGATGGAGGTCGGTAACGTCGTCAAGGTTGTCGTCAACATGGGTGTGGGCGAGGCGGCCCACGACTCGAAGATGATTGAGGGCGCCGTGCAGGACCTCGCCGCCATCACCGGCCAGAAGCCCCAGGTCACCAGGGCGCGCAAGTCCATCGCGCAGTTCAAGCTGCGGGCGGGTATGCCGATCGGGGCGCACGCCACGTTGCGCGGAGACCGGATGTGGGAGTTCCTCGACCGTCTCATCTCCATCTCCCTGCCGCGGATCCGCGACTTCCGGGGACTGAGTCCCAGGCAGTTTGACGGCAACGGCAACTACACGTTTGGTCTCACCGAGCAGTCCGTGTTCCACGAGATCGACCAGGACAAGATCGACCGCGTGCGCGGCATGGACATTACCGTGGTGACCACGGCCAAGACCGATGAGGAGGCCCGCTCCCTGCTCAAGCAGCTCGGCTTCCCCTTCAAGGAGAAGTGACATGGCGAAGACCGCTCTGATCAACAAGGCCAACCGCAAGCCCAAGTTTGGCGTGCGCGCCTACACG
This sequence comes from Actinomyces sp. 2119, assembly GCF_003591215.1. Taxonomy (NCBI): domain Bacteria; kingdom Bacillati; phylum Actinomycetota; class Actinomycetes; order Actinomycetales; family Actinomycetaceae; genus Actinomyces; species Actinomyces sp. 2119. The sequence continues at coordinate 105,507 of NZ_QYRR01000009.1, forward strand.
CGCTGCCAGCGTTGCGGACGTCCGCACTCCGTGTACCGCAAGTTCGGCCTGTGCCGTATCTGCCTGCGGGAGATGGCCCTGGCGGGCCAGCTTCCCGGCGTGAGCAAGTCCAGCTGGTAAGAACTTACGTCGCAGGTCCGAGAGGAAACCACGACGAGGAAGGGCCGAGGCCCACTCATGACTATGACAGACCCCATCGCAGACATGCTGACTCGTCTGCGTAACGCAAACAGCGCCCACCACGACTCTGTTTCCATGCCGTCGAGCAAGCTCAAGGTCAGTATCGCCCAGATGCTGAAGTCCGAGGGCTACATCGCTGACTACGAGGTGACGGACGCCGAGGTCGGCAAGACGCTCACGCTGACCCTGAAGTACGGTGCCAACCGCCAGCGCGCTATCCAGGGCCTGCGCCGGATCTCCAAGCCCGGCCTGCGCGTCTACGCAAAGTCCACGAACCTGCCCAAGGTCCTGGGGGGGCTCGGAGTGGCGATCCTGTCCACCTCCTCCGGCCTCCTCACCGACCGGCAGGCTGAGTCCCGGGGCGTGGGCGGCGAAGTCCTCGCCTACGTCTGGTGAGGCAAGGAGCGGAGGAAAACCATGTCTCGTATTGGACGTCTCCCCGTTCCGGTCCCGGCCGGAGTGGATGTGACAATTGATGGAAACGAGGTGACGGTCAAGGGCCCCAAGGGTACCTTGTCCCGGACCGTTGCCGAGCCGCTGAGCGTGACTCGTCAGGAGGACGGCTCCATCCTGGTGACGCGGCCCGACGACGAGCGCCGTTCCCGCTCCCTTCACGGCCTGTCGCGCACTCTCATCAACAACATGGTGGTGGGCGTGACCCAGGGGCACGAGAAGAACCTTGAGATCGTCGGCACCGGTTACCGCGTGGTCGCTAAGGGGCAGGGCATCGAGCTGTCGCTGGGCTTCTCCCACACCGTGACGGTCGAACCGCCGGAGGGAGTCACCCTGACGGTGGACGGCAACCTCAAGATCAAGGTGTCGGGCATTTCCAAGGAGCAGGTTGGCGAGGTGGCCGCTAACATCCGCAAGATCCGTCCGCCGGAGCCCTATAAGGGCAAGGGTGTGCGCTACGCGGGTGAGAACGTGCGTCGTAAGGTCGGAAAGGCTGGTAAGTGACCATGGCTTACTCGATCAAGAGGGGCAAAGGAAGCCCCCGGGCCGTGGCCCGCAAGATCCGCCACCAGCGTGTGCGCAAGAAGGTCAGCGGTACGCCCGAGCGTCCTCGCCTGGTGGTGACCCGTTCCAACCGGCACATGGTGGCCCAGGTTGTCGACGACACCATTGGCCATACGCTGTGCGCCGCCTCAACCCTGGAGCAGGCAGCCAAGGGTGTCGAGGGGCACAAGGTCGGAGCGGCCCGCAGGGTCGGCGAGCTCGTGGCGCAGCGGGCCAGAGCGCTGGGCATTGAGGCTGTCGTGTTCGACCGTGGAGGCAACAAGTACCATGGGCGGGTGGCAGCCGTCGCGGAAGGTGCCCGTGAAGGAGGCCTGACGCTGTGATCACCACGACGACAGAGACGACGAGAAAGCAGAGGAACATCTGATGGCTGCACCGCAGCGAGACGGGTCCGCGTCGTCTGACGGCTCGACCCAGCGTGAGAACGAGGAGCGCCGGGGCGAGGGCCGCGGCCGCCGTGACCGTGGCGGCGACCGTCGGGACCGTGGCCGGAGCAACGACGACAAGTACATCGAGCGCGTCGTCTCGATCAACCGTGTCTCCAAGGTCGTCAAGGGCGGCCGCCGCTTCACCTTCACCGCCCTGGTGGTCGTCGGTGACGGCGAGGGGACCGTGGGCGTGGGCTACGGCAAGGCAAAGGAGGTGCCTGCCGCGATCGCCAAGGCCGTGGAGGTCGCCAAGAAGGGCTTCTTCCACGTGCCGATGATCCGCCGTACCATCCCGCACCTGGTCCAGGGCGAGGACTCCGCAGGCATCGTGCTGCTACGTCCTGCCTCCCCGGGTACCGGCGTTATCGCCGGCGGCCCGGTGCGTGCCGTCCTGGACTGCGCCGGTGTCCACGACGTCCTGTCCAAGTCGCTGGGCTCCTCCAACGCGATCAACATCGTCCACGCCACGGTGGATGCCCTTAAGCAGCTGGAGCAGCCTGAGGGTGTCGCCGCCCGCCGGGGCCTGCCCCTGGAGGACGTCGCTCCGCAGTCGATGCTGCGAGCCCGCGCTGAGGGCGAGGCCGACAGGCGCGCCGAGGCTGAGAAGAAGGAGGCCGACAAGGCCGCAGAAGGAGTGCGTGCGTGATGGCTGACACCACGACAAGGCAGAGCGGTGAGCACGGTGCCAGACGGCTCAGGGTCACGCAGGTCCGTTCTGGCATCGGCGGCACCCACCGCCAGCGTGCCTCGCTGCACACCCTGGGGCTGCGCAGGATCCGTCAGAGCGTTGTACGGGAGGACTCCCCCTCCGTGCGGGGCCTGATTGCCAAGGTGCGCCACCTGGTTACCGTTGAGGAGGTCTGAGATGGCTGAGTCCAGGAAGACACAGAGGGACACCCAGAAGGACACTGAGGGTGGTCCTGAGACGCAGGCAGCAGGTGGGTCCCGGGTTGTGCGGCTGCACCACCTGCGGCCTGCGGCGGGCTCTAGGAAGGCCAGGACTCGTGTGGGTCGTGGTGAGGGCTCCAAGGGAAAGACCGCCGGGCGGGGTACCAAGGGCACCAAGGCTCGCTACCAGGTCCGCCCTGGTTTCGAGGGCGGGCAGATGCCCCTGCACATGCGCCTGCCCAAGCTTCGCGGCTTCCGCAGCCCCCACCGGGTGGAGTACCAGCCGGTCAACGTGGGGCGTATCGCTGAGCTCTTCCCTGCTGGCGGCACGGTGACCGTGGAGGACCTGGTTGCTGTCGGCGCGGTGCGCAAGGGCCACCTGGTCAAGGTCCTAGGCGGCGGTGACGTGACGGTGGCTCTCACGGTCACCGTGGACGCCTGGTCCGGCTCCGCCAAGGAGAAGATCGAGGCCGCAGGTGGGTCCATCACCACCCGGTGAGCGGCGCACCCGTTTGCCCATGACGAACGCGTGACGGAGCCCGGCCCGTCCAGGAGCATCCTGGAGGCCGGGCTCCGTCAACGGTAGTCTGACCTGGGCGCATACCCGGTGTCCCACCCGTCTGGCGGGTGGAGCCGTGAGACACGACCGACCACACGACACACTACCGAGTACACAGGAGATCGAGTGCTCAGCGCGTTCATCCAGGCGTTTCGGACGCCCGACCTCAGGGCCAAGCTCCTCTTCACCCTGGGCATCATGGCTCTGTTCCGCCTGGGATCGACAGTGCCCGCTCCAGGCGTGGACATGGCCAACGTCCAGGTCTGCGTAGGAGAGGCTGAGGGGCAGGGCCTGCTCAGCCTGATCAACATCTTCTCCGGGGGAGCGCTGCTCCAGCTGAGCGTCTTCGCCCTGGGAATCATGCCCTACATCACCGCGTCGATCATTATCCAGCTGCTGCGCGTGGTCATCCCCCGGTTCGAAGAGCTCCACAAGGAGGGCCAAGCCGGTACCGCCAAGCTGACGGAGTACACCCGCTACCTCACGATCGGCCTGGGCCTGCTGCAGTCAGCCACCATCGTGTCGACAGCGGCCACCGGCCAGCTGTTCGTAGGCTGCTCCGTGGAGGTCGTGCCTGACGCCTCCTTCGTCACCCTGGCTCTCATGGTCGTCACCATGACAGCAGGGACCGGACTCATCATGTGGCTGGGCGAGCTGATCACCGAGCGCGGCATCGGCAACGGCATGTCCCTGCTGATCTTCACCTCCATCGTCGCCCAGTTCCCGGCCAACATGATCTCCATTGCCGGGGGCAACAACGGCCTGTCACGTTTCCTCATCGTGGTGGCGGTGGTTCTGGCGGCCACGTTGGCCGTGATCTTTGTGGAGCAGGCGCAGCGCCGCATCCCCGTCCAGTACGCCAAGCGGATGATCGGTCGTCGGCAGTACGGAGGGTCCACCACCTACATCCCGATCAAGATCAACACCGCTGGAGTCATCCCGGTCATCTTCGCCTCCTCGATCTTGGCTATGCCCCAGCTGGTTGCCGGATTCGGCCGCCCCACCGACGGGTGGGTCATCTGGATCATGAACAACCTCCAGCAGACTCACCCCCTCTACCTGAGTGCCTACGCCGTCCTCATCCTGTGCTTCGCCTTCTTCTACACCGCGATCACCTTCAACCCCGAGGAGACCGCGGACAACATGAAGCGCTACGGCGGGTTCATCCCGGGAATTCGTGCCGGGGAACCGACGGTGCGCTACCTGACCTACGTCATCAACCGTGTCACCACAGCGGGTGCCATCTACCTCGTCCTTCTCGCCCTGCTTCCGACTGTCGCGGTGATCTGGCTGGGGCTGGCCCAGACCCTGCCCTTCGGAGGCACCACCATCCTTATCATGGTGGGAGTGGGTCTCCAGACCGTCAAGGAGATCAACTCCCAGCTCCAGCAGCGCCACTACGAAGGGTTCTTGTCATGAGTGCACGCATGGTTCTTCTCGGTCCACCTGGCGCGGGAAAGGGGACCCAGGCCGCTCGCGTCGCTGAGCACCTGGGCGTCCCGGCGATCTCCACCGGGGACATCTTCCGTGCCAACGTCGCCGAGGGAACTGAGCTGGGGACCCAGGCCCAGGGCTATATCGACCGCGGTGAGTACGTACCGGACTCGGTGACCAACGCGATGGTGGCTGACCGGATCAGCCAGGAGGACTGCCGTGAGGGGTTCCTGCTGGACGGCTACCCGCGTACGCAGGCTCAGGTCGCTGCCCTGGACGAGATGCTGGCCTCCTCCGGGTCCCGCGTGGACCTGGTCCTGGAGATCACCGCCCAGGAAGAGGCCGTTGTCGAGCGCCTGCTGAGGCGTGCCAGTGAGCAGGGCCGCGCGGACGACACCGAGCCGGTCATCCGCCACCGGCTGAAGGTCTACGCCGAGGCCACCGCGCCGCTGGTGGACCTGTACACGCGTCGAGGCCTGCTGGTCAGCGTGGACGGCATGGGCGACGTCGAGGAGGTTACGCAGCGCATCCTCGCGGCACTGTCCCGGCACGACCTGTGCGGCTAGGACCGGCTGCGGTGGGATAGTGCTCGGGCAGCCGTCCGGGCAGAAGGGAGTGCAGCGTGTTCTCACGGGAGCAGATCCAACTGAGGACTCCTGACCAGGTCCGGCATATGCGTCGTGCCGGCCTGGTGGTGGCGAAGGTGCACGCTGCCCTGCGGGAGGCCGTGGCGCCCGGGGTCACCACTGCAGAGCTTGACGTGGTGGCCGCCGAGGTCATCGCACAGTCTGGTGCCAGGTCCAACTTCCTGGGCTACTACGGGTACCCGGCCACCGTGTGCGTGTCCGTCAACGAGGAGGTCGTGCACGCGATCCCGGGGAAGCGCAGGCTGCGGGCCGGGGACCTGGTCACCTTTGACTGCGGCGCCTACGTCGTGGACGAGGAGGGGACTCAGTGGCACGGTGACGCCGCCTTCACCACCGTGGTCGGGGGTACCTATCAGGACCCTCTCGACGAGCTCGTGGACACCACGACCTATGAGGCCCTGTGGTCGGCTGTGGCTGCCGTCGCGGTCGCCGTCCAGAGTGGCGCCTCCGGTCGCGGGGGGAGGCTCAACGTGGTCGGTGACGCTGTCGAGGCCGTGGTGGAGCGGGCCGCTGAGCACCACGGGCACCGGCTGGGTATTCTCCGGGAGTACGTGGGGCACGGGATCGGCACGCAGATGCACATGTCGCCCGACGTGCTCAACTACTCGGTGAGCCGCCGGGGCCCCAGGCTGAGGCCCGGAATGGTCCTGGCTATCGAGCCGATGCTGACCGCCGGGCCGCCTCGGGTACGCGAGCTCGACGACGGATGGACCGTCGTCACCTGTGACGGATCGCGTGCAGCACAGTGGGAGCACACGGTCGCGATCCTCCCCGGGGGGGTGTGGGTCCTGACCGCGCCGGACGGGGGAGCGCAGGGGCTAGAGCCTTTTGGCCTGGCGCCGGTGGTCCTGTCCTGACAGGCGGTCCTTGGCATGCGGTTGGGGGCGGTGCACGTCGGGACCACTCCCGATCAGGCCGACGGCAGGCCGCAAGTGTCGGTGTGTCCGGAAACACCGCGGACGTGGCCGCCAGGGCATGGTAGGTGACAGCGTTCCTGCCGTAGAGTTTGCTGCTGGACGCCTGTCCGTCGATCCTTCCTGCCCATGCACCTTGTCCTCCGGCAGCCGGTGCCGTGGACCAAGTTCCTGTGGTCGGCAGCGGCGTCCGCCGGGCGGCGCTCGTCGTCGGGCACGTTCGAGCGAACAACCACTGTTGGAGGGACATGGCTAAGAAGGACGGAGTCATCGAGGTCGAGGGATCGGTCGTCGAGGCCCTTCCGAACGCGATGTTCCGGGTTGAGCTGAGCAACGGGCACGTAGTGCTCGCGCACATCTCCGGAAAGATGCGGCAGCACTACATTCGTATCCTTCCCGAGGACCGGGTGGTCGTCGAGCTCAGCCCGTACGACCTGTCCCGTGGTCGCATCGTCTACCGTTACAAGTGAGAGCCGGCTCAGTACAGCCGACGGAGGAGCAGCATGAAGGTCAAGCCGAGTGTCAAGAAGATCTGTGACAGCTGCAAGGTGATTCGTCGCCACGGCCGCGTCATGGTCATCTGCGATAACCCGCGGCACAAGCAGCGTCAGGGCTGAGTCCAGCCCACGCACCGTGGCCCCTGGCCACCACACAAGGCACCTGTCCCAGCCAGTCCTGCTAGGCAGCGGGACCGCAACCCCCGGTTCTCGGAGGCCGGGGCCGCCCTGCGGGGCGGGGGAGACGGGTGACGACCTCCGGGAGCACACAGGAGAACCACATCGTGGCACGCATTTCTGGTGTTGACCTACCTCGCGACAAGCGTGTGGAGGTTGCACTGACTTACATCTTCGGGATCGGGCGCACTCGTGCGGTCGAGGCCCTGGCGGTAACGGGGGTCAGCCCCGACACCCGCGTCAAGGACCTGACTGAGGATGAGCTCGTCGCCCTGCGAACCCACATCGACTCCACCTACCAGGTAGAGGGCGACCTGCGGCGTGAGGTCCAGGCGGACATCCGTCGCAAGATCGAGATCGGCTGCTACCAGGGCCTGCGCCACCGTCGGCACCTGCCGGTCCACGGCCAGCGCACCAAGACCAACGCGCGCACCCGTAAGGGTCCCAAGCGCACGGTGGCCGGCAAGAAGAAGGCCAAGTAACACACAGGTAAGCAGACGCTGAGCGGGCTCGCGCCCGCCGCGTAGGACGATCTCACCACGAAGAAGGAAGAATGCCCCCTAAGACCCGCGCCACCGCGCGCAAGACGCGCCGTAAGGACCGCAAGAACGTCACTCACGGCCACGCCTACATCAAGTCCACGTTCAACAACACCATCGTCTCGCTGACTGATCCTCAGGGCGCTGTCATCGCCTGGTGCTCCTCGGGGCAGGTTGGCTTCAAGGGCTCGCGCAAGTCGACTCCCTACGCCGCCCAGCTGGCCGCTGAGGCCGCCGCACGGCGCGCCCAGGAGCACGGGATGAAGAAGGTCGACGTCTTCGTCAAGGGGCCGGGTCCCGGCCGCGAGACCGCTATCCGCTCGCTGCAGGCAGCCGGCCTGGACATCGGCCCGATCACTGACGTCACTCCCCAGGCGCACAACGGCTGCCGCCCGCCAAAGCGCCGTCGCGTCTGAGCCTCATTAGGACCTCACCGGGACGTGGTCGCCCCTGCGAGTGCTTTCTCCGAGCCTTCTAGGGGTGCCGCGGTCCTCGAGGCCTCCAGCCGCTGTCGGCGGAGCGCCAGGGTCGGCACAGCCGTCTGACTGGCCGTCCAACCTGATCAGGAACGGCGTCATATAGCGGGCGCCGCGACGAAAGGAAACCACGTGCTTATCGCACAACGACCCACGCTGACCGAGGAGGTTGTCGAGGAGAACCGCCGGTCGCGGTTCGTGCTCGAGCCTCTCGAGCCCGGATTCGGCTACACGCTCGGCAACTCCCTGCGGCGTACGCTGCTGTCCTCCATCCCGGGAGCGGCTGTCACCTCCGTGCGCATTGACGGGGTGCCTCACGAGTTCCGGACTATCCCGGGCGTCAAGGAGGACGTCGCCCAGATCATCTTGAACATCAAGGAGATCGTCCTGTCCTCGGAGAACGACGAGCCGGTGGTGATGTACCTGCGCAAGTCGGGTCCGGGCGCCGTCGTGGCCGGTGACATCACCCCGCCGACCGGGGTCGAGATCCACAACCCCGAGCTGGTCATCGCCGTCCTCAACGAGAAGGGCAAGCTGGAGATCGAGCTGACTGTCGAGCGTGGCCGCGGCTACGTCTCCGCCAACCAGAACAAGGACCCTAACGCCGAGATCTCCCGTATCCCGGTGGACTCCATCTACTCTCCGGTCAGGAAGGTCTCCTACGAAGTCGAGGCCACCCGTGTAGAGCAGCGCACGGACTTTGACAGGCTGATTGTGGACGTGGAGACCAAGGCCTCGATGACCCCGAGAGACGCCCTGGCCTCCGCAGGCAAGACGCTGGTCGAGCTCTTCGGCCTGGCCCGTGAGCTTAACGTCGAGGCGGAGGGGATCGAGGTGGGCCCGTCGCCGGTGGACGAGGCCTTCCAGCAGGACCTGGCGCTCATGATTGACGAGCTGGACCTGCAGGCCCGCTCCTCCAACGCTCTCAAGCGGGAGGGCATCCACACTGTTGGTGAGCTGGTGTCACGCAGCGAGGCTGACCTGCTTGACATTCGTAATTTCGGTGCGAAGTCCATCTCGGAGATCAAGGACAAGCTGGCCGAGCTGGGGCTGTCCCTCAAGGGCTCGCCGGTCGACTACGTCTCCGACGACGACTACACCGCCAACCCCACGTTCAGCGACGAGCAGCAGGCCTGAGGCCACTCGTCATTCACCTAGGAGACAACCATGCCTCGCCCCACCAAGGGCCCCCGGCTGGGCGGTAGCGCCCAGCACGAGCGCCACATGCTGGCCAACCTTGCCACGCAGCTGATCGTCCACGAGTCCATCAAGACCACCGAGGCTCGTGCCCGCCGCCTGCGTCCCTATGTCGAGAAGCTGATCACCAAGGGTAAGCGTGGTGACCTGCACGCTCGTCGTACCGTGATGAAGAAGGTGACGGACAAGTTCGCCGTCTACCGTCTTTTTGAGGTGCTTGCTCCTCAGCTCGAGGGGCGCGACGGCGGCTACACCCGTATCGTCAAGACCGCGCCTCGTAAGGGTGACAACGCGCCGATGGCGGTCATCTCCCTGGTGCTGGAGCCGGTGGCGCGCAAGGAGGTGGTTGCCGATGCCGTGGCCACAGCCAAGCGGGCAGCGACCCGGGCCGCTGAGGAGGCTGAGGCCGCGACCAGCGCCGCCAGGACGGACAACGACGCCTCGGCCCCGTCACAACAGGAGGCGGAGGACGCGGGGTCCTCGCAGGCTGGCAGCGAGTCCGAGAAGTCCGAGAAGAAGGACTACGCGGGCTCTGTCCGGCTGGCGGAGGGGTCCACCGAGGCCCCAGACGCTGACCACCAGGTCAAGGGGAACGAGGACTCCATGAAGTACCACGTGCCCGGTTCGCGCTGGTACGACGCTACTGTGGCCGAGGTGTGGTTCGCCTCGGCCGAGGCGGCACAGGCCGCAGGATTCTCCCCTGCTGGTGGTGCGGCAGCCCAGAAGGTGACCGAGGAGGCCTAGACAGCCTTCGCTTCCGGCTCGGCGAAGCCCCCTTCCAGATGGGTGTCTGCTGACTGCGGGGTCCGTCTCACGCCTTTCGGTGGGTGAGACGGACCCCGCACTCGTGTATCTCGCGTTCCTGGGCGTCTTCCGGGACGGACCACCCCCCTGAGGCGGGACCCGGCTTAGCGCCTGCGGCCTCAGGGGTGGGAAGGGTCTCTACTCCAGCGCGCGGATGATGTCCTCGACAGTGCCCTTGGCGTCGCCAAACAGCATAGAGGTGTTGTCCTTGAAGAACAGGGGGTTCTGGACTCCCGCGTAGCCGGTGGCCATGGAGCGCTTGAAGACGATGACACGCCTGGCCTCCCACACCCGTAGGACCGGCATGCCCGCGATGGGTGAGCCTGGCTCGTCTGCAGCCGGGTTGACTGTGTCGTTGGCCCCGATGACCAGGACGACATCCACCTCCCCCAGGTCGTCATTGACCTCGTCCATCTCCAGGACGAGGTCGTAGGGGACCTTGGCCTCGGCCAGGAGCACGTTCATGTGACCGGGGAGGCGGCCAGCCACCGGGTGGATGCCGAAGACGACCTCGACCCCCTCGTTGCGCAGCATCGCTGTGAGGGTGGCAACCGGGTACTGGGCCTGTGCCACAGCCATTCCGTACCCAGGAGTAATGACCACCCGCCGTGCCTCCTGGAGGAGCTGGGCGGTGGTTATGGCGTCGATCTCGTTGATCGTCCCTTCGGCGGTGCCGAGCTCGGCTGTGACTCCTTCGGTACCGAAACCTCCCAGCAGCACAGAGACGAAGGAACGGTTCATCGCTTGGCACATGAGGTAGGACAGATAGGCTCCCGAGGAGCCGACGAGGGCGCCGGTGATGATCAGCAGGTCGTTGTTGACCAGGAAACCTGTGAAGGCGGAGGCCCATCCCGAGTAGGAGTTCATGATGGACACTACGACGGGCATGTCGCCGCCGCCGATGGCGACAACCAGGTGCACTCCCAGGGCCAGGGCGATAACCGTCATCGTCGCCAGGCACGCCCAGGCGGCAGGGGAGTGCTCGGGCAGGGCCATGAAAGCCCCCATGAGGCCCAGGGAGACCAGCAGCGCAGCCAGGTTGAGCCAGTTGCGCCCAGGCAGCGTGACAGGACGGCCCGGCACTCGACCGGAGAGCTTGAGCGCGGCTAGCACTGAGCCGGTGAAGGTCACCGCGCCCACGAACACCCCCAGGAAGACCTCACCGCGGTGGAACACGCCGAGCGTGGCCGCCAGGCTGTCGGGAGCGACGTAGGAGCCGTATCCCACGAGCACGGCGGCCAGCCCGACCAGGCCGTTGAGGACGGCCACCAGCTGGGGCATACCGGTCATGGCCACACGCCTGGCCAGCACCATCCCGATGACGGCACCGACAGCAAGTGCCAGGGCGATCAGGATCGCTGTGGTCACCACCCCCTGTCCCGGGTCCGAGGTCAGGGCCAGGGCCGTTCCGGCAGCCACGGCTACAGCCATGCCCAGGGCGCCGGCCAGGTTGCCCCGGGTCGAGGTCTCATGCCGGGACAGCCCGGCGGCAGCCAGGATGAACAGGAGCGCGGCGGCTATGTAGGCGAGGGCCACGGGGGAGGGCAGGCCAGCCGAGGTGCCAGACGCCGTGGACGCGGGAGCCGACAGGGCAGGTAGCAGCATGGACGGTGCGGGTGGCATCGCCTCAGTCCTTCCTGAACATGGCAAGCATGCGGTGGGTCACCGCGAAGCCGCCGAAGACGTTGACGGAGGCCAGGACAACTGCCAGGAAGCTCACGGCGCTGACCAGGAGGTTGTCGTTACCGACCTGCGAGATTGCCCCCAGCAGGATGATGCCGGAGATCGCGTTGGTCACGGACATGAGTGGAGTGTGCAGGGCCGGGGTGACGTTGGAGATGACGTAGAAGCCCAGGACCACCGCCAGCATGAGCACGATGTAGTGGCTCGCCACCGCGACGGGTGTGACCAGGACCAGTGCTGCCAGGGCTAGGGCAGCAGCTACCAGGCCTGCCCGGCGGGCACGGGCGGCGCTCCTGGCTCGGTTCTGCGCCGCCTCCTGTGACGCCGCTGAGGTGTCAGGCGCCTGGGTAGCTGGTGGCACCGTGCCTGCCCCGGCCGTGGGGGCGGCGGACACGGTCACGGCAGGCGGGGGCCACAGGATCTCGCCCGCGTGGGTGACGGTGATGCCCCGTACCACCTGGTCCTCCAGGTCCAGTCTCAGCACGCCGTCCTTGGCCGGGGTCATGAGCGTGAGCAGGTTGACCAGATTCTGCCCGTAGAGCTGGGAGGCCTGGGTGGGAAGCCGTCCGGCCAGGTCCGTGTAGCCCACGATGGTGACGCCGCCGTCAGTAAGGACTACCTCGGAGGGGACCGTCAGCTCGGTGTTGCCGCCGTTGGCAGCAGCCATGTCCACCACGACCGATCCCGGGCGCATCCCCTCCAGCGCGGCGCGGCTCAGCAGCACCGGTGCCTGCCGCCCAGGGACGCTTGCGGTGGTGATGACGATATCAGCCTGGGCCGCCTCCTTGGCGTACAGGGCGGCAGCCAGCTCTGCCTGCTCGGCGCTCATCTGCCTGGCGTAGCCGTCGCTGGAGGCCTCCTGGTGCCCGGGCGCGGAGGGGACGGGGATGAACGTCGCCCCCATGGACCGTACCTGGTCCTCGACCTCAGGACGCACGTCGGTGCCACGCACCTGTGCCCCCAGGGAGGAGGCGGTCCCGATCGCTGCCAGCCCGGCCACCCCGGCACCGATGACGTAGACGGAGGCGGGTGGAAGCTTGCCTGCTGCCGTGACCTGGCCGGTGAACACCCGGCCGAAGTGGGCGGCAGCCTCGATGACGGCGCGGTAGCCAGCGAGGTTGGCCTGGGAGGACAGGACATCCATCGCCTGCGCGCGCGAGATCCTGGGTACCGCGTCCAGGGCGAGCCCGGTCAGGCCGCGTGCCCGCAGGGCCTCGACGAGCCTGGGGCTGCGTGCGGGGGCAAGACGTCCCACGTAGGTCGTACCCGGGCTCATGAGCGCCAGGTGCTCCTCGTCAGGGGCGTCCACCCCCAGCACCACCTCGCAGTCCCATACCTGGGCCTCGTCAGTGACCCGGGCCCCGGCCTCCTCATAGGCGCTGTCAGGGAAGCTGGCGGCCTGCCCGGCGCCGCGCTGGACGTGCACCTCGTAGCCGAGACGGACCAGCCGCGACACCGTCTGCGGCGTCGCGGCGACAAGGGCCTGACCTGGTTTCTCACAGGGAATTCCAGTACGCACGTGTCACTCCTTCACCCCGGTCCTGGGCGCCGCTGCGTAGGGGGAGCCTGCGGGCCGTGGGAGGATCATAGGGAGACCCGTCAGCACTGACAAGACTAGCCGCTCAGGCGAGCCGAGTGACGTCTTTGCGGCACCGGGCTGGCAGCGGGTCCCTCCGTCCCGATCAGCGGGCAGCCATGAGCCAGCAGCGTGCGCCTCCGGTCATGCCAGCCTCGTTGGGGACCACGACGACGTCGTCACCGATCCGGGTCAGCTGGGCGGCGGTGATCCGTCGTGAGTTCCCGCCGCCCAGGTAGAGGCGGTCCCACAGGTACATGGGCCGTAGCGAGTCCACGACGCGTCGCACGCGCCGCGACCAGTGGGCGTCGCCCAGCCGCAGCCGCTCGTGCTCGCCGATGTAGTCGTCGTAGGACAGCCCCCAGCGTACCGGCCCCTGGGACACCTCGACATGCGGTGCCAGGACGCCGTTGTCGAAGACCGCGTTACCCAGGCCGGTCCCCAGGGTGATGATCATCTCCAGCCCGTGGCCGGTGACGACGCCGGCTCCGGCGACCTCGGCGTCGTTGAGGACCAGTGTCGGAGCGTCGAGGCGTTGGGAGACCGCCCTGGCCATGTCGAAACGGGCCCACTGGTCCACCAGCTCGGGCAGGACCCGCGAGCGCGGTCCATCCCGGGTGATGTAGTGGGGGGTGGACACGACCACGCCGTGGCGGATCATCCCGGGCATGCCCACGGTCACTCGGTCGGCGCGGGGCAGCTGGTCCGCCAGGGCCTCGATGGTGTCCACCAGCTTGGTCGGGGGCAGGGGGTAGGGCGTGGAGGTGCGCACGGCACGTGAGACGGTGCTGCCCTCGGCGTCCAGGACAGAGGCCTTGATACCGCCGCCACCACAGTCGACGCACAGGGTGGTCAGTGAGCTCACGGGACTGATGCTAGCGCGTGCCGGGCGGCAGCGCCCGGCACGGCTGCGGGCGCCGGACCGCCCGGGCGCTGGAGGCGTGTGGTCGGCGCGGCCGGAGTGGTGTGGTCAGAGCGGTCAGGGTGGCGTGGTCGAATAGGCCCATGAGCAAGCGGCACAAGGTCGGCGGTAGCCCTGGCCCTGAAGGCGTGGCTGCGTCTGGTTCCGCGGACGGGGCGGGCACGGGTGTGGTACGGGTTCGTCTGGACCTCGCCTACGACGGGGCAGGGTTCAGTGGGTGGGCCGCCCAGCCTGGTCTGCGCACGGTAGAAGGTGTGCTGACAGCGGCGCTGACGACGGTGCTGCGCACCCCTGTGCGCCTGACTGTTGCGGGGCGCACCGACGCGGGGGTGCACGCTGTCGGCCAGGTCGTGCACCTTGACGTGCCTGCCGCTGCCTGGCAGGCCCTGCCCGGGCGGTCCCGGCGCGCCCCCGAGCAGGCGCTGCTGACCCGGCTCACTGGAGTCCTGGCCCGGGAGGCCCGGCAGGCGTGGCGTGTCCCAGACCTGCCGAGCACGGTGGAGTCGTCGTCGCAGGGGCCAGGAGGCGGGCAGGACGAGCGGGTGCCGACGGCGGGAAGCACCCGGGCGGCAGGGCGGGTGCCGCGTGGGGCCAGTGACGTGGTCGTCACCGCCGCCAGCCAGGTCGGTCCCGACTTTGACGCCCGCTTTGGCGCCCTGTGGCGCCGCTACACCTATCGGATCAGCGACGGGGCGAGCCTGCGGGACCCACGTCGTCGCGGCCACGTGCTGTGGACGGAGGGCGTGCTCGACGTCGAGGCGATGCAGGCCAGTGCGCTCCCGCTCCTGGGCGAGCACGACTTCCTGTCCTTCTGCAGACCGCGTCAGGGGGCCTCCACGGTCCGCGACCTGAGGCGGCTGTGCTGGCAGCGCGTGGAGGGGGCGGGAGCCGACGCCTCCCTGGTCACCCTGAGCGTCGAGGCCGACGCCTTCTGCCACTCCATGGTGCGCTCCCTGGTGGGGGCGGGGCTGGAGGTGGGGCGGGGGCGGCGTCCCGTCGCCTGGCCTGCTCGGCTCCTCGCCGCCCGCAGCCGCCGTGGGGCGGCTCCGGTGGCGCCGCCCCACGGCTTGACCCTGGAGGAGGTGGCCTACCCGGACGCGCACGGGCTGGCGGCGCAGGCCAGACGCTCCCGGGTGCGGAGGTCCCTGTGCTGACTGCGTGTTCCCCGGGCTGGCAGTGTCGGCTGCCTCCGGGCGCTTCCGGTACTGCGGATACGTGGGCTACGTGGGATACGTGGTGGGATTCACGGGGGCGTGTCGGCCCGACTTTTTGACCGCTGCTGCTCCCGGCCGGTAGTGTGTGAGAGTCGTGCAGCACAAGGGTTGCGTGTCCACAGGTGCCTCCCACTCGCCTGGATCGCCCGTGCTCCGACCACTCACCTGACCATGGTGGTCTCGCCGAGCCGCGACGCTTTGACGTGCCTCGGCGCGTCCGCCCGCCAAGAGAAACGAAGGCAACGCCCGTGCGCACGTATACACCGAAGCCTGGCGACGTCGAGAAGCGCTGGTACGTCATTGACGCCACCGACGTCGTCCTGGGCCGTCTGGCAGCCCAGGCTGCGACCCTGCTCCGTGGGAAGCACAAGCCGCAGTTCGCTCCCAACGAGGACTGCGGCGACTATGTCATCATCATCAATGCTGACAAGGTCGTCCTGACCAACGGCAAGGCTGAGAAGAAGTTCGCCTACCGTCACTCCGGCTACCCTGGCGGTCTCAAGGCCGTGCCCTACACCGAGCTGTTGGCCACGCGTCCCGAGCGGGCGGTGTCCAAGGCGGTCAAGGGGATGGTGCCCCACACCAAGCTCGGTCGCGCCCAGCTCAAGAAGCTCAAGGTCTACGCCGGCAGCGAGCACCCGCACGCCTCACAGAACCCGCAGCCCTTCGAGATCACCCAGGTCGCCCAGTAGCGCCCTGCGCTCGGCACTCACGACAAGCAGACAAGCAAAGGACATACCGTGGCTGAGACCACTGTCGACACCGACGCGCTGGACGAGGACAACGTACCGTCCAGCTACACCACTGAGACCGAGGCTCCTGTGGAGGGCCGTGGCCAGTCCGTCACCGCTCCTGGCAGCGGCCTGGGGCGCCGTAAGGAGGCTGTGGCCCGCGTCCGCCTGGTGCCCGGCACAGGCCAGTGGACCATCAACGGCCGCACGCTGGAGGACTACTTCCCCAACAAGCTGCACCAGCAGCTGGTTCGTGCTCCCTTCACCGTCCTCGACCTGGAGGGCCGCTTCGACGTCATTGCCCGTATCAGCGGCGGGGGCGTTTCCGGGCAGGCGGGTGCGCTGCGTCTGGGGATCGCCCGCGCCCTCAACGAGATCGACCGGGAGGCCAACCGGGCCACCCTGAAGAAGGCTGGCTTCCTGACCCGCGACGCTCGTACCGTGGAGCGCAAGAAGGCCGGTCTGCACAAGGCCCGTCGCGCCCCCCAGTACTCCAAGCGCTGACCGGATCCGCCTCCGGGGTCACCACTCCACTAGCCCCCGTCGTCCTCGCGTGAGCGCAGGGCGACGGGGGCAGTGCTGTCGCCTGTCGTCGCACTACGCCTGCACCGCAGGTGTGCCACCGCGTGGTGGCGGCGGTGGCGACGCGAGCGGGGCTCCGCAGGCTCTCAGGTGCTCGCGGGGAGGAGTCTCAGGAATTCTCAAGGCGGGCAGGGAGGGCTGTCCGCGAATGGGCGGATGTAACGCGGGTGTGTCCTGGACCGGGGGCGCGCGTGGCAGGATGGGGCTGACGTAGTGATCGGTTTCCTGACCGTACACCAATCCCAGGAGGTTCTTCTCATGGCTCGACTCTTTGGAACCGACGGCGTGCGTGGCCTGGCCAACGACCTGCTCACCCCCACGCTGGCTGTCCAGCTCGGCGAGGCTGCGGCCCGGGTGCTTACCAGGGACGCTCCTGCTCCTACCGGGGCACGCGGCAGTCGGCCCCGGGCCATCGTCGGGCGTGACACGCGCGCCTCGGGGGAGTTCCTCGACCACGCCATCAGTTCGGGCCTGGCGGCATCGGGTGTGGACGTCACCCGCGTGGGCGTGCTGCCCACACCGGCTATCGCCCACATGACGGCGACCCAGGACCTGGAGCTGGGAGTCATGATCTCTGCCTCCCACAACCCTTTTCCAGACAACGGCATCAAGTTCTTCGGTCGGGGGGGCTACAAGCTGCCTGACGCCGTGGAGGACGAGATCGAGTCCCTCCTGGGCAAGGTGGACAACCGCCCCACGGGGGCTGAGGTGGGCCGAGTCATCAAGGGCGAGACCATCGCTGACCAGAACTACATCAACCACCTCGTGGACTCCGCGGCCACCGACCTGTCGGGCCTGCGTGTCGTCGTGGACGCCTCCAACGGTGCTGCCTCCGCGGTCGGTCCGGCGGCGCTGCGGGCGGCTGGTGCCGAGGTCATCGTCATCAACGCCTCTCCGGACGGCCTTAACATCAACGCCGGCTGCGGCTCCACGCACCCCGAGCAGCTGCAGAGCTACGTGGTGTCCGTGGGCGCGGACATGGGTGTGGCCTACGACGGCGACGCCGACCGCTGCCTGGCGGTGGATGCCGAGGGCAACCTGGTGGACGGCGACCAGATCATGGGCATGCTCGCTATCGGCATGAAGGCTGACGGCACCCTGGGCAGTGACACCCTCGTCGTCACCGTCATGAGCAACCTCGGCCTCATCCTGGCCATGCGTGAGCACGGTATCCGCACGGTCCAGACCGGCGTGGGGGACCGCTACGTGCTGGAGAAGATGGTCCAGGGCGGCTACACCCTGGGTGGGGAGCAGTCCGGCCACGTCATCGACACTGTCCACGCCACCACCGGTGACGGCGTGCTTACCTCCCTGCACGTGGCCGCCCGGGTCAAGCGCACAGGGAAGACGCTGGCCGAGCTGGCTTCCGTGGTGACCCGGCTGCCGCAGACCCTCATCAACGTCAAGGGCGTGGACAAGGCGGCCGCCGGGACCAACCAGACCGTCCAGGACGCCGTGGCCCGGGCGGAGAAGGAGCTGGGGGAGACCGGGCGCGTGCTGCTGCGCCCCTCCGGCACCGAGCCGCTGGTGCGTGTCATGGTCGAGGCCGCCACCCAGGAGCAGGCGGACCGCGTCGCCGGGTCGCTGGCCTGTGTCGTCAAGGACAACCTCAGCCTGTGACCGCCGGGCCAGGCGGAGGGCAGGCTGCCGGAGCGGGGGAGCGCCCTGCCGCTCCTGCGCCCCGGCTGCGCCTTCTTGACCCTGTGCCCTCGTGGCAGGGAAGGCCGTTGACTGGCAGGACCCGTGACCTTCTCTGCCTGCTGGCATCTGCCGGGCAGGGCGGGGCAAGTGAGGATGAGCTTGCCGATGGACTGTGGCCGCACCGGCGCCCAGCTCGCCCTCGTCAGTCCCTCCAGGTCGTTGTCTCCCGTGCCCGCTCCCTGCTGGGCGCTGGCGCGGTCGAGCGCGTGGCCATCGGCTACCGTCTGGCGCTGCGTGCCGACGACGTCGACTACCTCATCGTGGTCAGGTCCGCCCGTCTGGCCGTCGATGCGGCCAGGCAGCAGGAGCTGGCGCGGGTGGTCGCTGTCACGGACACCGCTGTGAGTGAGCAGGGTGCGCAGATGCCAGGGCGTGGCGCCACGGCGGGCCAGGGTCCTCACGGTGAGCTCGTGGGGGAGGCGGCCCGCCTGCTGCACCGGCTCGTCCGGGAGAGGGCGCTGGCGCTGGACCACCTGGGCCGCTACGCCGAGGCCATGGTGCTGCTGCCAGCGCTGGCTGAGTACGACCCGGCGGACGAGCCCGTGCTGGCTGCCCTCGTGCGCGACGAGGCCTGGACCAGCTCGCCAGCAGCGGCTCTGGAGCGCTATGAGGCCTACCGGCGTCGGCTGCGCGAGTCCGGGGCCGCTCCCGGGCCTGTGCTACGCGCCGCCCACGAGGCCGCGCTGAGCGCCGAGCAGCCGGTTCGCCGCGGGATACGGTACGCCTCCACACCGATGGTCGGTCGCGGGGCAGACCTGCGCGCCGTGGAGGACGCGGTCGCAACCAGCCGACTGGTGACCATCACCGGACCGGGCGGGGTCGGTAAGACGCGTCTGGCCCAGGCCGTGGCCGCGCGCAGCGTCCTGCCGGTGGTCCACGTCCTGTCCATGGCCGAGCACGCGCCGCGGCATACCAGGTGGTGCCCTGGCGGCGCCGAGAGCCCCTCAGGCCCCGATGTCCTGCGTCTGGCCCGCGTGCTCCTGGCCGGGCTCGGTGCGCACCTTGATGCCGGGAGTGATCCGCGCCGCAGGCTGGGGGAGGTCCTGGCCAGTCCGGGAACGCTGCTCGTCCTGGACGACTGTGAGCACCTTGCCCCGGTGCTGGCCGACCTGCTGGCTCCCCTCCTGAGCACAATGCCTGCGCTGCACGTGCTGGTCACCTCGCGACGCGTCCTGGATCTTGCGGGCGAGCGCGTGCACCGCCTCGGCCCTCTCGCCAGGGGTGACGCGGAGGAGCTCTTCCGTCAGCGTGCTGCGGCGGTGCGCCCCGACCAGCCGCTGGACCAGGCTGACCTGGCCCCTCTGCTGGCCCTGCTGGACGGGATACCGCTCGCTATTGAGCTGGCTGCCGCACGCACCCGTGCCATGTCCCTCGCCCAGATCGGCCAGCGTCTTCCCGGCCACCTTGCTGTTCTGACCGGTTCCCGTGACCTGCCTGAGCGCCAGCGCACGCTGGCCGCTGTCCTCGAGTGGTCCTGGGACCTCCTGGAGCCCGCAGCGCGCCGCGCGCTCAGACGCGCTGCGCTCCTGGCTGACGGCTTCACCCTGGAGACCGCTGAGGCGGTGCTGGGACCCGAGGCTCCTGTGCTCGTCGAGGCTCTTGTGGCACAGTCCCTCCTGCTGGTCGCGGAGGCTGCCTGGTCTGGTGTCCAGGGGGCCCAGGGCGCGCAGAGGACGTGGAGCGGACCCGGGGCACAAGGGGTGCAGGACCTCGCCCCTGGGCTGGTACCTGCTGGCGTGCAGGAGCTGGCAGTCCCCCGGTTCCGGGTGCTCACCAGCGTGCGTGAGCTGGTGCTGTCGCTTCCGGTGGACGCAGCGCAGGATGCCGAGGACCGTGCAGCCGTGCGCGCCTGGGCGCTGGGCCTGTGCACGCCTCTGCTGGCCGTGGAGGCGGGCCGGCAGGAGGGAACGAGTGGTCAGGATGGCTGTACCGGCGGCGGCGGTGGCTCAGCCTCTCGGGGCTCGTCCCCGGCGGTCACCTCGGTCATGGTCGAGGAGACTGGGCTCGTCCAGGAGCTGGAACGCGCCCTGGGTGCCTGGGCCGGCTCAGGGCGCCAGCCGGGCAGGGACCTGGAGGATGCCTGCGTCATCGGGGCTGCGCTGGTGACCTGCTGGTCATCGAGCTGGGCGTTCCCGCAGATGGCGACCTGGGGCCCTCGTCTTTACCAGCTGGTTGTCACGCCACCGCCAGACCAGCCGGGGGCCCGGGCTCGCTCCAGGATCCTGCACTGCCTGTGCGTGTCCACCTGGCTGCTCGGCCCCCTGCCTGAGCGGGTCCGCCGGGCCGTGCCTGGCGGGGGCGGGCTCGATGACGCGCAGGGGGCGGCGGTGCGGCGCCTAGCACGCACCCGCCGGGAGGACTGGCCGGTACTCGCCCTGGACGAGGACGTCTGGGTGGCCTGGGCGGCAGGACGCTGCGTGTGCACTGACCTGGAGAACCAGGGCCGTCTTGAGGCGGCCCTGACCCTGACGGAGACGCTCCTGGACCGGGTGCGAACGGCTGGCCTGCCCGGGCACCACCTCGCCGGGCTGGAGCTGGACCGCCTCAGGCTGCTGCTGGAGATGGGCGAGTACGCGCGGGGCGCACGCGAGTGCGAGCGGCTGTCCCAGGTGCTGGAGCGCAGCAACCTGCCGCAGCGCGGGCTCCACACCTGGGTGGTGGACATGCTGAGCCGCTGCTGCCGGGTCTATCTTCATCCCACACCTCAGGCGGCCGACGCGCTCCTGGAGGAGATGGCGTCCGTGAACGTGCCTGGGACGGTACGGTCGACGGTCCGCCTCGCCAGCTCTGAGATGCACCTGCTGGCTGGCAGACGGCGCCAGGCGGCCCTTGACAGCCGCGAGGCTCTTGACATGGTCGTCCTCGACGGCGCCGCGGTGCCCGGGGGGCCGTGGGAGCTCTACGGGCTGGCCCTCTGCCTGGTCGTTGACGCCGCCCTGACCGGTCCCGAGCGCCGGGGACTGGACCCTCTCGCGGTGCGTCGTCGTGCCTTCCGCGCGCTGGGCCGGACCCTGGGCCCGCGAGGGCGGGGCACACAGGACCTGCCGACCATCGCCACGCTCGCGGCGGCGACCGGGCTGTCCATCATGACGGCTGCCTGGCCGGCCCGCGAGCCAGATGGCCCCCAGGAGGCTGCGGACGCGGCGGAGGACGGGCTGGGACTGCCTGAGGAGGCGGGGCGGCTGGGAGCGGAGCTGCTTGCCACAGCGCTGCGTCTGGGGCACAACCAGACCTGCCTGGTGGTCTCACGTCCGCGTCTGCTCGCGGCCGCGGGGCGGCTCGGCCAGCCCGGCCCCCAGGCGCTCCGCGAGGCCCAGGAGCACGTGGGGCGCCTGAGCAGGTCACGCTGCCCGGAACACATGGCGCGGCTGCTGGAGGGGCTGTCAGGCTGGCTGTGAGGCGTGCTGGTCCGCGGGCTGGTAGAGGCGCTCTCCCACCTCCCTGGCACGGGTGGGTGGGGCCGCCCCGGAACCGGGACGGCCCCGGGGCCTCAGGACGTGGCGCGCTGGTGGCGCACCACGGCTGCGGGGGCGGCGGGCGTCATGATGACCAGGCACCCCGGGGCGGCTCAGCCGACGTCGGCGGCGCTGACGGTGCCTGGCGCACCTTGGCGAGAGTGGTCTCGTAGGCCTCGTAGAACACGGGCGCGCTCACGCCGCTGCGCCTGCCGTACTCGTAGACGTCACGGCACACGGCCAGCAGATCCGCCATGTTGGTGTGCAGCGTCATGATCCTGCGAGTCAGGACGTTGCGGGAGAACATGCGTCTCATCATGGGCGCCGACACCACGGCAGGAAGACGGTAGGGGAGAAGGTCCCCGCGGTACCTCCTCAGCTCCACGCCGCGAGCCTCGACGATCCTTGAGGCCTCACGGACGGCCTTGACCACGTGAGCCAGTATGGTGGAGGACCCCATCATCTTCTCCGCGGCCGCAGCGGTGTCGTTGGTATCACCGTACACCCCGGCCACTGACACCACGCCGGCGTTGACGGCCATGTGCAGCCACGTCCACTCCAGCATGTCGTGGGGGTGCTCCAGGGCGATGTCGCAGGAGCGGAAGAGCGCCTCGACCTTCCCGTAGCCGTCAGGGCTGTCAGGGCTGTCAGGGCTGTCAGGGTGGTCAAGGCGGGCCGTGTCCTCGCGCTCCAGCATGAAGTGGTCGAACACGCAGCAGCTGAGCACGCCGTCCCTCATGCGTCCTCCCGCAACCGGGTAGCCCAGGACGGTCCCACGGCCGGAGGTGAGCTCTTCAAGCTCGCTGCGCTCCCCCCAGAAGCCTCCGCACAGGAGGACGGGACCCTCCACACCGAGCGTGCCAAGGTCCTGCATCACGGTGGCCACGTCCTTGTAGGGGACGCTGACCACGATGAGGTCGTAGCGCTCGTGCGTCCTAGGGCGGACCTCGTAGCTGTCGCGCGAGGCAGTCCCCCTCGGGGCCCTGCGCCCGTCCAGGAGGTCGACCTCCAACGAGGTGGTGCCGGCCCTCGGGCTGGAGCCACGTACCAGGTGCTCGACGTCGTGGCCTGCCTTGTGGAACAGGTAGCCGTACGTCGTCCCGATGACTCCCAGGCCGATGACGAGGACGTCCATGGATCTGTGCGGGTACTGATGCTTGCGGGTCGTCATGCCTCAAGCCTGAGGCTCGGCGGTTTCAGGCCGCTTTCAGTCGCCGTGGCTAGAGGCCCCGTCCTGGGGTCAGGACACCCCCCGGCCCCGCAGGTAGGAGACGATGGCCAGCTTGACCTCGGCCAGGTCCTGGGCGGGGTCACCGGTCACCGAGTCGACCGCTACGGCGGGGCGGAACAGCTCGAAGGCCATGGCCGCGGCGGTCTCCAGCCGTGCGTGCTCCGTGTCCGGGTTGCGCTGGGCAAGCACCTCGACGAAGCGGTCTCGCAGCTCGCGGATGGTCTGGCGGGCTGCGGCAGGTCCTTCCTCGTCCTGGGCCGCCCTGTGCGCCAGCCGGGCGAAGGCGCGGTTGGCGGTCTTGAAGGCGTGGATCGGCCCGGCCAGCCGCTCCGTGAGCTCCTCCAGCGTCATGCCTGCACGGTCTCCCGCCCGTTCCAGGTCGATGCTGCCCACGACCGTGCTCAGCTCGTGGACGTAGCGGGCCCACAGCGCGGAGAGCAGGTCGTCCTTGTTCGAGAAGTACTGGTAGAGGGACCCGGGTGAGATACCCGCCTCGGCGGCGACGGCGTTAGTCGTGGTGCGCTCGTAGCCGACCCGGTCGATGACGGTGGTCGCGGCGTCGAGGATGTGCTCCATCCTCTCCAGCCCGCGCCGCTGGCGGCGCGGCTGGCGGCTGGCGGCTGGCACGGTGGCGGGGGGCGTGGAGGGCATGCTGAGAGCGTATCGGAACCGGTGCCCAGGCCTTGCGAGCGCCGTTGTTCGCCCGTAACCTGCTTTGCGAGCAAGTACTCGCATTCTATGAGGAGGTTAGTATGCGGCACCTGGGAGAGCTGGAGGTCAGTGACATCGGTCTAGGGTGCCTGGGCATGTCGTGGGCGTACGGCTACGCGGACCCGGGCCTGGCCCGCCAGACCATCACTCTGGCCGTGGAGGAGGGCGTCACCCTGTTTGACACCGCCGCCTCCTACGGTCACGGCAACAATGAGAGGCTGCTGGGGCAGGCGCTGGGGCGTCGTCGCAGCGAGGTCGTCGTGGCGACCAAGACCGGGCTGACCTCGCTGCCGGTCTTCGGGATCCCCACCGGGCGTGACGGGCGGCCCAGGACGATCCGGCGTGCGGTGGACGACTCGCTCAGACGTCTGGGGACGGACTGGATCGACCTGTACTACCTGCACCGTGTCGACCCCAAGGTCCCGGTCGAGGAGAGCATCGGGGCGATGGCCGAGGCCGTCCAGGCGGGTAAGGTACGTTACCTCGGGGTGAGCGAGGCCACCGCTGAGGAGGTCCGTCGGGCACACGCGACCCACCCCCTGTCCGCCCTCCAGATGGAGTGGTCTCTTTTCCGCAGGAAGGTGGAGGACCAGGTCCTCGGCGTCGCCCGCGAGCTGGGTATCGGCGTGGTCGCCTACAGCCCCCTGGGGCAGGGCATGCTCACCGGTCATCCCTCGTCGACGACGCGCCTGGGACGGCTGGACTACCGGCGGTTCATGCCGCGGTGGCGCGGGGACGGCCTGAGGACAAACATGCGGCAGGTGGCCGTGGTCCAGGAGGTGGCTGACCAGGTCGGGGCGAGCGCGGCGCAGGTGGCGCTGGCGTGGCTGCTGGCCAAGGGGGAGGACGTGGTGCCCATTCCGGGTACCACCAAGCCGCACAACCTTCGCAGCAACCTGGGGGCGTCCACCGTGCGCCTGTCGCCCCAGCAGGTGGAGCGCCTGGACGCGGTGGCCGCTGCCAGCCGCTTCTGAGCCCGCACCCGTGTCACCCGCACTGACCCGCACCGTGGCGCGGCTTCGTGAGACAGGAGCCGCGCCACGGTGCGGGGCGGCTGCGATGCTGTCTGTCGGCCCTGAGGGGGCCAGGCAGGGGCTTGCCGGCGCCTCAGACCTTAGGCCTTGCGCAGCAGGACCTCGCGCATGTGGTGGTTGGCGTCCTTGCGCAGGACCAGCGTGGCACGGTCTCGGGTGGGGGCGATATTCTCCTGCAGGTTGACCAGGTTGACCGACTCCCAGATCCTGCTGGCTGCCGCCACGGCGATGTCGTCAGGCACGTCGGCGTAGCGCCTGAAGTAGGAGCGCGGGTCGGTGAAGGCGGTGCGCTTGAGGGTGAGGAAGCGGTCCAGGTACCAGCGCCGGATGTCGGCCGGGTCGGCGTCCACGTAGATCGAGAAGTCGATGTAGTCCGAGATGGCCAGGGCCTGGGGACGGTAGGAGGAGCCGAGAGCGGCCGCCTCGTGCCGTAGGCGGGGTGCGGGCTGGAGGACGTTAAGCCCCTCCAGCACCAGGACGTCCGGGCGCTCAACCGTGATGACCTCTCCGGGCACGATGTCGTAGACCGTGTGGGAGTAGACCGGGGCGCTCACTCGGGGCGCTCCCGACTTCACCGCCGCCACGAAGCCCAGCAGGGCACGGCGGTCGTAGGACTCGGGGAACCCCTTGCGGGTCAGTAGCCCTCGCTCCTCCAGGGTGGCGTTGGGCAGCAGGAAGCCGTCAGTGGTGACCAGGTCCACCCGAGGCGTCGCGGGGAAGCGCGAGAGCAGGTGGGCGATGAGGCGTGCCGTCGTCGACTTGCCGACCGCCACCGACCCGGCTACCGCCACGACAAAGGGGGTCGGGGGCTCGTCGATCCCCAGGAAGCCCGAGGTCCGGCGGGCGCGCTCCCGTGTGGTGACGACGTAGTCCTGCAGCAGCGCGGTCAGGGGGCGGTAGACGGCGTCTACCTCGGCTAGGTCGATGGGGTCTCCCAGCCCGCGTAGCTTCTCTACGTCAGCCTGGCTCAGCGGTAAGGGAGTGGCGGAGGCTAGCGCTGACCACTGCTGGCGGCTCAGCTCGATGTAGGGCGACAGCCATCGGCTCGGCTCACTGCTTGGCGGGGGCACCGGCTCAGTCTGGCAAAATTCCGCCTCCTGGGCACGTCGGGCCACGTGCGCTGTCGCGGATCACACCGGTGTCTCGCCCAGGTCGCTGGCACCGTAGGGCTGGTCGTGGTTCCATCTAGGTATGTGTGGAATTGTTGGCCATGTCGGCCCCCTGAACACGACCGGCTCCGACCGGTCCCTGACTGTCCTCCTTGACGGCCTGTCCCGCCTGGAGTATCGAGGCTACGACTCCGCAGGGGTGGCCCTGGCCGGGCCTGCGGGCCTGGACGTGGTCAAGGCTGCCGGCAAGCTGGCAGGTCTGCGGGAGCGGCTGGAGGAGTCCTCCCCGGCACCTGCTACCGCTGGGATCGGCCACACCCGCTGGGCCACCCACGGGGGGCCGACCACGGCCAATGCCCACCCGCACCGGGCCGGGCGGGTCGCGGTGGTCCACAACGGGATCATCGAGAACTTCCGCGCGCTGCGCGAGGAGGTGGAGGCCGCCGGGCGCGAGCTCGTCTCCGACACCGACACCGAGGTGGTCGCCCACGTCCTGGACCTGGATTACGGCCAGCGCCTGGCCCTGGCCGGGGAGGGTGCCGACGCGACCGCCGTGCTGGTGGCCTCTATGCGCGCGGTGACCGCCCGGCTGGAGGGTACCTTCGCCCTGCTGGCGCTCAGTTCCGACGCGCCCGGCACCATCGTGGCGGCCCGCCGCTCCAGCCCCCTGGTCATCGGTCTCGGGGAGGGGGAGAACTTCCTGGGCTCCGACGTGGCCGCCTTCGTGGCCTTCACCAGGCGTGCGGCCGAGGTGGGCGACGACCAGGTCCTGGCGCTGAGCGCGCAGGAGGTGCGCGTGTGGGATCGCGACGGCGCGGCGGTAGAGCCTGTCACCTGGGAGGTCTCCTGGGACGCCAGCGCCGCCGTCAAGGGTGGCTACGAGACCTTCATGGACAAGGAGATCCACGAGCAGCCCACAGCGGTGGCCGACACCCTGCTGGGGCGGGTGGACGAGCACGGCGAGCTCCAGCTCGACGAGATGCGCATCGAGCCCGCGGTCCTGCGCAGCGTGGACAAGATCATTGTGGTGGCCTGCGGGACGGCGGCCTACGCCGGGCACGTCGCCAAGTACGCCATCGAGCACTGGTGCCGGGTCCCGGTGGAGGTCGAGCTGGCCCACGAGTTCCGCTACCGCGACCCTGTGGTCAGCGAGAAGACCCTCACTGTGGCGATCTCCCAGTCCGGGGAGACCATGGACACCATCCAGGCGGTGCGCCACGCCCGGGAGCAGGGCTCCAAGGTCCTGGCTATCGTCAACACCTACGGCTCCACCATCGCCCGTGAGGCTGACGCGGTCCTCTACACCCACGCCGGGCCGGAGGTCGCGGTTGCCTCCACCAAGGCGTTCCTGGCCCAGATCACCGCCTGCTACCTGCTGGGTCTCTACCTTGCCCAGCTGCGCGGCAACAAGTGGGCCGACGAGGTGACCGACTACCTGGAACGGCTGGCTGCCATGCCCGCCGCGATCCAGCGCGTCCTCGACGAGCAGGCCCCGCAGGTCCGTGACCTGGGCGCCCGGCTGGCCCAGGAGTCCTCCTTCCTGTTCCTGGGGCGCCACGTGGGCTTCCCCGTCGCCCTGGAGGGAGCGCTCAAGCTCAAGGAACTGGCCTACGTCCATGCCGAGGGATTTGCTGCTGGAGAGCTCAAGCACGGGCCGATCGCCCTGGTGGAGGAGGGCCTGCCGGTGTTCGTCATCGTGCCGACCCCGCGGCGTCCTGTCCTGCACGGCAAGGTCATCTCCAACATCCAGGAGATCCGGGCGCGCGGGGCGCGCACCATCGTCATCGCCGAGGAGGGCGACTCCGCCGTAGAGCCCTTCGCCGACCACATCATCCGCGTCCCCGCCACCCCGACGCTGATGATGCCCCTGCTCACGGTGGTGCCTCTCCAGGTCTTCGCCGCGGCCCTGGCCCAGGCCAAGGGGCTGGACGTGGACCAGCCGCGCAACCTGGCCAAGTCCGTCACCGTGGAGTGAGGCCCGCCGTGCCGGTCCCCTCCAGGTCTCCTGACCGCTCCTGCGCCGCGCGTCGTACCCGCTCGTCCACCTGCACCCCGGATAGGGCCTACCCCGTGGCCGAGGTCAGCGCCGCTGAGGCGGCGCTGACCTCCGGTACCGACCGGTATATGCGGGCGGCGGCCTACGCGGTGGCCCGGGCCTGCCGCGCCGAGCTGCGCCGGGTGCGGGGAGGTGTCGCCGGGGGCCGGGTCCTGGCCCTTGTCGGCGGAGGAAGCAACGGGGCGGATACGCTCCTGGCCTGTGCCCTGTTGGCGCGCCGTGGCTGTGCTGTCACCGCGCTGCTGGGCACCCGACACCCGCTGCCCTGGGCGGTGGAGGAGGCCAGGCAGACCGGGGTGGCGGTGGTGGAGGCCACCGCCTCGAGCGCCTCGCGCCCTGCTGGCTGCGCCGACCCTGCCGACCTGCCGCTGTCTGAGGAGGCGCTGGCAGCAATCACCCTGGTGAGGCGCGAGGGGGGAGTTGTCCTTGACGGCCTGACCGGGACCGGAGGAGCCGGCCCGTTGCGCCCTCAGGCTGCCGCCCTGGTCGCCCCGTTTGTGACCGAGGAGCTTGCCGGGGACGCCGGGGGCTTCTGCGAGGACACAGCGGGGGACCTCTCCCAGGACTCTGCCGGGAACGCCGGGACCACAGGCCTCTCGCAGGCTGGCGAGGTGAGGGAGGGCACAGGGGGCCAGGCCCCGGCCCTGGCTACTCCGGCCGCGGTAGGTGCGCCTGCGTGCTCCCCGGGGCTGCGCGGGCGCGGCTGGCGGGTCGTCGCCGTGGACCTTCCCAGCGGTACGGACGCGGACGACGGGACCCTTCCCGGCCCGGTGCTCCCGGCCGACCGCACCGTCACCTTCACCTGCCTCAAGGGCGCCCTGTGCCTGCCTCCGGCCTGCCACCTGGCGGGTGAGGTGGAAGTGGTCGACCTCGGCCTGCCCGTGCCGCAGGGGGAGCCGATCGCGGTGCTGCCCTCCTGGGCCGACCTGTCGGCGACTCTACGCGCTCCCGGCCCGGCTGACCACAAGTACACCCGTGGCGTCGTGGGACTGTGGGCAGGCAGCCACAGCTACCCGGGAGCCGCGGTCCTGGCCGCCTCGGCAGCGGTACGGGCGGGAGCCGGGATGGTGCGGCTGAGTGCGCCCAGGCGGGTGGAGGACCTGGTGTTGGCCCGTCGTCCGGAGGTCGTGCCTGGTGCCGGACGCTGCCAGGCACGTGTCGTCGGTCCGGGCACCGAGCCGCAGGACCGTCCACGTGCCTATGCGCTGCGCCAGGTGCTGCGCCAGGTGCTGGCGCAGGTGGGTTGTGAGCATCCTCCCGGTGGCGCCCGGGCGCCGAGGGGGGCTGGCGCACCGAGGGGGACCGGAGTATCTACTTGCGCTGCTCCTGCCGTCATTGACGCCGGGGCGCTGGCCCTGCTTCCCGGTCTCGTTGACGAGGGCCTGGCCTGCGGCCCCGAGCACGTCCTGACTCCCCACGCGGGTGAGGCTGCCCGCCTGCTGACATCCCTGGGCTCGCCGTGGAGTCGGGAGCAGGTCAGCCGCCAGCCGCTGGCTGCCGCGCAGGAGCTGACCGGGCTGACCGGTGCCACTACCGTGCTCAAGGGGGCGGTGACCCTGGTGGTCACGCCGGGCAGGCCTGCGGTCAGCGTCCGTGACGCCCCTGGCTGGCTGGCCACCGCGGGCAGCGGTGACGTCCTGGCGGGAGTGCTGGGAGCCCTTCTGGCTGCTGCGGCCGCCCGGGCTGAGCAAGGTGGCCCGCCTCTGTCCGAGGTGGTGGGCACCGTGGTCTCCTCGGCAGTGCGGCTGCACGCGCAGGCGGGCGTCGTGGCCGCCCGGCGCCGTGATCCCGGGGCCGGGGAGGCTGGGGAGGGCAGGGGCGCAGGCCGCTCGACGGCCTGCCCGGTGGGCCACCCGGTGGCCGCCCTGGACCTGGCCGACGCCTTACCCGAGGCCTGGGCCACGCTGGTGCTCGGGTCCCGGTGACGCTCGAGGACGTCGGACAGTGGTGCGACAATCTGTGCCGTGACTACTTGGCAGCCCCCCTCTAGCGCCCTCGGCGCCGGTAACCTCGTGCACGGCCCGGCCGCGACCTCGCGTGCCGTGGTGGACCTGGGGGCTGTGGCCCACAACGCCGCCGTGCTCGCGCGGGCTGCGGGCACGCCATGGATGGCCGTGGTCAAGGCCGACGCCTACGGGCACGGGCTGGGGCCGGTGGCCACCACCTGCCTGGACGCCGGGGCCGCCTGGCTCGGTGTCGCCCAGCTGGCAGAGGCCCTCCACCTGCGACGCCTCCTGGACGAGGCGGGCGTGGCCCGCCCGCAGCCCGGCCCGGACGCCGTGCCCACCAGCCGGGCTCCACGGCTGCTGACCTGGATCCTGCCGGTCGTGACGGCGCAGGAGGCGGCGCGCCCCGGCTCGTCGGTGAGAGCGGCTCTGGACGCGGACCTGGACCTCTCCGTGGCCACTGTGGACCAGGCGCGTGCTGTGGCCGTCGGTGCCCGCGCCCAGGGGGTGAGGGCACGTGTCCACCTCAAGATCGACACCGGCATGTCCCGGGGCGGTGCCGTGGCAGAGGACCTGGCGGAGGTGGCCCGCGTGCTGCGTGAGGAGGAGCAGGCCTCGGGCCTGGTGGTCGTGGGTCTGTGGTCCCACCTCTCCCGCGCTGACGAGCCCGCCTCTGGCTCCACCCAGGAGCACCTGGCGCGGTTCCGGGCGGGGGAGGAGGTCGTCCGGCAGGCGGGGCTGCGGCCCCGGCTGCGCCACCTGGCGGCAACCGGCGGGCTCCTGTGGCACCCTCAGGCCCGTCTGGACCTGGTCCGTGCAGGTATCGGCCTGTACGGCCTCAGCCCTGACCCCTCGCTGGTCTCCGGCCAGGAGTTGGGTCTGCGCCCGGCCATGCGCCTGGAGGCTCCTTTGACCTTGGTCAAGAGGATCGCAGCGGGCCAGGCCGTGTCCTACGGGGGGACCTGGACGGCGCCGACCGACCGCTGGGTGGGGGTCGTGCCCCTGGGGTACTCCGACGGCGTGCCGCGGGCCGCCTCCTCCTGCGGCCCGGTGTCGGTGGGGCGGTACCGGACCACGGTGGTGGGCAGGGTCTGCATGGACCAGGTCGTTGTCGACCTGGGGCCGGCGGCCGGGCCGGACGGGGTCGCGGTGCCTGCCCCGGCAGCAGCCGGGGATGTCGCGGTCCTGTGGGGGGCGCCGTCCCCGGGGCCGGACGGTCCCCCGGTCCCCACGGCTGACGAGTGGGCCCGGGCCTGCGACACGATCAACTACGAGATCGTCACCCGTCTGGGACCCCGGGTCCCCCGGTACTACCTCCCTGCGGGTGGCGCGACAGGCTACGCTCAGCCCACCGGCAGCGAGGAGTAGGTATGAGCACCCGGCAGCCCTCCCAGGACACCCAGGCCCGTCAGACCTCCCAGGTCGCCCAGGACACCCAGGTCGCCCAGGTCACTGTCACTACCGCGGACGCCGACGCAACCCGTGCCCTGGGCTCCCGCCTGGCTGCCCTGCTGCGCCGCGGAGACCTGGTCCTGCTTAGCGGGGACCTGGGGGCCGGGAAGACCACCCTGGCCCAGGGGGTCGGCTCGGCCCTGGGGGTCCGTGGCCGGGTCTCCTCCCCGACCTTCATCATTGCCCGGGTCCACCCCTCCCTCGGGACGGGGCCGGACCTCATCCACGTGGACGCCTACCGCCTGGAGTCCCTGGAGGAGGTTGACGCTTTGGACCTGGACTCCTCCATGGAGGACTCCGTCACCGTGGTGGAGTGGGGACGGGGCAGGGCCGAGTCCCTCAGCGACAGCCGTCTGGAGATCGAGGTACGGCGTCGTGCGGGGGGTGAGGACCACACCTGCCCCCGGCGGCTGCCGGGTGACGCCCAGGGTCAGGTGACCGGTGGGGCCGACAAGGCTCCGGGCGACATGCTCCAGGGTGACCTCATGCGGACCGACGACCCGCGCGACCCGCGCGAGGTCGTCGTGCGGGCGGTGGGCCAGCGGTGGGCAGGCGTCAGCCTTGCGGACCTGGTACCTGGTGAGGGGTGAGCAGGTGAGCACGGTGAGTCGCGGGACGGGTCGGCGCCCGCCCCGGCGGGAGAGGGCAGCAGGGCGCTTGTCGGGCGCACGCGCGTACCCGGCCCGGGCGGGTGCGGACCCGCTGCCTGCGGCCCTGGTCGTGCTGGCTGTGCTGGTGGTGGTAGTGGTACCGGTGGGCTCGGCAGCCCCGGGCGTGCCCTGCCCTGCGCAGAAGGAGTCCCCGGCCGTGGTCGAGGAGCAGTCGGCCTCCTCCACGGCTGTGCCGGGCACGGACCCTGAGGACGTGGCGCAGACCTGGATGAGCGACGCCGGCGCCACGCTGGTGCGTCAGCACACGGGTGAGCAGCAGGCGGAGGTCGAGATCAGCCAGGTCCGGCCGGTCCACGCGTGGGCGCCAGGCTTCCTTGACGGCAGCGAGCCGACAGCAGCCCCCGTGCCCGTCGGCAGCTGGGCGGCTGCGGCGGCCGTCGGCGAGGAGCCCGTCGGGCTGGTCGTAGTGGAGGTGGACGAGGCCTCCGCCAGCGTCGTTGACGACGACGTCGTCCTTGACGGCTCCCTGGCCGAGGACGTCGCAGGTCTGGGCACCTCCGTCCTCGTCCACGACGTGGAGGTCGCTGCCTGGTACGCGGTGGAGCCCGCAGGGGCCATGACCGTGGTCGCCCTGGGAGAGGTGTCCTCCACGCTGCTGGCGGGGCCCATCAGCCTGGTCGACTACGGCCAGGTCCTGCGCGAGCGCAACGGTGCCGAGCCCGTGGTCTCCACCTCTCAGACCCAGGTGCAGGCTGGGGCGGGAGGCTGGGCGGTGTGGGGGCCGGTGCTCGCCGTCGTCGCGGTCGGGGTTCTGGCAGTAGTCGTCACGGTGCGTCATGAGCGCAGGGTGACTGCGCCGCTGCGCCAGGCCCGCCAGAGGATGCCCCTGGGCTCGGACACTATTCCGGACAGCCACGTCAACCACCTACAGGACTAGCCTGGCTAGGCTGTTCCTGTGCGTATCCTCTCCGTCGACTCCTCGCTGGGTACCCAGGTCGCTGTCCTCGCCGCCCCTGGTCCCACCGGTACCGGTGGGACCAGCCCTGTCGTCCTGGCGCACATGGCGCAGGACAGTGCCCGTCAGCACGCCGAGTCCCTGGGGCCCATGCTGGCTCAGGTGCTTACAGACTCCCAGGCCGGGGACGCGGCGCTGGACGCCGTCGTCGTCGCTACCGGCCCCGCCCCCTTCACGGGGCTGCGTGCCGGCCTTGTCGCCGCTAGAACAGTAGGACGGGCGCGCGGTGTCCCCGTCTACGGGGTGCCCAGCCTGGATGCCGTCGCCCGCGCGGCCCTGGACGCCCTCACCGGGGCCGATGCCGTCAGTGACCCGGTGGTCGACCCGGTGGTCCTGGTCGCCACCGACGCCCGGCGCAGGGAGGTCTACGCCGCCCGTTACCGCGGACTCGGCCCCGACGACGTCATCCGGCTCGGTGAGATCGTCGTGTGCCCGCCCCAGGACGTGGGGGACCTGGGCAGCTGTGACGCGGTGGCGGGCTCGGGAGCGGTCCTCTACCCCGTCATCCGCTCCTCAGTCTCCCCCACCTCCCTCTCCTCCACCTCCGAGGGCGGGGGGCAGGTCCTGACCCCGGTCTCCGGGGACTGCCGCGCCCAGGTGCGTGTGGCACTGGCCCGTCTGGCACGTGGCGAGCAGCTGCCTACCGACCCCCTCTACCTGCGCTACGCTGACGTCCACGTCCCACCGGCCCGTGGCGGCAGCCAGTGACTCAGGAGCACTCGCCTGTCCACCGGCCCGTGAGCGTACGGGACATGACCCCCGCTGACCTGGCCCAGGTCGCCGCGCTGGAGGAGGAGGTCTTTGCCACCCAGGCCTGGAGCCCCCGACTCCTGCGCTGCGAGCTTGACGCCCATGTTACCCGGGGGGACCGGCGCTACGTCGTGGCGGCACAGGGGCAGGAGGTCCTGGCCTACGCGGGTGCCTACCTGGGTGACGGTGCCGGTGAGGCCGACCTGCTGGTCGTGGCCACAGCACCCTGGGCCCGGCGCCGCGGGCTGGCGGGCACCCTGGTCACCACCCTGGTTGACGACGCCCGCCGCGCGGGCTGCTGGTCCGTGCTGCTGGAGGTCCGCGAGTCCAACGCCGTGGCCCGTCGGCTCTACCAGTCGCACGGGTTCGAGGTGATCGGGCGCCGCCGCCGCTACTACGCCGACCCGCAGGAGGACGCCGTGGTCATGCGCCTGGTGCTGCGTGAGACCACTGGCCCTGTCGGCGCCGAGGTCGTGTAGTAGTGCGGCGGCGTCACAGATTTGCCTGATGGTGGTGTCACGAAAAGCGTGTGCAGTGTTGGCGCCCGCTGCGCGCGGGAGACCCCGCCCGGTCTGGTGGCGCGGTAGTGGCCGGGCGCGTCATTGCAACGATGCGGTGGAGGCGACGTGTCGCCGGGCAGTCCCGGGAGGCCAGTAGGACCTTGATAGGGCAAGAAGCTGCCAGTCATTGGATAGTCTTGGGCCGTGGCCAAAACACCTGCTCGTCCCGCGCCGAGGCGGACCGCTTTCCTCACCACGGTCTTCAGGAAGCGCCTTATGGCGTTCTCCGGCATCGTCTTCATGGTCTACCTCCTCCTGCACATGTACGGCAACACCCACTACTTCGAGGGTGAGATTGCCTTCGACCACTACTCGTACTGGCTGCGTACCCTCCTCCAGCCGCTCCTGCCCTACAGCGGGCTGCTGTGGATCCTGAGGGTTGTGCTGCTTGCCTGCCTGGTGATCCACGCGGGCTGCGCCTTTGACCTGTGGCTGCGTAACAGGAGGGCGCGCGGCTCGGACAGGTACGCGGTGAAGAAGCCCGGGGCCGACTACTTCGCCTCCCGCTACGCCATGCGCACCATGCGCTGGGGCGGGGTCATCCTGCTGCTGTTCATCATCTTCCACATCCTGCAGCTCACCACCCTGCACATCACCCCTGGCGGCCACTACGAGCACGGCCGCGCCTATATGAACATGTACTACGGCTTCCAGCTGTGGTGGGTGTGGCTCGTCTACGCCGTCGCCCTGGTGGCCCTGTGCCTGCACGTGTGGCACGGGGTGTGGTCAGCCCTGCAGACCCTGGGAGCGGTGCGCGGCACCACCATCCCCTTCATCCGGCTTGTGGCCTTCGTCGTCGCCTTCGCCCTCTTCATCGGCTTCCTCACGGTACCCACCGCCATCCTCCTCGGCCTGACCGAGCCGCCGATGGACGCCGTCGAGTACGCCACCAGGGCCGCTGAGGCCGGCATCGGATCGTCCCACTGAGAGTGAGCAGGTGACCACTATGACAGCAACTACTGTGATGACGACCGCCGATCCGGCCGCCACGGACGGGCTCGTTGACGGCCTGTACCGCGAGGGCGACAAGATCGCCGACACCAAGGCCCCCCATGACGTGCCCATCGACCGCCGCTGGGAGCAGCGCAAGTTCGAGGCGGCTCTGGTCAACCCGGCCAACCGCCGCAAGCTGGACGTCATCGTCGTGGGTTCCGGCCTGGCCGGGGGCGCGGCGGCAGCCTCCCTGGGCGAGCAGGGCTACAACGTCAAGGTCTTCTTCTACCAGGACTCGGCTCGTCGGGCGCACTCCATCGCCGCCCAGGGTGGTATCAACGCCGCGAAGAACTACCGCAACGACGGGGACTCCACCTATCGGCTCTTCTACGACACGGTCAAGGGAGGGGACTACCGGGCCCGGGAGGACAACGTCTACCGACTGGCGGAGGTCAGCGCCAACATC
The DNA here is from genome assembly GCF_003591215.1 of Actinomyces sp. 2119. Taxonomy (NCBI): domain Bacteria; kingdom Bacillati; phylum Actinomycetota; class Actinomycetes; order Actinomycetales; family Actinomycetaceae; genus Actinomyces; species Actinomyces sp. 2119. Next base: position 141,002 of record NZ_QYRR01000009.1, read on the forward strand.
ATCGACCAGTGCGTGGCCCAGGGGGTGCCCTTCGCCCGTGAGTACGGGGGCCTGCTGGACAACCGCTCCTTCGGCGGCGTCCAGGTCTCGCGGACCTTCTACGCCCGCGGCCAGACCGGCCAGCAGCTGCTCATTGGTGCCTACCAGGCCCTGGAGCGCCAGGTGCACGCCGGGACCGTCACGGAGTTCCGCCGCCACGAGATGGTCGAGCTTATCGTTGTGGATGGGCGCGCCCGTGGGATCGTCTCGCGTGACATGGTCACCGGCGCCATCGACACCCACCTGGCCGACGCGGTTGTACTGGCCTCGGGCGGCTACGGCAACGTGTTCTTCCTGTCCACCAACGCGATGGGCTGCAACGCCACCGCCATCTGGCGGGCGCACCGCAAGGGCGCCTACTTCGCCAACCCCTGCTACACCCAGATCCACCCCACCTGCATCCCTCAGTCCGGTGACTTCCAGTCCAAGCTGACCCTGATGAGCGAGTCCCTGCGCAACGACGGGCGCATCTGGGTCCCCAAGAGGGCCGAGGACTGTGACAAGGACCCCCGTGACATTCCCGAGGAGGATCGCGACTACTACCTGGAGCGCATCTACCCGGCCTTCGGCAACCTGGTCCCGCGTGACATCGCCTCCCGCCAGGCCAAGAACATGTGTGACGAGGGACGTGGCGTCGGCCCGGCGATCAAGGAGCGCGACCCTGCCGGCAACGAGCGCATGATGCGTCGCGGCGTGTACCTGGACTTCTCTGAGGCTATCGGCCGCCTGGGGCGCGACGCGGTCTCCGCGCGCTACGGCAACCTCTTCGAGATGTACCAGCGCATCACCGGTGACGACCCCTACGAGGTGCCCATGCGCATCTACCCGGCCGTGCACTACACCATGGGCGGCCTGTGGGTGGACTACGACCTGGAGTCCAACATCCCCGGGCTGTACGTGGCGGGGGAGGCGAACTTCTCCGATCACGGCGCCAACCGCCTGGGCGCCTCGGCGCTGATGCAGGGGCTGGCGGACGGCTACTTTGTCCTGCCGGACACGATGAACGACTACCTGGCGGACATGCTGCGCCTGGGCAAGGTTGACCCCGGCGCCCCCGAGATCGCCCAGGCCAGGCGCGATGTCGAGGAGCGCATCGCCCGGCTCATGGCGCTGCGCGGCAGCCGCAGCGTGGACGACTTCCACATGGCCCTGGGGCGCATCATGTGGGAGTACTGCGGGATGGAGCGTCGGGAGGAGGGCCTACGCACCGCGATCAGGCAGATCCGGGAGCTGAAGAAGGAGTTCTGGCGCGACGCCCGGGTCACGGGCCAGGCCGACGAGCTCAACCAGGCCCTGGAGAAGGCCGGTCGTCTCCTCGACTTCTTTGAGCTTGCCGAGCTCATGTGCATTGACGCCCTGCACCGCAGGGAGTCCTGCGGCGGGCACTTCCGGGCTGAGTCCCAGACCCCGGAGGGGGAGGCGATGCGCCACGACGACGAGTTCCTCTACGTGGCGGCCTGGGAGTGGGGCGGGGACGACCAGCCGCCGGTCCTCCACAAGGAGGACCTTATCTACAAGGACATCGAGCTCAAGCAGCGGAGTTACAAGTGAACATCAAGCTCAAGATCTGGCGCCAGCAGAACCAGGACTCCCCGGGGCACTTCGAGGAGTACGCCATGAGCGGCATCGAGGAGCACATGAGCTTCCTGGAGGTCCTTGACCTGCTCAACGAACAGCTCTTTGCCGAGGGCAAGGAGCCGGTGGCCTTCGACTCGGACTGCCGTGAGGGGATCTGTGGCCAGTGCGGCGTGGTCATCAACGGCCAGGCCCACGGTCCCATCCGCTCCACCACCTGCCAGCTGCACATGCGTCACCTCTCGGAGGATCCCTCCTTCAAGGACGGCTCTACCATCACCATCGAGCCGTGGCGCTCCACTGGCTTCCCGGTGCTGCGCGACCTTATCGTGGACCGCAGCGCCCTGGACCGCATCGTCCAGGCGGGCGGCTACATCTCGGTGAACACCGGTGGCGCGCCTGAGGCCCACTCCGTGCCCGTGCAGAAGGAGAAGGCTGACGCCGCCTTCGAGGCAGCCGCGTGCATCGGCTGCGGCGCCTGTGTGGCTGCCTGCCCCAACGCGTCGGCCATGCTGTTCACCGGCGCCAAGATCGCCCACCTGGGCCTGCTGCCGCAGGGACAGCCTGAGCGCCTGGCGCGGGTGGTGAGCATGCTGGGCCAGCACGACGCTGAGGGCTTCGGTGGCTGCACCAACATCGGTGAGTGCGCGGCGGTGTGCCCCAAGTCGGTGCCTCTGGAGGTCATCTCCCGCCTCAACCGCGACCTGGGCCACGCCCTGTGGAAGGGCCAGAAGGCCCACTGACCTCCTGCTGCACATCGTCAGGGCGGGCGACCCGGCCGGAGCGCCGGATGCGCGGCGTTGCGGGAGCCTACCCGTGTGGGTAGCAGGCTGAAGACGTGCAGCAGGCGGGGCGTGCGCGCCGCATTCGGGGCGCTAGGCTGGCTGCCGTGAGCAGTCCCCTGATCCTCGGTATCGAGTCCACCTGTGACGAGACCGGCGTGGCGCTGGTGCGTGGCGAGACGCTCCTAAGCGAGGTGACGGCCACCTCCATGGAGGAGCACGCGCGCTACGGCGGCATCATCCCCGAGATCGCCTCCCGCGCCCACCTGGAGTCCTTCCTGCCCACCTTGGATTCCGCCTTGGAGCAGGCGGGAGTCAACCTGGAGGAGGTGGACGCGGTCGCGGTCAGTGCCGGCCCCGGGCTCGTCGGGTCGTTGACGGTGGGTATCTCGGCTGCCAAGGCGCTGGCCGCCTCCCTGGGGGTACCCGTGTACGGCGTCAACCACGTCGTGGGGCACCTGGCTGTGGCCGGGCTGGTAGGCGAGTCGCTTCCGCAGCGTTTTGTGGGGCTGGTCGTCTCCGGCGGGCACTCTAGCCTGCTGAGCGTGCGCGACCTTGCTGCCGACGTCGAGGAGCTGGGGGGCACGCTGGACGACGCCGCAGGCGAGGCCTTCGACAAGGTCGGGCGTCTTCTGGGGCTGCCCTACCCGGGAGGACCGCACGTGGACCGGCTGGCCCGTGAGGGGGACGTCACTGCAGTCCGCTTCCCCCGGGGGCTGGCTGCGGCCAAGGACAGGCAGCGCCACCGCTACGACTTCTCCTTCTCAGGTCTCAAGACGGCGGTAGCCCGTCACGTCGAGTCCGCTCAGGGCAGCGGTGAGGAGGTCCGCCGGGCCGACGTGTGCGCGGCGTTCTCCGAGGCCGTCAACGACTCCCTGACGGCTAAGGCGGTGCAGGCCTGCCTGGACTACGACTGTGACACGCTCGTGGTCGGGGGCGGCTTCTCCGCCAACTCCCGTCTGCGCCAGCTGGCCGCCCGTCGCTGCGAGGCTGCGGGACTGGACCTGCGGATCCCGCCGCCGCGCTACTGCACCGACAACGGGGCACAGATTGCGGCCCTGGGAGCGGCGGCAGTGCGGTCGGGCCTGCCCCCCTCACCCATGGGCTTCGGTCCCGACTCCAGCATGCCGCTGGACGTCACGGTGGTGCGGTGAGGCGGAGGAGAGCACCTCGGCGGGGCGCAGCGGGCGGCCTGCCCGGGCCTCGGCGAGCAGGAGCCTGACCGCAGCCTCCTTCATGCCTCCTGCCGCGTGGGCGGCGGCGATCTGGCGCTGGTAGGAGGCCCCGGTCTCCAAGGTCGCACGCACGCCGTCGAGCTCGGCCGCGCACCCCAGGTCCTCGGCCACGGGCGCCAGCTCTGCCAGCATCCGCGTAATGGTGTCTGCCACCGGCTCCTCCTCGCCTGCGGCGTTGACGATGAGGACGGCCTCCATTCCGTAGCGGGCCGATCGCCACTTATTCTCCGCCACGTACCAGTCTGGCATGGACTCCAGCTCCTGGCCCCGGTCCAGGCGGCGGGAGAAGTCCTCTACCAGGCACTGGGTCAGGGCGGCGACCCCGGCCAGCTCGGTGAGGTTCGTGGCGGCGTCGCAGGCACGGACCTCGATCGTGCCCAGACGGGGTGAGGGGCGCACGTCCCAGCGGATCTCCGAGAACTCCTCGATGACGCCGGTGCGGATGAGGTCGCCGGTGTAGCCTTCCAGCTCCTCCCAGGAGCCGAGCTGCTCGGGTGCCCCGGCTGTGGGCAGCTGCTGGAACATCATGGCCCGGTTGTCGGCGTAGCCGGTGTCAGTCCCGGCCCAGAAGGGCGAGGACGCGCTCAGGCACTGTAGGTGGGCGGTACGGGTGAGCAGGGCGCTGAGGATCGGCAGGACCTTGGCACGCTCCTCTACGCCCACGTGGACATGGGTGCCAAAGATGAGCATCTGGTGCCCCCACAGCCGGGTGCGGTCCACCAGTCGCGCGTAGCGCTCGGCGTCGGTGACCTTCTGCACCAGCGGGTCGGCGAAGGGGTGGGTGCCAGCCGAGGCAAGGTCCACCCGCAGGGGGTTCGTCACCGGCAGGACCCGGTCGAAGGCGAAGGCAAGGTCCTCCATGCACTGACTCACGGTGGAGCGGGCCCCGGAGACCAGCTCGATGGTGTTAAGCATCATCTCCCCGTGGATGTGCGGGTCGTCCCCGACAGCAGCGAGGACCTCCGCCGCGCACTGACGCAGGTCGAGGCTGTCACGGTCGATGAGGGCCAGCTCCCACTCCACGCCCAGGGTGGAGCGGGGCGAGGAGGCGAAGGCCAGCCGGTGGCGGCGCGGGTGGTCCGCCGCACGAGCCGCCGCGTCACAGGCTGGAGCGGGAGGCGCAGGAGGTGCGGTGCGGGATACGGACATCGGTTCTCCTTGGGTGGACCGGGACGAGTCACGGGTTGTCAGACGTGGCGGGTCAATGATGAGGGGCGGGGGTGGCTGCGAGGCGGTGCCGGCCAGAGCGGCTGGCCGGGCGGGTGCGCGGTGAGACGCCACAGGGGGCTCACAGGGGGGTGTCGTCCGCAGGGACAGGGCGGACTGGGTGTCCAGCGCTGGTCGGCTCGACGACGAGGACCACTCCTCTGGCGCTGCTGCCGACCCTGGTCACCAGCCAGGTCTCACTGGCGTTCCCGCGCAGCCGCAGCGAGGCGCGTAGCGCCTCCGGGGAGACCTCCACGCCGCGCCGGTGGATCTCCAGGCTGCCGATCCCGTGGGCGCGTACTCGTGAGCGCAGTGCCTTGAGACGCAGGGGCAGGACCTCGCGCAGGTGCCAGGAGCGTAGGAAGGGTGACAGCCCGGGACCTGCCGGGGTGCTGCCTGTCAGGTAGGCGATGCGAGGACCGACAGGTCGTGCCCCTAGGCGCTCAGCGGCCAGGGCCACCAGGCCCGCACGGATGACGGCGCCGTCGGGCTCGTGGATGAGGGGGCCGAGGTCCTCAAGGGAGACGACGGGGTCGAGCTGGGCGGGAGGCAGCGAGGGGTCGGTGCCGTCGGGATCGCTCAGCAGGTGCGAGGTGGTGCCTCCTGAGCCGTCGTCGTGCAGGACCAGCGCGGAGCGTCCCGGCCCCTCAGGAGCCAGGGGGCCGCACCACACGGCGGCCTCCACGACGTCGCGGTCCACACTGACCCACTGCACGTGGGCGTCGGGAGGCAGCTCGGCGTGGTCGGTGCCCGGGGCGATCTTGACGCCGAGGGCGTCCACCCTTCCGCGCAGGGCCAGGACCTCCTCCAGCGGCGGTGACCACTGCCCGGGGCTGGTGAGCCGCCTGCCGTCGGCGCGGCGCGCGGGGTCAGCGAAGACGGCGTCGACGCCCTCGGCGGCCAGGTCCACCTCCAGGGCGTCCGCGCACCGGACAGTGGCGTGAGGGAAGGGCATGAGGTTGACCGTGGCCAGGGCGGCAGTGGTCTCGTCGCGATCGACAGCCAGGACGGGCAGCTCAAGGCCGGCCAGGGCGATGGCGTCCCCGCCGATGCCGCACCCGAGGTCTGCCACGCGAGCGGACTCGGCTGCCGCGTAGCGTGCGGCGTGGTGGGCGGCCACGGTCAGGCGGGTGGCCTGCTCCAGACCGTCGGGCGTGAAGAGCATCGTCTGGGCGAAGGGGCCGAACTTGGCGGTGGCCCGGGAGCGCAGCCGTTGCTGGGTCAGGGCCGCGGACACCAGGGCGGGGGCGTGGCCCTCCTCCCGTAGCGAGCGGCTCAGGGCCAGGGACTGCTGGGGGTCGTAGGGGGGCAGGGAGGACAGGAGCGCCCACCCCTCAGGAGTCAGCAGCAGGGCGAGGTCGGAGGTGGCCATCGGGGTGATCATGTCACGGCCGGGCCCGCAGCCGGGTCAGGCGCTCGGGGCGGTGCGGTGGTGTGATGGGACGGCTGTAGGGGAGCAGCGCAGGTGAGGTAGCAGGTGAGGTAGAAGGACGCCCCGAAAGCGGTACGGAACAGTGTGGGGGCAGCGCGGGAACAGCCCAGCGGGTGACTGACGCCGTTGGCGAAACCAGGAGGACATGTTGGCACTCGCATTGACTGAGTGCTAACACCGTCGTAGATTCTGGCCAGGCGCAGGCCGTGTCCTGGCGCTTCCCGCTCTGGCTGGGCCCGGTCGGGGGTGGTGGGCGCGATCTGCGACTTGCGCTCCACCTGTCTCTGGTCGGCTCCCGCGACGGCGGCCAGCTGCTCCCGTGGAGGGCGAACACGTCGTTCCACCGCACGCTGAGAAGCGAGAAGGGGAGGTCCCCAATGTCGATCTCCATCAAGCCGCTCGAGGACCGTATCGTCGTCCAGACCCTCGAGGCTGAGGAGACCACCGCATCCGGTCTGGTCATTCCTGACACCGCCAAGGAGAAGCCGCAGGAGGGCAAGGTCGTGGCCGTGGGTCCCGGCCGTGTCGACGACTCCGGTAACCGTGTCCCGGTCGACGTCGCCCAGGGCGACGTCGTCATCTACTCCAAGTACGGAGGCACCGAGGTCACCTATGAGGGCGAGGACTACCTCATCCTCTCCGCCCGTGACGTCCTCGCCGTCGTCACCAGGTGACGCCCGCAGGCGCGTGACCCTCGTGGTGCTGGCTGGCACTGGTTGGCGCTGTAACCGGTGACGCCGTGCCGACGTCGGTCGGTAGCAGTCACCTGTCCGGCTGCCAGTCAGTGGCATCAGTGACAGCATCATGTGGCAAGGGGAGAAGCACCAGTGTCGTGCTTCTCCCCTTCGTCCTACCGCTGCGCCTGGCGGACTCTGCCGTAGTAGCCGGGTCGTGGCGGCCCCTGACGGCCCGGACTGGTCAAACCTGGTCAGTTGTACGCGGGTCGCGGTGTCCGTGAAGGGCCTGTGAGGGCCGCGTGCGGAGTCAGGCGGAGGTGCTGACGAGGCGGCGGGCCTCGTGCTCGTGGTAGGTGCGGCGCTCGTCCTCGCTCATGCCGCCCCACACCCCGTAGGGCTCATGGGTGCGCAGGGCGTGCTCGCGGCACTCGTTGATGACGGGGCAGCGTTGACAGATCGCCTTGGCGCCGTCGTCCCGCTTGCGGCGCGAGCTGCCCCTCTCCCCGTCGGGGTGGAAGAACACCGCTGAGTCCATGCCTAAGCAGGCTCCCCGGTACTGCCACTCCCACAGTGCCGAGATTGGTCCGGGTAAGCGTGAGGAGTCGTGCATCGGACCGTCCCTCCTTACGACGAGTTGCAGGGTTCTGTGCCGTACCCGTGGCACGGCGGCTAGGCACAACAGTAGGATCCTACAAAGCGAATGGCAAGATTTTTTTGCATCTTTATGATTGAAAAACGACCACGCGGTGCAAAAGAGATGTTCTCTCCATGATAGCCGCCCCCGTCGGGACAGTGTGCGTGGATCGCCGAGCCCTTGCGGGCACGTGCGTACGGGTGGCGCGACGTCTTACCATGCCCGTGTGAGCGACTCGATCACCAGCCCCGACGTCTACGCCCCCACCGGACTGACTTACGACGACGTGCTCCTGCTGCCACGCCTCACGGACGTCGTCCCCTCCGAGGTCGATACCACCTCCCGCCTGACCCGCAGGATCTCCCTGGCCACGCCGCTGGTCTCCGCCGCGATGGACACCGTCACGGAGTCGGCTATGGCCATCGCTATGGCCCGGCAGGGCGGCGTCGGCGTCCTGCACCGCAACCTGCCCATCGAGGAGCAGGCCGAGCAGGTCAGGCGCGTCAAGCGCTCCGAGTCCGGCATGGTGACCGACCCGGTCACGGTCGGGCCCGGGGCCACCATCGCCGAGCTGGACCGGCTGTGCGGCCACTACAAGGTCTCCGGGCTGCCCGTGGTGGAGGAGGACGGCAGCCTCCTGGGCATCATCACCAACCGGGACCTGCGTTTCGTCCCCACCGACCAGTGGTCGGTCCTGACGGTGCGCGACTGCATGACTCCGCGCGAGCGCCTGGTGACCGGCCCGACGGGGATCTCCCGGGAGGCGGCCAAGGCCCTCCTGGCTGAGCACCGGGTCGAGAAGCTGCCCGTCATCGACCCGGACGGGCGGCTGACCGGGCTGATCACCGTCAAGGACTTCGTCAAGACCGAGCAGTACCCCCAGGCCACCAAGGACGACGCCGGGCGCCTCGTGGTGGGCGCCGCGGTGGGCTACTGGGGCGACACCTGGCAGCGCGCAACCGCCCTGGCGGAGGCCGGTGTGGACGTCCTGGTGGTGGACACGGCCAACGGGGGTGCCCGGCTGGCGCTGGAGATGATCGGCCGGCTCAAGTCCGACCCCGCCTTCAGCGGCATTGAGGTCGTCGGCGGCAACGTGGCCACGCGGGAGGGCGCCCAGGCCCTCATTGACGCGGGCGTGGACGCGGTCAAGGTGGGGGTGGGGCCGGGGTCGATCTGCACCACGCGCGTGGTCGCGGGGGTGGGAGTGCCCCAGGTGACGGCTGTCTACGAGGCCGCACGTGCCTGCGCCCCTGCCGGGGTGCCGCTGATCGCCGACGGCGGCCTGCAGTACTCCGGCGACATCGCCAAGGCCCTGGTGGCTGGGGCGGACACGGTTATGCTGGGCTCCCTGCTGGCAGGCTGTACCGAGTCCCCCGGGGACCTGGTCTTCGTCAACGGCAAGCAGTGGAAGCGCTACCGGGGCATGGGGTCGCTGGGGGCCATGAGCTCGCGCGGGCGCACCTCCTACTCCAAGGACCGCTACTTCCAGGCGGACGTCTCCGGTGACGACAAGCTCATCCCCGAGGGCGTGGAGGGGCAGGTCCCCTTCTCCGGGTCTCTGGCGGACGTGGTCTACCAGCTGGTCGGTGGCCTGCACCAGTCCATGTTCTACGTTGGCGCGCGTAGCGTGACCGAGCTCAAGGAGCGGGGCCAGTTCGTGCGCATCACCAGCGCCGGGCTCAAGGAGTCCCACCCTCACGACGTCAAGATGACCGTCGAGGCGCCCAACTACACTGGCCGCCCGGAGGCCTGAGCGGGCGGTGCGGCACGAGCGCCTGTCAGCCGGGCGCCTGCAGGGGCCAGTCCAGTGAGGCGGGAGCCCGGGACGGGGCCTTGCGCGCCAGCCAGGCGTTGAAGGACTCGGCCCAGCGGCGGTGGGCCGCAGCCTGCCAGGGGACCAGATCGGTCACCTCCAGGCGTGCCAGGACGGGGTGGGCGGTGACCATCGCCTCCAGCACGTCCAGGGTCGCGGTGACGTCCACCTCCGCGGTGTGCAGCGTGCTCTCGACGCCTACGCCGTAGACCGTGCACAGGTCCGACAGGCGGCGCTTGCCCCGGCGGAAGCGGTCCACGGCCCGGTCCATGACCAGGGGGTCCACCACGGGCGCCGGGGGGTGCCCCAGCTGCTCCTCCAAGGTAGGCAGGTGGTGGCGGACCAGCTCGTGGTCCAGGAGGGTGAGGTCGAATGAGGCGTTGAAGACCACCACGGGGGTCCCGGCCCGCAGGGTCGTGACCAGCTCGGCGGTGAGCTCGCGCAGGACCTGGGCCGGAGGGCTGCCAGCGCTGCGGGCCTGCTCGGTGGTGATCCCGTGGACGGCCGCCGCGGCCTCGGGGATCTCGACTCCTGGGTCCGCCAGCCAGGTGCGCACATGGTGCGCCCGCGCCTCCTGCCCGGTCGCTGGTCCACGCCACACCAGGGCGGCGGTGACCAGGTGGTCCCGGGCTGGGTCCACGCCTGTGGTCTCGGTGTCGAGGCCCAGCAGCGGGCCGTCGGTCCACGAGCCGGGTCGGTGACTGCGGCTCGTGCGGCTGTGGTCCTCGTGGTCGGTACGCATCGCTCAAGCATGCCACGGGCCGCCGACGCTGCTGCCGCTGGAGGCTACTGCTGGTCGCTGACGGTCACTGTTGGTCACGATGTTGTGGCGCTCCCGGCGGGGGATTGAGGAGGAGGGGCAGCATCCGGGGAGGGTGGAGTTGTAGGAATGCTCAGATCTCGTTGTGGTCTCCTGGTTTCCCTTCCTTGGCGGTAGGTGGGTCGGTAGCGTGCGGTGTGGTCGCATGGGCACCGTGTACCAGGCTCCTGGGGGTGGTGTACCGGCTGCCTGCCCGTGTGGGCGGGTGGCCATCAGCAAGCCGAGGAAATAGGACGAGGGGGCGTCGTGGCTGCGGCACCGTTTGACGAGACGAGGATCCCGTGTCTGGAGTTTGACGTGGAGTCGCTGGACACGGCTGCGAGCAACCTTGAGACGAGGGCGGGTGACCTGCGGGCGGCGGGGGAGTCGGTCAAGTCGACGTGGGCGGGGATGCAGGTGTGCTACAGGGCTCCTGAGCAGGAGGTCTTGTACGCGGCGATGGACCCGGTGGCTGAGGACTCCGACACCCTGG